>JASHOE010000317.1 GCA_030041275.1 Streptosporangiaceae bacterium
GCACAACAGCGGGCCGACGGAGTGCTCGCCGTGCTCGCTCGGCTGCACAGCCGACCGTCCTAGCCGGCCAGCGCCAACCCGGTGCGGCCGGCGCAGTCAGAACGGCGCGCCAGGTGCACTGGCGCGATCAGAACGGCGCGCCGGGTGCATCAGCTGGCTTGTTTTGCCTGGCCAGCGCTGCCGCGAGCCGCGCACGGGCCCCCTCGAGCCACTCCTCGCAGATGGTGGCCAGTTGTTCTCCGCGCTCCCACAGCTGGAGCGACTCCTCCAGGCTGAGGCCACCCGCCTCCATGCGCCTGACCAGCTCGGTCAGCTCGTCGCGCGCCTGCTCGTAGGGCATCCGAGTGCCGCCATCCGGACCCAGCGGACCGCTCGCCCGCCTAGCTGACCCGCCCTTCGCATCGCTGCCACCTGGAGATGCCACCCGGCCAGCCTAGTGTCCGGGCCTGTCAGCCTGCGGTGACCTCCAGCTGATCCTCGGCGAACCGGACAGTCAGGGATTCGCCGCGGCTGACCTGGCCCGCAGACAGCACGACGGTGGCGTCGGCGTGCTGCACGACGGCATATCCGCGGCGCAGCGTGGCCGCCGGCGAGAGCGCGATCAGCCGGGCGCGCAGGTGGGTCACGTCGTCCCCTGCGCGGCTGATGGCTGTGGCCGTCGCCAGCCTGGCGCGTTCAGCCATGCTTTGCACCTGTTCCTGGCGCCTGTCGAGCTCGCGCGCCGGGCTGGCCAGCACGGGACGCGACGTGATGGCGGTGAGCCACGAACCCTCGCGATCCAATCGGCCGGCGAGCGTCCTGCGTGCGCGATTGCGTAGCTGGCCGATCAGGTCCAGCTGCTCGGCGACGTCTGGAACAGTGCGCCTGGCGGCATCGGTGGGCGTCGATGCGCGGACGTCGGCCACGAGGTCGAGCAGCGGCACGTCCTGCTCGTGCCCGATCGCGCTGACTACAGGCGTGACACATCCCGCGACGGCCCGGACCAGTTCCTCATCGGAAAACGGCAGCAGGTCCTCGATCGATCCGCCGCCGCGGGCGATGATGATCACGTCAACCGCGGGGTCGGCGTCAAGCCGCTGCAGCGCGCCGATGATCTCCTCGCTCGCGTGCGGACCCTGCACCGCCACGTTCTCGACCCGGAACTGAACGGCTGGCCAGCGGTGCGCTGCGTTCTGCCGCACGTCCCGCTCGGCGGCGGAGTCACGGCCACAGATCAGGCCCACGGCGCTGGGCAAGAACGGCAGCCTGCGCTTGCGCTCGGCGGCGAACAGGCCCTCGGCGGCCAGCGTCGTTCGCAGCCGTTCGATCCTGGCCAGCAGCTCGCCGATGCCGACAGCCTTGATCTGGGTCGCGGTCAGCGCGAACGAACCCTTCGCGGCGTTGAACTCAGGCTTGGCCCAGATCACCACGCGGGCGCCCTCGCCGGGTGGCGGGCTGGTGGCATCGAGCACGGTGCTGGCGCAGATCACCCGGACGGACACGGCCGCGACTGGGTCGCGCACAGTCATGAACACGGTGCCGCCACGCCTCGCCAGCTCCGCGATCTGGCCTTCGACCCAGACCCGGCCCAGACGGCCAATCCACTCGCCAACGAGCCGCAGCACGGTGCGAACCGGTACCGGCGATTGCTCGGATGTCTCTAGTGGCACTGCCGCGCGCCGCACTGGCCAGCGGGGACGACCCCGCGAAGCCCTCTGCGGGTCCGGCCGGTCACTCGCCGGACTCGATCTTGTGGATGCGCCGCTCGATCATGGTGATGACGTCCGAGCGCTGAGCGCTCTTGGTCTCGTGCACCAGCAGTGCTTGCAGCTGGTCCACGTCGAGGGTGCGAAGCCGCGCGCGAATCGCCGCGACTGACATGGTGTTGAAGCCAGGCAACGGCAGCTCGTGGATGACGAGACTGGCTCCGACGGGGACGTTCCCTGTCAATGGCTGTGTCGCTACCGGGGTGATGATCACGCGCGACGCGCCAGAGCTGGCCAGCTCCGGGCTCGCGCCGTCCGCCGCCGGGACGGCGCTCGGGCCGCCGGCCGGCGGGCCCTCGGACGCGAGCACGCGGACATTCCCTGTCTCGTCCAGCGACCGCCATCGGTGGCTTGCCTTCGACGGCGCGGCTGAAGCGCGCGCTGCGCGCCGACCTGGCGCAGCGTGCTTCGGGCCGCTGGTCCGCGGAGTGGTCGGCGCACCGCCGGCCGGACTACCTGACGGACTGGACGGCTGGTCTGCCGACAGGCTGGCCGGCGGGCGGTCGGCGGCCAGCAGGATCTTGCCGATTCCGGCGAAGAAGGATCGCAGTGCCAGCGTCGGCGCCTTCTTCACCTGGTCTGGGACTTGCGGGATGCCCATCGATGATCGTTCTCCCTCAGCTAACCGCACCTTGGGCTCGCCCGGAGTTTGCCGCACCCGGACGAACCGCGGGCACAGCGGCGCCTGGCCCCGAACCCTGCCGGTCCGTTCCGCCGGACCGGGCAGCGGCTGCGAAGCCGGCCCACCAGATCTTGCCCCCGTTCGTGACCAGCATGCCAGGCCCGGCGGTTCTGAGCGCGCACCAGCGGCGCAATACGTCGGCGGGTCGCGTTCTCAGGACCGGCGGCCCCAGGATCCGGGACTATGGGCCGGGGTCGGCGGCCGCCGCGCCGCATCTAAACTGGGCACCATGTCTGACCAGTCCCGCCGTGTCCTGCTGGCAAAGCCGCGCGGCTACTGCGCGGGCGTGGACCGGGCTGTGCAGACCGTCGAGCAGACGCTGGAGCGGTACGGGCCCCCGGTGTACGTGCGCAAGCAGATCGTCCACAACGTGCACGTCGTGCGCACGCTCGAGGAGCGAGGCGCGATCTTCGTCGAGGAGACCGAGGAAGTACCCGAAGGTGCGATCGTGGTGTTCTCCGCGCACGGCGTGGCTCCGGACGTGCGGCAACAGGCGGCGAGTCGCAGCCTGCGGACCATCGACGCCACCTGTCCGCTGGTCACCAAGGTGCACAACGAGGCGCGCCGGTTTGCCGCCCAGGATTACGACATCCTGCTGATCGGCCACGAGGGCCACGAGGAGGTCGTCGGCACCACGGGCGAGGCGCCGACGCACATTCACCTCGTTGACGGCCCAGAAGGCAGCGAGACCGTCCAGGTGCGTGACCCGGCAAAGGTCGCCTGGCTGTCCCAGACGACGCTGTCGGTCGATGAGACCGCGCAGACCGTGGCCGCACTGCGCAAGAAGTTTCCGCAGCTCATCGACCCGCCCAGCGACGACATCTGCTACGCGACCCAGAACCGGCAGGCCGCCGTCAAGCAGATCGCGGCCGATTCCGACCTGGTGATCGTGGTCGGCTCGCGGAACTCTTCTAACTCGGTCCGCCTGGTGGAGGTAGCCAAGGACGCCGGCGCGGCCGCCGCTTACCTGGTCGATGACGCGACGGGCGTCGAACCTACGTGGCTTTCTGGAGCCAGCACCGTGGGCGTGACCAGCGGCGCTTCGGTGCCTGAGGATCTCGTCGCGGGAGTGCTAGGCCGGCTGGCCGAACTCGGGTTCGGCACTGTAGAAGAGGTCGAAGCCGTGCCAGAGCGGATGACCTTCGGGCTGCCGCGGGAACTGCGCCAGCGGGCCGTCGGTCAGTCTGGCTAACCGGCCGGCCCAGTTACGCGCGGGTGGCCTGCGGCTTGGCCGTCGGCCACTGAGATCGGACCGCAGCTGGCGGATGCATCGCGGCAGTCCGCGGCACATAGCGATCGCGACGCCCGCGAATGTGCCCACGAAGAGCCACGGCGCAGTCCCGGCCAGCGCCAGCAGGGTGCCCTCGAGCACCGGCATGAGCCTGTCATGGTTCGGGCCAGCCGGCGCGGTGGCGAGCTGCGCGAGGACCTCCGCCACTCCGAAGACGACAGGTATCGAGACGACGATGCCGAGCAGCGCCTCGCGCCTGGCATAGCGCACGGCGAAGCAGGTCGCCGCGCAGAAGCCAAGTCCCGCCACGGCCGCAACGTGCAGCCAGACGGCGAGGAGGCAGCCGACGAGACAGGCTGTGAGCAGGCCGGCCAGCGTTCCGATCACCGCCACTCGAGCAGGGAACGGGCTGACCTCGGGTCCCGGCTGCGCGCCCGCAGGCGGAGGCCAGGGCCTCGCCACCTCTTCGGCGGCTGGTGGTCTGCCGTTCCGGTAGCGTCGGCCGCCCGGTCTGCGGATTGCCGGCGCCGCGCCAGTTGCCCGGTCATCGGGCACCTGCTGGCCCGTCGGGATTTCCAGCCTTGACCGATCAGCCCGCGCCGTTTCGGCCTGCGGTTCGTCGGCCCGCCGCGCCTCAGCCTGCGGTTCGTCGGCCCGCCGCGCCTCAGCCTGCGGCGCTGAAAGTCCGCCCGCCATAAAAGTGGGTTTGCCCAGCCACGTCGGGCTCAAGACCGGGCGGGGGCACCAGTTCAGGGCCCGCCTCGACCATGAGCTCGGGCGCCGAGAGCGGCCGGACCGTCTCCTCGACCGGTCGCGGTTGCTCCAGTTCGGCCTCGACGACGCCGAGCTCAGTCAGCTTGCGGGCGCTGACCAGCACCCGGCTCTCCAGCGAGCCCACGGTCCGGTTGTAGGTCGACACCGCCGTGGTCAGCGCCCGGCCCAGCCCGTCGATGTGCCTGCCCAGGCTGGCTAGCCGGTCATAGAGCTCGCGGCCCAGGTCGAAGACGGCGCGTGCGTGGTCGGACAGCGCTGCCTGCTGCCACGCGTACTGGGCGGTCCGCAGCATCGTCACCAGCGTGGTCGGCGTGGCGATGTGCACCCTGCTGGCCATGGCGTACTCGAGCAGGCCGGGGTCGCGCTCGAGCGCGGGCGCCAGGAAGGCCTCGCCAGGGATAAACAGCACCACGAACTCGGGCGACGGGCTTAGCGCGGCCCAGTAAGCCTTGGCGGCCAGGCGGTCGACGTGATCGCGCACGTGGCGAGCGTGCGCGGCGAGCCGGTCAGCCCTGACAACCTCGTCAGCAGACTCGGCCGCCTCCAGGTATGCCGCCAGTGACACCTTGGAGTCGACGACGATGTTCTTGCCGCCCGCCAGCCTGATCACCATGTCCGGGCGCACGGCCCCGTCGACGGTGGCGATCGTGACTTGCTCGTCGAAGTCGCACTTGCTCGCCATACCGGCGAGTTCGACCACACGCCGCAGCTGCATCTCGCCCCACCGCCCGCGGGCCTCTGGCCTGCGCAGAGCGGTGACCAGCGCCTGGGTCTGGGCACGCAGCTGGTCTGAGGTCTGCCGGGCGATCGACACCTGCTCGGTCAGCGCGGCGTGCGAGGAACGCCGTGCCGCTTCCGACTCACGGAGCTGGCCCTCAAGCCTGGTGAGGGTGTCTCGCAGCGGCTGCACGAGCTGTTCGACGGCGGCCTTCCGGCTGTCGAGCTCGCCGGTGGCGGTGGCGCTGGCCGCGCTCAGCCGGCCTTCGGCCAGCTCGAGCAGCGTCCTGACGCTGCGGTCGAGCGCCTGCGCCGACAGCGACTCGAAGCGCTCGGCGAGCTGCCCGTCAAGCAGCGTGGTCTTCTCCTGAGCGGCGCGCTCGAGCAGGGCCGCCCGGTCCGCGGCGGCCCGCGCCCGCTCGTCGGCGGTAGCGGCCCTGGTGGCGAGATCAGCGGTTGCCCGGGTCAGCCTCCGCTGGGCGAGCAGGTAGCCCAGCGTCGCACCGACAGCCACACCGAGCACTAGCCCGAGGAGCAGCAAGATCACGTTCATGATCAGCATGGTTACAGGCCGCCACCGACAATTTCGGGCGCGACACGCCCGGCCGGCCGTCTCATCACGGTCGGCGCGGTTATGGATGCCGGTTTGGTGCAGCTGGAGGTGCCCACCAAACCGGCATCCACGAGATGCGACGCGGAGTCGCTGGTCCTCCGGGCTCTCCTTGGCCGAAGACGGCCGCGCGCTCGGCGGTGCTGCCGAGGCGAAACCGGCCTCGTTCCCCGCTCACGCATAGAATTCACCGGTGAGCTTGTCCATCGGCATCGTCGGCCTGCCAAACGTGGGCAAGTCGACCTTGTTTAACGCGCTCACTCGGGCAAACGCCGTGGCGTCGAACTATCCGTTTGCGACGATCGACCCGAATGTCGGTATTGTCGGTATTCCCGATTCACGGCTCGACGCGCTCGCACGGCTGTTTGAGTCCGCCCGGATCGTGCCTGCCACGGTCCGGTTCGTGGACATCGCCGGCCTGGTCCGCGGCGCGTCGGCCGGTCAGGGTCTCGGCAACCAGTTCCTGTCGCATATCCGGGAGACGGACGCGATTTGCCAGGTGGTGCGCGTGTTCACCGACCCTGACGTCAGTCACGTGGACGGCGACGTGTCGCCTGAGCGGGACATCGACACCATCGCGACCGAGCTGATGCTGGCCGATTTGCAGACGCTGGAGAAGGCAGTGCCGCGGCTGGCCAAGGAGGCTAAGTTCGCCAAAGACCCGGAGCGGGTCAGAATGGCCGATGCGGCGGCGAAGGCTGAGACGTTGCTGAACGACGGCACGACGCTGTTCGCCGGCGCCGGGTCGGCGGGGCTGGATCTGGCTGACGTGCGCGACCTGCATCTGCTGACCGCGAAGCCGTTTGTCTATGCGTTCAACGAAGACGACAGCGAGCTGGCCGATGACGAGCTGCGCAAGCGGCTCACCAACCTGGTGGCGCCCGCCGAGTCGGTGTTCCTCGACGCCAAGACCGAGGCGGAGCTGGCCGAGCTCGAGCCGGAGGAGGCCGCGGAGCTGCTGACTGAGCTGGGTCTGGGGGAGCCCGGCCTGGCTCAGCTGGCGCGAGCGGGGTTCACGGCGCTACGACTATCCACGTTCCTGACCGCGGGGCCGAAAGAGGCGCGGGCGTGGACGATTCCCGTTGGAGCCACCGCGCCGGAGGCGGCCGGGGTGATCCACTCCGACTTCCAGCGCAACTTCATTAAGGCCGAGATTGTGTCCTTTGACGATCTGATGGCAGCCGGCTCCATCGCTTCGGCCAGGGCGACCGGCAAGGCCCGCATCGAGGGCAAGGACTACGTCATGCGCGACGGCGACGTGGTCGAGTTCCGGCATTCGGCTTAGGCGCGCCGCGGGCCGACCAGCTAACGGGTGCCGCGAGCCTGGTCATGGGACTCTGCCGGTCGAGGTGACCTACCAGCCGCCCTTCACCCTGGTCGGCATTTCTGGCTCAATCCCCGGCATCGTCGGGCCAGGTCAGCCTCGCTGCTCAGTGCGGGTACACGCCGCCGTGCGACGTTCCCGCGGCCATCAGACCGAGGAAGGCGACGATGACCACGATCACTGCCCCCCAGCCGAGGAGCAGGCCAGCGAGCGCCAGGCCGCTGCCCTCGTCGCCCGTCCGCCTGATCTGGCCCCTGGCTACATGGCCGCAGACGATCGCCGGGATGGTCGCCAGCGGCCCCACCAGGAACTGTCCGAGTCCGAAGGCAAGGCTGGCGGCAGCGAGTCTGTTGGTCGTGGGCACCGGGGGTGGCGTGGGCGGCGTGACCACGGGGGTAAGCCCGGCAGGCAGATCGGTCACCAACTCGCTGAGGTCGGCGACCGTGCGGGCCGACAAGGCGCCCTCCAGCCGGGTGTCGTACTCGTCCTTGGTCAGCCGGCCGTCAACGAAGGCCGTGTTGAGGATTTCCGCTACCCGGTTGCGGTCGGCGTCCCCGACCCGCATCATCCCCCGCTCGCCACCGGTCGCTGGATAGCCGGACCCGGCTCCCATCTGCGCCCCCGAACCTGTAGACGTTCGATCACCTTCAGCATAATGCCCTGGCTAAACTGCCCCAGAGCCGTCGCTGAGGGCGTCGATGGGACGCTGGCGGAAGATTTGCAGGAGAGGTTTAACGTGATCCAGGTGCCTCGGACCTTCGTCGGCCCTTGGCGGCTTCCGTCCCGATGACAGCAAGCGGAGCCGACGCGGGCGCGACGCCTGCGGCGATCGTGCTCAGGACTGGCGGCGCGGGGGTGCTGCCGCGGCACCCCAGCGCCCCGAGGCCCGCTGTCCAGGCCCTGCTGGCGCTGGTCCTGTACCTCGCGTTCTTCGTCATCAGCTACACGCTGCCGCTGGTCCTTCATCCCGGTCTGCCGCAGATCGGGCAGGCTACCGTGGACCCGAACTTCTACATCTGGAGCTGGCGCTGGTGGCCGTATGCCATCGCGCACGGGCTCAACCCGCTGTATTCCCGGCAGATCGGGGCACCAGCCGGCACCGGCCTGTCGTGGGCGACCACGACTCCGGCAGTGGCGGTGCTTCTCGCGCCGGTCACGGCTGCATTCGGACCCATATCGTCGTTCAACCTCACGCTCGTGCTCGGGGCGCCGGTCTCGGCCTGGGCGGCATTCCTGGCCGCTCGACGCCTGACCGGCCACTTCTGGGCCGCCCTGATGGCTGGCACGGTCTACGGCTTTTCCTGGTACGAGGTCGGTGAGACTGGCGCTGGCCACCCGAACCTGAGCGTCATCATGCTGCTCCCGCTCATGGTTTACCTGGCGCTGCTGTGGCGCGACGGGACGCTCGGCCGCTGGCTCTTTGTCGCGTTGCTGTCGGTCGCCATGGCAGCTGAGTTCTACATCTTCAATGAGACCTTCGTTGAGCTAACGGCACTGGGGGCGGCCGGCCTGGTAATCGGCTTCGTCCTGGCCGGACCGGCGGAGCGGCCGACGGTGGCCCGGCTGGCCGGGCTGGTGGCTCTCGCTTATGCAATCTCGCTCGTGCTCGTGTCGCCATATCTCATCGACGCGCTGCGGCACTCGCCGGCGCACTTCGCCAAGGCAGGCGCCTGGTCGTCGATGAACCTGCAGGACCTCGTCGATCCCCGGTCGGGGCTCCTGCTGCTGGCTGTCGTGCTGGCGCTGGCGGTGTTCGCCCCGTCGAGGAGGCTCACCTGGCTCCTGGTAATTCTCTTCGTGCTCATCGTCGCGATTGCAGTCGGGCCGGTCCTGCAGATCGGCGCTCATCAGTTCGGCTCGCTGCCCTGGGCGCGGTTGTGGAATCTGCCCTTCGCGCGCGCCATCGAGCCGATGCGAATCATCACCTTTGGCTATCTGGCGCTCGCCATGATGCTCGCCGTCTGGCTGACGACGCCATTCACGAGCCGGGCACTCACGGTGTTCCAGTGGCTACTTGGCTTGGCAGCCGTCGCGGCCGTCATCGCGTATGTACCGACGGCCGCCACCGGCAGGACCCTTCCAGCGGGCGCTCAGTCGGAAGCCCTGCGGCCCACCGATGCGCTGCCGTCCTTCATCGGCTCCGGCCGCTACCGTCAGTACCTGCGCCCCGGCGAGATCGTCGTGGTGGTGTCCGACCGCGGCAACGCTGCGATGTTGTTCCAGGCGGACACGAACTTCTATATGCGGGTCGCTGGCGGGTTCATCAACAAGACGTTTTCCGGTAACGGGCTGCCGGCTCCGGTTTCGAACCTCATGCATCCCACCCCGGCGCGAGAGCGTCAGTTCCTGGCGTACGTTCACCGGGCTGGCGTCGGGGCCGTACTCGTTGAGCAGGCCTGGTCAGCGCCCTGGATGCAGGTCTTCAGCCAGATGGGCTTGCACCGGACGGTGGCCGGGGGCGTGATCGTCTACCGGACTTCCTGACCGTTGCACGGGCGCGGGCCCACGGTGGGCAGAGTATCCGGCGACAGGTAGCCAGCTACGGGATCAGCGGTCCGCGGAGCCGAACTCTCCGCCGATGCGAACGGTCAGCGGGAGCGAACGGCCGGCGTCAGGTTAGCTGGTCCGACCGCGCGTCGCCCGGCACGCCGGAGGCCCGGTAATGCCACCCTGCCGCCCGCCAGACGGCCGGATCGAGAGCGTACCGGCCATCGATGATCCGCGGGGCCGCGGTGACCTCGGCCAGCTCGTGGGGGTCGATAGCGGCGTACTCGGGCCAGTCCGTGAGCAGGAGGACAAGGTCGGCGCCTGCGGCCGCCGCGCGGACAGAGTCTGCGTAACGCAGCTCTGGCCAGGCGAGCCGGGCGTTGTCGATCGCCTGCGGGTCATGGACGGTGACCTCGGCCCCGAGACCGTGCAGGATCTGCGCCACATCCAGCGCCGGGGAGTCACGGACGTCGTCCGAGCCGGGCTTGAACGCCGCGCCGAGCACGCAGACGGACTTGCCCGCCACCGAGCCGCCCGCCACCTCGCAAGCCAGGTTCACCATGCCCGTCCGGCGATTCAGGTTGATGGAGTCAACCTCGCGGAGGAACGCCAGCGCGTCTCCGGCGCCGAGCTCGGCTGCCCTGGCCAGGAAGGCTCGTACATCCTTGGGCAGGCAGCCGCCGCCGAATCCGAGGCCGGGACGCAGGAACGCGTGCCCGATCCGCGGGTCGGCACCGAGGATCCGCGAAAGCACGGTGACGTCGGCGGCCGCGGCGTCACAGACTTCAGCAACGGCGTTGATGAACGAGATCTTGGTCGCGAGGAAGGCGTTCGCGGCGACCTTGGCCAGCTCGGCTGTGTTCAGATCGGTGACGAAGAACTCGACGCCGGCCTTGATCTGGGTGGCGTACACCTGCCGGAGCAGACGCTCAGCCCGCGCCGACCTGATCCCGACGACTATCCGGTCGGGATTCAGCGTGTCCGCCACGCCGTGACCCTCGCGCAGGAACTCGGGATTCCAGCAGATCTCCGCTGCCTCGCCAGCCGGTGCCTTGCTGGCGAGGCGCTCGGCGAGCACCGCGGCCGTGCCAGCGGGCACCGTTGATTTCCCGACCACCAGGCAGGGCCGGGTCAGGCTCGGCGCCAGCGCGTCGATGCAGGCCTCGATCTGGCTGAGATCGGCGCTGTGACCGTCGCGGCGCTGCGGGGTGCCAACGCAGACGAAGTGGACGTCGCCGACCTCGGCGGCCTTCTCGTAAGAGGTGGTAAAGGACAGCCGTCCGGCAGCCAGGCCGGCCCGCAGCAGCTCCTCAAGGCCGGGCTCGAAGATCGGCACCTGCCCAGCGTTGAGCTGGGCAACCTTCTCGGCGTCAATGTCGACGCCAAGAACCTCGAAGCCCGCGGAGGCCATGCAAGCAGCGTGGGTGATACCGAGGTAGCCGGTCCCGAGCACTGTCAGGCGCGGGCGGTCTGTCATGAGCGTGTCTCCTCGACCTTGGGGGCCAAGCTCGTCGTCAGGTGTGCGCAACCGGTCCGTTCCCGGCGCGGCGGAGCCTCCGGGCCCGGGCGGAGCCTGGGTCAGATCCTACGCAGCTACCCAGCAATTCACCGCCGAATGCGTGCTTCGCCACAGTTCCTCCCGCCGAGGCGGGGCGGGGCCGCACAGGATATCCCAGGCCGGGCACGCGATGGTCAGCTCGTTCCCCCGATGTACATTTCCTCCGCGCGCTTGATCTGCCGGACGGACCGGTTCACTGGCACGTCGTGCTTCTGAAGCCGGTCGAGAATATCCGGGCTCCACTCGGACATGAAACCGATGCCGTTGGGCTCGCCACCCTTGAGCCGGAACCACACTGTGTTCCGGCTGAACGGCGTAGCAACCAGCTCGGCTATCGCCAGGTCCTCGTAGCGTGCCTCCCAGCGCGGCACGATCCACCGGGCCAGCGGGACCCCGCGCATCCGAACGCCCCAGTCCACCAGGTCCAGCCGCACCAAGATGCCGCTCGTCATCATCGCCCGGCACATGACACCGCCGTAGCGCGTCACCTCGATCTCGCCAGCCGGAGCCGGGGGATCGATGATCCGCCGGCAGGCTCGCACCCGCCGGATCCAGGTGACCATCACTACCACCACCATGACTATGAGTAACGCGACCAGGATGCCGATCAGCACGAGTCCTCCAGGGCAGCGGGACGCCGCGCTGGTAACCCGTTCCCCAGGTGCAGCATTTCATCACGGACCCGCGGCCGTCTGCGGACCGCCCGCCAGTACCAGGATTAGCGCCGCCCTGCCGCCCCAGTAGGCTCAGCGAACATGAGCGACCAGCCGCGCACTCAGCAGGCAGCCCCCCCAGTCGCGAAGCGCGTACCGGCAGAGCGGACACACCACGGCGACACGTTCGTGGACGACTACGCCTGGCTGACCGCTAAAGACGATCCGGAGACGATTGCCTTCCTGGAAGCTGAGAACGCGTACACCGAAGCCATGACCGGCGGGCAGGAGTCCCTGCGGGAGGCCATCTTCGGCGAGATCAAGGCCAGGACCAAGGAGACCGACCTATCGGTGCCGGTCCGCGAAGGCGGTTGGTGGTACTACGCCAGGAGCATCGAAGGCAAGCAGTACATGCTGCACTGCCGCAGTGCGGTCCGGCCGGAGGACGCCGGGCCGCCGATGAGCGCGGATGGCAGCCCGCTAGACGGCGAGGAGATCCTGCTCGACGGCAATGAGATGGCCGGTGACAGCCCGTTCTTCAGGCTCGGCGCCTTCGACGTCAGCCCGGACGGCAACCTGCTTGCCTACTCGGCCGACCTGACCGGCGCCGAGCGCTACACCATGCGGTTCAAGGATCTCCGCTCCGGTCAGACCGCACCAGACGAGATCCCCGACACCTACTACGGCAGCGCCTGGTCGGCAGATGCGAGCGTGCTGTTCTACCTGAAGGTGAACGACGCATGGCGCCCCTACCAGGTCTGGCGCCACGTGATCGGCACACCGGCCAGCGCGGACGTGGTCGTCTACCAGGAGGACGACGAAAAGTTCAACGTCGGTGTCGGCCTGACCCGCAGTAAGCGGTACGTGCTGATCGGCTCGGCTAGCTCCCTCACCAGCGAGTTCTGGATGCTGGACGCGGCGAACCCGACCGGGGAGTTCAGCCTCGTGGCGGCCCGGCGACCGGGCGTCGAGTACGACGTCGAGCACCAGGTCCTCCCCGACGGCAGCGAGCGGCTGCTGATCCTGCACAACGATGGTGCGCTGAACTTCGAGCTGGCGGAGGCGCCTGTTGCCAGCCCTGCAGCGTGGACGACGCTCATCCCGCACCGCGAAGACACCCGCCTGCTCAGCGTGGACGCTTTCTCCCGGCACCTGATGGTGTACCTGCGCAGGGACGGGCTGACCGGACTGCGCGTGATCCCGGCCAGCGGTGAGCCGGGTGAGATCGAGTTCCCTGAGCCGATCTACACCGTGGGCCCGGGAGCCAACCCGGAGTACGACACGGGCACGTTCCGGCTCGGCTATGCCTCCATGATCACGCCCGGCTCTGTCTACGACTACGACGTAGCGACCGGTCGGCTGGCTCTGCTGAAGCAGACTCCGGTGCTGCCGGCTCCAGACGGCACCCCGTATGACGTGGCGGACTATGAGCAGCACCGGCTGTGGGCCCCAGCACCGGACGGCACTTTGGTGCCCATCTCGCTGGTGCGCAGGAAAGACGCGCCGCGCGGCGAGACGGCCCCGTTCCTTCTGTATGGCTATGGAAGCTACGAGATCTCCTCCGATCCCAGCTTCTCCATCGCCCGCATCTCACTGCTCGACCGTGGCTTTACGTTCGCCATCGCGCACGTTCGCGGCGGCGGTGAAATGGGCCGGAGGTGGTACGACGACGGCAAGATGCTGCGGAAGATCAACACCTTCACCGACTTCATCTCGGCCGCGCGGCACGTAGTGGCTGACGGCTGGACCGCGCCGGAACACCTCATCGCCCGCGGCGGGTCGGCGGGCGGGCTGCTGATGGGCGCGGTCGTCAACATGGCGCCCGACGCGTTCGGCGGCATCGTCGCGCAGGTGCCGTTCGTGGACGCGCTGACCTCGATCCTCGACCCGACGCTGCCCCTGACCGTGCCGGAGTGGGAGGAGTGGGGCGACCCGCTGCACGATCCTGAGGTCTACCGGTACATGAAGTCCTACACGCCGTACGAGAACGTGACGTCGGACCAGGCGTACCCGCCGATCCTGGCCGTCACCAGCCTGAACGACACTCGGGTGCTGTTCCACGAGCCGGCCAAGTGGATCGCACGGCTGCAGGCTGTGGCCAAGGGTGGCCCGTTCCTGCTGAAGACCGAGATGACGGCTGGCCACGGCGGGCGCAGCGGCCGGTACGACGCCTGGCGCGAGGAAGCCATCGTGCTGGCCTGGATTATCAGCCAGGCAACCAAACCAGTTTCATAGCAGGAACGGGGTCGTTTCAGCACTAGGCCGCGGGCCGCCTCGCGGACAACTGGCGCTGCGGAGCTCGGCTGTGTACTAAGGTTCCGGGGGTGGAATTCCCGCTTCCGGGGGCAAAGGCCTCCACCGTCGCGAGCGTCGACGCTGCTGACGTCGAGCTTGCCGAAACCCTAGAAAATCTCGACGGCGCTGATAACTACGCGGCGTGGATCTTTGAGCAGGTGGCACCCCACCTGGGCGACGAGGTTCTCGAGATCGGCGCCGGCCACGGTACCTTCACCGGGCTGCTGAGCGCCCAGTCCGCCAGGGTGGCGGCTACCGACGTATCGGAGCGGTGCGTCGGCATCCTGAGCAGCAGGTTTGCCGATGATCCGCGGGTCGTCGTGCTCAAGGGCACCACCGCTGATGCCGCGGCGCTCCCGCCGTTCGACTCGGCCGTGCTGATCAACGTGCTGGAGCACATCGCGGATGACGACGCTGCCCTGCGGGACCTTTCGGCCGCGCTCAAGCCGGGCGGCCGCATCATTTTGTGGGTGCCCGCCTTCGCGTTTCTGTACAGCGACTTCGACCGCAAAATCGGGCACTATCGTCGGTACCGCAAGGCCGGGCTCGCCGCGAAGCTGTCCAGGGCCGGATACGACGTGACCGAGATCCGGTACATGAACTCGGCTGGCGCGCTGGCCTGGCTGGTCGTTGCGCGGCTGCTGCGCCGGGCGCCGACCGGCGGCACGGCGGTCAAGATCTACGACTCCTACTTCGTGCCCGTCCTGAAGAGGGTGGAACGCCGCTGGGGCGTGCCGTTCGGCCAGTCGGTGTTCGCGGTGGCCACCCGGCGCGGCGACCAGTAGCGGCTCATCGCCTGCTTGCCTCGTCCGCACCGCTGCGCGCCTAGGTGGTTGGTGGGCGGGCGCAGCCAGGCAGATGGCGGGAGTGCGCGAATGGCGGCCGTGGGCGGATGGTGGGCCCTGCAGGCTTGGTCGCGTGAACCGCCGTCGCGGGTAGCTGGCCTGTCACACGGGCGTCACAGCCGCTGAGTTTGCTCCGCCATGGAGCACGGGCAGCCTGCCCGGCGAACCGTGAGCAGAGGACCGCCCATGCCCGATCTCTGGCCCGGCGTGGACCATGATCCGGCACGGCCGACCGTCGGTGACTGCCCCGCGCCGGGCAGGCCAGTGCGCCACAGCGGGAGCGCCGTCAGCGGCTCGCGGCGCGCCGCCGACGGCATCGGTTCCCGAGAGCGCCGATCGAGCACCGGCACCGCCGTGGCACTGCGTTGGCCCCCGGACGAGTTTTACCGTCAACTCCACGTCGAAAAGGCCAGGCGCGCTGCGCTGACCGATCGTCGGACTGATGGCTCCGAATGGATCCAATGGCCGGGCGCCAATGTGCACACCGAGGAAGTAGGCGCCAAATACGCGCCGTCTGGGCGTGCCGGCGCGCCTGCAGGGCTTGCTGGGCGTTTAGCCCCAGAATGGTCCGCGTCAAGAACATCGCGCCGTCGCTTGTTGCGGCGTGCCCCTGCGAGAGCGGACGGAGGAGTGATGGTTCGCAGGGCACTCCTCGATCGCGACGACGAGCTGACAGCCGACGAGTCTCGTTCTCAGGAAGCATTGTCTGCGGAGGCGCTGTCTCGGCCCGGGTCTCGCCCCGGCAGCCGGGTGCCGCGCGTCCGCACCGATCACACCGCAGGTCGCTGGGGCGGTGCCGGCGGGAGATGGCTCGTCTGGGCTGGGCGCGTCGTTGTCTGGGCTGTCATCCTGCTCATCGGTTACCGCGGTGCGCTGGCCATCGTCGGCGGCCAGGGCACGGGCGCGCAGGCCCCGACCCCCAACCAGACGGCCGCTGTCACCGAGTTCCCGGTGACCGCGGCCGACGCCTATGCGCTGGAATTCGGCAACGTCTATCTGAACTTCAGCCCTGCTACTGCGGCGACGCGCAGCCAGGAGCTGGCCGCGTTTGTGGCACCAGGAACTAGCCCGCAACTCGGCTGGAACGGCGCGGGCACGCAGCGGCTGCTGGACGAGCAAGTCGCGGGCATAGCCGTCCGCAGCGAGCACGCGGCGGTCGTGACACTCCTGGCCCAGCTTTCCGATGGCAGCCTGGTCGAGCTCGGCGTGCCGATCTACGCGTCGGGCGGCGGCATGAGCGTGTCCGGTGAGCCCGCTCTGCTGGCAGCGCCGGCTAAGGATGTTGCGGCGCCCTCAAGCCAGTCAGACGGCGACCAGGCCGCCGAAGCGGCGTTGCAGAGTCAGCTGGCCGGCTTCTTCCAGGCGTACGCCAGCGGCGACCAGGCGACGCTGGCGAGGTTCCTCGCGCCGGGTGCGCATGTGACCGGGCTGGGCGGCGCCGTGCGCTTCGGTGCCGTGGACGCGGTGTACGCGCCGGCTGGCGGCTCCAGCCGGACCATCTCGGTGACGGTCAGCTGGCAGCTGCCGTCGTCGCCCGCACCCCGAACGGCGAGGCCGATCGCGTCCGCGCCGGCCGGTCTGCAGATGACATACGCGATGACGGTCGTCAAGAACGACGGCACGTGGGACGTCCGGTCAATCGGCGCCGCCGCTCAGCCACTGGCGCAGGGGCCGCCGTGACGCCACATCACCGCAACCGCCCCCCTGAGTCTGCAGACCGCGCCCATAGCCACGCGCACTCACCCCCGGAGTCCCTATGTCGGCTTACCTGCTCGCCGTCGCGCATCCCGTGGCGCTCAGCACTCAAGGCCTCGTTAGCTATCTGCAGGGTCTATTCGGACCCCTCTTCCTCGGCATTGTCGGAATCGTCGCGATCTTTTTCCTTTTCACGCGCGAGATCATCCGCTTCGTTCAGTTCTTCGTCCTGGCGGTCGCCATTGCCGTCATTTTCTACACCCCCAGCATTGTGCAGACGATCGCGACCGGCATCGCGAATGCACTCGGGGTGCACTGACATCGGCGCTGGCTCGCGGCCGGCCTAGCGCTAGCGGGCGGAAGGAGGCGGCACGTGGAGCTCCCGACGTACACGAACATCTGGAAGATCGAGAAGCGGCTGTACAAGCTGTACGACTTTCGGCTGCCGATGCCGCTTCCCATCGGCCAGGTGACCGTGTTCCTGGCGATAGCCGTCCCGTACATGCTGGTCCTGACGCTAGCCGGGATGCCGTTCAGCCACACCTGGGTCTGGCTCTACGTGCTGCCTCCCGGCCTGATGGCGTGGCTGATCACGCGGCCGGTACTTGAAGGCAAGCGGCTACCAGAGCTCGTGCTATCCCAAGTGCGCTACCTCGCCGAGCCGCGTGCCTGGTGCCGCCTGGCGGCGGTGGCAGAGAAAGACCGGATCATCGTCGTCGCACGGGTGTGGCGCGGACCCGCGAGCCCGGGGCTGGCGGGTGGCACGGGGCTGGCGGCCAGGACCGGGTTGCCCGCCGAGGCAGTTCTTTCTGGCGACGCCGCTACTCGCGGCGACGTCGCTTCGTCCGCCGACGCTGAGTCAGACCGGCAGCCGGGCAACCTCGCCCAGGCAGCGAGTTACCCAGCCCACGCAGCTAGCTACCCAGCCCAGGCAGTGCGTCCAGCCTGGCCGCACCGGCCCGCCGTCGGCCAGCGCGGGCAGGACCGGGTCGCTATTGCCAGCGGGGAAACGTCGATGTCGACCGGGGCCGTACCGGGCTTGGAACCACCTACCTCCGGTGCGGGCGCGGCCACGCCTGATCCGAGCGTCGCAGCCGAGGTTGGCGCGACTGCTGCCGATGCGAGGCCAGCGCCAGGCGTACCCATAACCGGTACGCGCGCCAGGGCCAGAGCGGGCGATGGTCTCAGGCAGCCGCCCGCCACCCCTCGGCATTCGCCTGGCGCTGGCCAGCGGGCCGTGACGGTGCAGGCTGGCTCGGCGGCAGACCAGCCGCTACATGTAGTCGAGCGGGCGCTGCGAACCTCTCCGGCACGTACCGGGACCGGATGGCGTGATCGCGTCGTGGTGGTGCCCGGCGGGCACCGTCCAGGCAAGCCCGACCACGTCCAGCGTGACCAGGCGCGGGCCAGGCTGCCGTTGCCCGGACCGGCTCGGATCGTTGTTCTCGGCAGCACCGCGGGCGCTGGCCAGACCGTCACCACGCTGCTGACCGGCCAGCTGCTGGCGCGCCTGCGCGGTGAGTCGGTGGCCGTTCTCGACCTGAGCGCCGGGGCGAGTTCGCTCACCAC
>JASHOE010000318.1 GCA_030041275.1 Streptosporangiaceae bacterium
GCCATCACCGGCGGTGAGATCAGCCTGGTGGGCGCGTCGCTGGAGCACTTTGGCGTCGCGCGCTGGAAGCTGGAGCAGATGGGCGTCGACTTCGCCACCCATGGCGCCATTCTCCAGGTCTGCCGGGACCGCCAGCTTCGTCCCATCAACGTGATCACCGACACCTACCCGGGCTTCGCCACCGACCTGCAGTCGCCAATCATGGCGCTGTCGTGCCTGGCGGACGGCACGAGCTACATCCGGGAGACGATCTTCGACGGCCGCTACACCCTGGCCGAAGAGCTCAACAAGATGGGCGCCAAGGTGGAGGTCGCCGACAACGTCGCACTCGTGCACGGCCCGACGGCGCTGCACGGTGCCGAGGTTATCGCCCACGACCTGCGCAGCGGCGTCGCGCTGATCCTCGCCGGCCTCGCCGCCGACGGGGAGACCGTGGTGGCGCCGGGCTACCTGATCGACCGCGGCCACACCTCCGTCGCCACCCGGCTGAGCACGCTCGGCGCCGACATCGTCGAGGAAGTCGTCGGCTAGCTAGGCCGACCAGCGCCGGATGACGTCCCGGCTGAACCTCGCCATCTCCGCACGCTGCGGCGAGAACTGCAGCAGCATCAGGTCGACTCCGGCCCGCTCGTAGGCCCGCAGCCGGTCGATGATCAGCTCGGGCGTCCCGACCAGCCCGCTGCGCAGGCCGCGATTGGACACGCTGTACTCCTCGAGCGAGGGGGGCGACTCCAGCTGCGATCCTTCGATGAAGTCCCGGTAGGAGGCGTAGGCCTCCGGCGAGGACCGGACGTCAAGCACCCGGGCCAGCTCGGCCCGCGCCGCCGCCTCCGTGTCCCGGCAGATGACATAGCCAGACACGCCGAACTGCAGCGGCGGCCGGCCCGCCGCGAGCCGACGCGCCGTGAGGTCGGCGACCTTGGCCGCGATCACCTCGGGCGAATCTCCATGCATGACGTAGGCGTCGGCCAGCGCGGCGATGACGTCCTTGGCCTTTGGCGACTCCCCGCCCATGTAGACCGGCGGCAGCCGGGACGGCTTGGGCTCGAGCACGGTGCCAGCAAGCTGGTACAGGGGGCCGGAATGGGTGACGGTATCCTCCCGCAGCAGCCGCCGAACGACGCCAAGCCACTCTTCGGTCCTGGCGTACCGGGCGTCGTGCACGTCGAACGGAGCACCGTACTGCGCGGCCTCGTCCTGCCACCACGACGACACCACGTTCAGCGATATCCGACCCGGCGCGATCACGTCGAGGGTGGACAGCGCCTTGGCGGTGGGCGCGGGCGCGTGGTAGTTCGGCCGCACCGCGAGCATCAGCTCCAGCGTGCTGGTCGCCGCCGCGATGGCGGGTGCCAGCGTCCAGCAGTCAAGCGACGGCGCGCGCGGACCCTTGATGTCGTTGAGGTTGAGCTCGGCGATCAGGGTCAGGTCGAAGCCCAGCCGCTCGCTGTCACGGGCGAGATCGCGGACGTAGGGCCAGGACACCGGCATGCCCTCCGCGGGCACATTGCGCAGCCAGCCGCCGAAGATCGGCAGCCAGTATCCGAACCGCATGCTGGCCTCCGCACCGCTCGCTACCGGTCGGCGGCGGACCCGAGCAGCCGCCAGAAAAACTCAGTCAGCGCCGCGAGCGCAGGCCGGGGCGCCACAGCCTCGATCTCGGCGTTGTAGTTCGTCGTGGTGTTGACGTCGTAGGTCACCAGCCGCCCGTCGGCGGTCTCGATGAACTCGAAGCCGGCGATCTCGATCTCGTGCCTGGCCGCAAAGTCGAGGTAGCGCCCGATCACCGGGTCGCTGAACCCGGCCCGCAGCGTAAACAGCGACGGCTGCGCCGGCCCGCCCGCCGCCGGAACGACGCACGCGTCGGCGGGGCACAGCTCGAACCCGCCCCTGGCCGTATCCGCGGTGATGGCGTACACGAATTCACCGCCGACGACTTCCACCCTCGTGATCTCCGGCCGGGCGGCCGCCAGGTACTCCTGCAGCAGGGTGATCCCGCCGACGGGCGGCTCGTAGTCCGGTCCCGCGAGGTAGGCGTCGAATTCGGCGTGGGTGGCGAACAACCGCACGCCGAGGCCCTTACCGCCCTGATTGTGCTTGCTGATGAAGGGAACGGGCAGCTTGCGCGCGGCGGCCGCCAGCTCGGTCGCGCCCGCCACGGCCAGCGTCCGCGGCACGTCGAACCCGGCCGCCCGCAAGGCGGCGAGCTGCTCGACCTTGCTCATCTCGAGTTCCAGCACCCGGCGCCCGTTCACCACCCGACGGCCGGCGCCGGCCAGCCAGGCGAGGACGCCGCGGGTCTGGTCCTTGGCGTACGGGTGTCCGCGGGTGTGCGACGAGGCGCTCATCCGGGACCAGAACACCCCCGCCGGTGGCTCGGCGTCGAGGTCGAGCACGGCGTCGCCGAGCAGCCACTGCTCGTGCGGCAGGCCGGCCCGGTCAAACGCAGCGGCCAGTGGCGCGTACCACGCCGGGTTCTCGTGCAGCACATAGAGCTTCTCCGGCGGCACGTCACCAGCCCCGGTCCGGGTGACACACCGGTGCCCGGTGCGCCCCTGGCAGGTCGCGGTGGTCGCGCGCGCGTGCCATCAAGCGCGGTGCCGATAGCTCGCCGCGGCGGCAAGGAGCCGGTCGTTCGCCTCCGCGTCGGCGATGGTGATCCGGACGCCGTCGGGCAGATACGGCCGCACGCTCAGCCCGGCCTCGTCGCAGTGCTCGGTGAACTCGGCTGACCGGTCGCGGAGCGGCAGCCAGACGAAGTTGGCTTCGGTCGGCGGTACGGTCCAGCCCTGGCCGAGCAGCTCGTGCCGCACCCGGTCACGCTCCTTCACGACCAGCTCCACCCGCTCCAGCAGCTCGGACTCGGCCGCCAGGGACGCGACTGCGGCGGCCTGGGCGATCGAGTTCACCGTGAACGGGAGCATGGTCTTGCGGACGGCGGCGGCGACCGGCTCGTGCCCCACCAGGTAGCCGACTCGGAGCCCGGCCAGCCCGTACGCCTTGGAGAAGGTGCGCAGCACAGCCACGTTCGGCCGGTCCGCGTACACGCGCAGGCCGTCGGGCACCTGCGGGTCGCGGACATACTGCACGTACGCCTCGTCGATCACGACCAGGCAGTCCGCGGGGACCCGGTCGAGGAACGCGGTGAGCTCGGCGCTCGTGACAGCCGTTCCGGTCGGGTTGTTAGGGCTGCACACGAAGACGAGCCTGGTCTTGTCCGTGATGGCGGCCGCCATGGCCGGCAGGTCGTGCCGGAAGTCCCGGAGCGGGACCCTGATCGACGTCGCGTTCGCCAGGTCGGTGAGGTAGGGGTAGGCCTCAAACGACCGCCACGCGTAGATCACCTCGGCGCCCGGCTCGCCAACCGCCTCCAGCAGCTGCTGGGCGAGCCCCACCGAACCGCAGCCGACCGCGACGTGCCCGGCCGGGACACCGAGCCGGGTGGCGAGCGCGTCGATCAGCTCGGCCGCGGTGTTGTCCGGGTACCGGTTCACGTGGCTAGCAGCGCTCGCGATCGCGGCTCGGACCGACGGCAGCGGGTCGTACGGCGACTCGTTCGCCGAGAGCTTGAACGTCCGCCCGGCTGCCGGCGCCGGCGGCCGTCCCGGCGTGTACCCGACGAACTGGTCGAGCACGGCCCGGAACCGTGGTGAGTCTGCAGACACCGTCGTCCTCCTCAGCTGCTGGCTGCCGGAAATTCGATGCTATCCGGGCGGCGGCGGCCGGCGGCCGGCTCGCGCGGCCGCAGCATCGGCGGGTACAGCAGGACCGCCGGGCCGCGCCGGTAGACCTGGGCGGGCCGGCCGCCTGAGGTCGTGACGGCGCCGGTCTCCACCAGGAAGTCGCGGGCTCCCGTGACCTTCCGGTGAAAATTGCGCGGGTCAAGCTGGGTTCCCCAGACGATCTCGTAGACCCGGCGAAGCTCCGCAACGGTGAACTCGTCGCGGCAGAAGGCAGCGGCGAGGGACGTGTACTCGAGCTTCGACCTGGCCCGCTCGACCCCGTCCTGGAGGATCCTGGCGTGGTCGAAGGCCATGGCCGTCAGCGCGCTGACGGGCTGCCAGCTCATCTGCGGCTGGTCCGGCGCCGGCAGGTCAGGGGCCAGGCCGAGATAGGCCACCGACACCGCGCGCCGGGTTGGGTCCCGGTCCGGGTAGCCGTAGGTCCGCAGCTGCTCCAGGTGCACCAGCTCCCCCGGCAGCCCGGCCCGCTCGGCCAGTACCCTGGCCGCCGCGGCGGAGAGGTCCTCGTCCAGCCGGATGAAGCCACCGGGCAGCCCCGGTAGCCCGGCATACGGCTCGGTATCCCGGCGCCAGGCCAGCACCGTCAGCTGGCCGTCGCGGACCGTCAGGATCACCAGGTCAACGCTGACACCGATCCGAGGCACGGTCACATTCGCACACGCTAGCGCGGTCGCACGTCCCCGGTGTCACCCCTGCCGCCGCCGCGGCGTCACCCGAGGCTGACACGGCAGCGCATGATAGCCGCCTGCTCGGCCGCCGCACCCGGCGACCTGCCCTGGTGGGCCTGATTCGTCCGGGTTAGAATTACCGCGTGAACCGACTCGGCGACCTGGAGCGCGCCATAATGGATGTGCTCTGGGAGGCTGCAGACCCGCTGAGCGTCCGCGAGGTAAGCAGCCGACTGACCGATCGGGACCTGGCTCACACGACCGTGATGACCGTGCTCGATCGGCTCGCCAAGAAGGGCTTCGCCCGGCGGGAGCGCAATGGTCGGGCATGGCACTATCGTGCCGCGGAAAGCCGGGAAGCGTACGTGACGGAGCTGATGCTGAGCGCACTGGACCAAACCGGAGACCGGCAGGCCGCGCTGGCGCGATTCGCGCGCAGTGTCTCCGGTACCGAGGCCCAGGCGCTGCTGCGGGCCCTCGGGACGCTCGGCGAGGCGCCCAGGGGGTAGGTCGTGTCCGTTGCCGACCTTGTTCTTGCCATCGTCGCCATCTGCTGCATTCCCGCGGCCAGGGCGCTCGCTACGGCGTCTTGGCCGAGCCGTAGCCCGGTGGCAGCGATCCTGTTGTGGCAGGCGCTGGGCCTGAGCTGGGGCCTCGCCGCCGTCGGCGCCCTCGTCGGGTTCGCGGTGCCCGGTTCGGGTGGCGCAGTCGGCACCGCGGCCCTCGGTCGGCTAGCCAGCCTGGCGCGGGCGGACAACCCGGTGGAGATCATCAGGGGGATCGGACCAGCGCGGCTCGCGTGCCTGGCCGCTGGCCTGCTGCTGTTCGGGGTGCTCTGCTGGATCCTCGTCGCAGCCTCAGCCTCCGTACTGCGAGCCCGGCAGCGTCAGCGGGAGCTGCTCAGCCTGCTTGCGCACGGCGATCCCAAGGTTCCTGGTGCTCTGGTCGTCGACCATCCCGCGGCAGCCGCCTACTGCCTGCCCGGCCTGCGGCCCGAGATTGTGATCAGCGCCGGCACGCTCGCCTTGCTCGACGCCGACGAGCTCGCGGCTGTCCTCGCCCACGAGCGAGCCCATCTGCGGGAACGGCACGACCTTGTGCTGCTGCCGTTCCTGGCGCTGCTCCGCGCGTTCAGCTGGGCCGGCGTCACTACCCGCGCCTACCGGGCGGTCGGCCTGCTGCTGGAGATGCACGCCGATGACCGCGTGCTGCGCCAGCTGCCAGCACGAGAGCTCGCCACGGCCCTGCTGCGAGTGGGCGCGGCCGGAGGTGGCGCGGTCCCAGCTGGCGCCCTCGCCGTCGCCGGCCCGACTGTGGAGTGCGAGGTGGCGGCCAGGGTCATCCGGCTGCTGCGCCCGCCGCCAGAGCTGAGCGGCGTGGCGACGTCGCTGGTGCTGTTGATCTCTGCTGTGCTGGTCGTCGTGCCTGCGAGCTTGCTGGTGCTGCCGCTGCGCTAGCGTCAGCCGCGCAGGTACAGGTAGCCGGGTCGCACCAGGTCTCATCCCCGGGCCTGTGCTGGTGGCGGCCGCTTCGAAGCTACCCGCCGACTCTGATCCGGAGCCGGCGGAAGCCGCGGCCTTTGCTCTCTATCTTGGCGACCTCAATCCGGCCGATGTGTTTGGTGCTCGCCACGTGCGTGCCGCCGTCAGCCTGCTGGTCGAGACCGACGATGTCGATGATCCGGACCGCCGCGACCTCCGGCGGCACCAGATTGGTGGCGGTCCTGATGATGTCGGGCAGCTCGAAGGCCTGCTCGCGGGGCAGCACGCGCACCTCGATGCGCCGGTCGGCGCCGACCTCCGCGTTGCATGCCGCCTCTACCGCGTCCCGGAATCCGGGCGGCAGCTCGGGCAGGTCGAAGTCCATGCGGGCGGTTAGCGGCTCCATGTTGCCACCGGTGACCAGGGCGCCATAGTCGCGAAATACGACACCGCACAGCACGTGCAGCGCCGAGTGCGTCCGCATGAGCGCGGTCCGGCGGTCGTCCGCGACCGCCCCGTTCACCGATGTCCCGGCCGACGGGATCGGGTCGCCATCCGCCGGGATCAGATAGAGGTCATCGCCCTTGCGAGCGCCGACGATCTGGGTCTGCACGCCGCCCCAGAGCAGCACACCCTCGTCCGGCGGCTGGCCACCACCGCCCGGATAGAAGGCGGAGCGGTCGAGCACAATGCCGTCTGGACCCGAATCGAGCACGACGGCAGGCCACTCGCGCACGGTCTGGTCATCGAGCTCAAGCCGGTGCGTGCGCCACTGCGCCTCGGTCATCGGCTACTCCGGGCTACCAGGGACCGTACGGGCCCGAGTGGCTGCTGTTGCCCGACTTCAGCGCGCGAACCTTGGGCCGAACGTCGACCAGGTAGATCGCCGCCGCGACGAAGGCGACGATAGGGAAGACGCTGAGCAGGTAAAGAGCGCCAACCGCCCCGCCGATGCCGATCACGAAGGCGACCCCGAGGATCACCAGCCACAGCGGCTTGGTCTGCTTGCCCGCTGCCGGGAACGCCGTCGTCGGGCGGCTGATGGCGTCCCCGAACGCCCAGGCTTCGACCACGAAGGCGCCGAGGCACAGCACCCAGAAGAACCAGTTGACAATCGAGAGGGCGGACAGGTTAATGACCGACAAGGCGGCCGGATGCGCGATCGTCACGACGTCACGCTACCTGGTCTCACCGGGGCGCGGGAACGGATGGATGGTGCCACCACCGGGGTTCTCGTCGTCTTCGTCGCCCTCGTCGTCGTCGACCTCCTGGTTGCCGTTGCGCGCAATGGCGAGCCGCCGCTGCCCGGCCCCGAGGGCGGCCGGACCGATGTTCTCGGGCCAGGTGAGCTCCGCCGCGTCCGCCGGCAGGCCAGTCTGGTCGTCGGCGAGCTCTGCGGCCTCGGACCTGGACATGGCGGTCTGGCGGCGGAAGGAGTCATAGATCTCGATCAGCATCTGCTTCTGGCGCTCTGTCAGCTCCCCGTCGGTGAGGACCGCCTCCCTGACCACCGAGCCGGGCGGCCTGTCCTCGAGGAAGCCAGCCTGGACGTACAGAGCTTCCGCCGAAATCCGCAGCCCCTTCGCGATCTGCTGGAGGATATCCGCGCTCGGTCGCCGCAGGCCTCGTTCAATCTGGCTGAGGTACGGATTCGAGATACCAGCCGACTGGGCAAGCTGCCGCAGCGAGATCTTCGCCTGCTCGCGCTGCTCCCTGATGTAGGCGCCGATCGCGCTCACGTTCACCGGGCTCATGGCATCAGTCTCGCACCAAGGTGCTTGCAACTGCAAACGCACAGCTAGCACGCCCGGTGCGACCAGCGCCGAAACGGCGACCGGCCCATTCCAGCCATAACTGCGGCGGCCAACTATCCGCCTTCTTGCCCGTGTCCATACGTAGCCGTGAGATTACCAAGGGTAGTTCCACCTGCACGTGCTTCTGCCAGGCCAGGGGGGACAATGCCGAAGCCAGTTGGCTCGGATCAGCGCTATATGCCAGGGCTGGACGGGCTCCGCGCCATTGCGGTACTGGCTGTTATCGCCTTTCACGAGCAGTTCAGCTGGGCACCAGGCGGGCTGCTCGGAGTGAGCTTGTTTTTCACGCTGAGCGGCTACCTCATCACCGACCTGCTGCTCGGCAAGTGGGTCACCACCGGCCGGTTGCACCTCGGCAGCTTCTGGGCGCGCCGTGCTCGCCGGCTGCTGCCTGCGCTGTTCGTCATGCTCGTCGTCGTGACGGGGTGGGTCACCCTGCTGAACCGCGCTCACCTGGCCAGCTTGCGTGGCGCGGTCGCTGCCGCCGCAACGTACTCGAGCAACTGGTACCTGATCGTGGTGAACCAGTCCTACTTTTCCAGGTTCGCGCCACCGCAACCGCTCGATCACCTGTGGTCGCTCGCCGTCGAGGAGCAGTTTTACCTCTTCTGGCCGTGGCTGCTGCTCCTCGGGCTGCTCTTCGTCCGGCGCCGTGGTCCCGGCGCGATCCGCTGGCTGGCGCTGCCGACACTGGCACTAGCCGCGGCTTCGGCCATCGCCATGTACGTCCTTTACCACCCGGCTGTGGACCCGACGCGGGTGTACGAGGGCACGGACACGCGTGCATCCGGACTGCTCATCGGGGCGGCGCTGGCGATGGTCTGGCCGAGCAGCCGGGCGGCCAAGGCCACCAAGGCCAGGAGCCGGGTGCTGGACGGCCCGGCGGTCGTCGGCCTGGTCGTGATCGCGCTCATGATCTGGCGGGTGGGCCAGTACTCGCCGTTCCTGTATCAGGGCGGCCTGGTCGTGCTGAGCGTCGCGACCGCCGCCGTCGTGGCGGCAGTCGCCTGCCCAGCCAGCCTGGTCGGAGCGGCGCTCGGATGTCGCCCCATGCGCTGGATCGGCGTCCGGTCCTACGGCATCTATCTGTGGCACTACCCGGTCATCGTGCTGACGACCCCGGCCAACGCCACCCTGAGCCTGCCGCGAGTTGCTGGCCAGGTCGCCGCCACCATCGGGATCTCGGCGCTGTCCTGGCGGTACATCGAAGAACCGATACGCCGCGGTGCGATCGAGCGGGCGTGGCGCCGACTCAGGGCGCGCCGCATGCCGGCGCTCGGCCCGGCCCGGCTGGCTACCGCGGCCCTAGCGGTCGGAGTGCTGGGGGTGGCCTGCGCAGGGCTGGCCGGGGTGGGCGGCATACCAGCCGCCCAGTCAAGCGCGGCGACGCTGGCGGGCGGCAGCATCTCGCAGACCACGAACTCAGTCACCGGCACCGGCAAGCTGGCGCCCGCGCGCCGGCACTGCGGCACGTCGACACGACGCGCGGCGGACTGCTCGTCGGCCGCGCACAGCTCGCCCAGCCCGTCGCCATCTGTACTGCAACAGAGCGACTTGCGCACATCCTGCACAGCGGTCGCGCACATCGGCGACTCCACGTCTGACGGTCTGGTCTCGCCCGACTACCTGCCCGACCCGAACGAGCGGATTCAGGCCCGCTACGAGGCCGTCGGGGTGCAAGCCGTCTATACCGACATCACCGGGGCGCGATCGGTCGTCGAGGTTCTGCCAGGCACGACGAACGGCTACCAGGCGGCGCAGAACCTGATCAGCCACGGATTCCGCGGCTGCTGGGTGATTGCGCTCGGCACCAACGACACGGCTGACGTGGCGGTCGGATCCAATGTCGGGCTTGCGACCCGGATCCAGGAGATGATGCAGGTCACCCACGGCGAGCCGGTCATGTGGGTGAACGTGATCTCACTGCTCTCCTCCGGCCCCTACGCCGAGGCCAACATGCAGAAGTGGAACACCGCGCTGATGCAGGCTTGCCCGAGGTACCCGAACATGCGCGTCTTCAACTGGGCTGCACTGCCGCAGCCGAGTTGGTTCATCAACGACGGCATCCACTACACGTCGGCGGGCTACGCCAAGCGTGCTCTCTATATCGCCGACGGACTGGCCATGGCCTTCCCGCAAACCGGGAAGAGTGCCTCCTGCCTGGTGAGCCTGCCGAACTCGCTGACCGCGCCGTCCCCGGGCCCGGCACAGAGCGGGTCAGGCAGCCCGTCTGCAACCCCCTCGGCGCCGGGCTTGCCGACGGTCAAGCCAGCAGATGCCTACCGGCCCTGACCTGGCCGACGACTTGGCCGCCGCCCAGTACCGGGCTGGTCGCGAGCGCGTCGAGAGCGGCCCGATCGACGCCGGGCTCGGCCGCCACGCCGAGCCTGCGCAGCAGCGCGACCGTCACGGGGACCCGACCACGAGCGGCCCCGTCGTCGATCTTGAAGGCGCCCGCCCGGCCGTCGGCTAGCGCGAAGCCCTCGACGCCCTCGGCACCGGACTTCAACAGGAGGCCGGGGACCGCGCTCATGAGCGCGCGCTCCGGCCGCATGGTGCCGGATGTCCACTCCGGATGCGCGCGCATCGCGTCGGCGACCGTCCGCTCCGGCGTACCGCGAGCCGCCAGCACGAGCGCCCGGAAGGCGCGGGCGAGTCCCGTGACAGACACGCCGAAGATCGGCGCACCGCAGCCGTCAACACCGACGATGGTCACCTGCTCGCCGGCCAGCTCGCTGACCGTCGCCCTGATCCGCTGCTGCAGCGGATGCTCAGGATCTCGGTAACTGGCGGTCGGCCAGCCGGCCGCCACACACGTCGCGAGCATCGCCGCGTGCTTGCCGCTGCAGTTCATGTGCACCCGATCTGCGGCGTCGCCCGACATCAGCATGGAGCGGTACTCCCGCTCGTCGAGCGGTCGGTCTGGCGGGCACTGCAAGTCGTCCTCGGTTAGCCCGGCACCGGCCAGGATCTTCCGAACGCCGGCGACATGGAAGTCCTCGCCGGAATGGCTCGCCGCGGCCAGGGCCAGCAGTTCGCCGTCCAGGTCGAGCCCGCAGCGCAGCATGGCGGCCGCCTGGAACGGCTTGTTCGACGACCGTGGGTACATGGGGATCGTTGCCGCGCCGAGCGACTGCAGCACGGATCCGTCGCTGGCCAGGATCGCGACGGCGCCGCGGTGCACGGACTCGGTGAAGCCAGACCTGACGACCTCAGCGAGGACCGGATTCACAGCCTCAGACACGATCGGTTACCCCCAGCATCTCGCGGGCTGCGGCCGGGCTCATCGCGGGTCGCTGCGCGAGCTCAGCTGCGGTCGCAGCGCGCTCGACTAGCTCGGCGTTGCTCGCCACCGGTCGCCCCCTGGCGAAGGTGACGGTGTCCTCCATGCCCACCCGCAGGTGCCCGCCCGCGGCCAGCGCGCCGAACAACACGGGTAGAGATGTGCGTCCGATGCCGGTCGCCGACCAGGTGGCGCCTGGCGGCAACGCCGCCACCGCTTGCCCGAGCGTCGGCGCGTCACCTGGCATGCCACCAGGAACGCCCATCACCAGATCGCAGTGCACGTGCCCGCCGGCGGGCTCGCCCAGCTCGGCCAGCAGCCGGTGCAGCGCCGCGATGTGCCCGAAGTCAAAGAGCTCGAACTCCGGCACAACGCCGAGCGCCTGCGTCTTGGCGTACAAGTCCTTCATGAAGCCCCACGGGTTCATGAACACGTCGTCACCGAAGTTGACGGTGCCGCAGGTCAGCGAGCACGCGTCGGGGGCAGCGTCCAGGACCGCCAGTCGTCGCTCAAAGCTGTCCGTGACGGCCCCGCCGGTGGACAGCTGGACGATCAGGTCTGTGGCCCCACGGAGCGCCTGCACGGTGTCAGTGAGCCTGCCCACGTCCAGCGTCGGCTTCGCCTGGTCGTCCCTGATGTGGACGTGGATCACCGCGGCCCCGGCAGCCTGACACGCTTGACCGGTTGCGACCAGCTCGTCGAGCGTGACCGGCAGGGCGGGCACTGCGTCCTTCGCCAGTTCCGCGCCGGTCGGTGCGACGGTGATCAGCGTGCCAGGCATGCGGGGAGCCCTCCAGGGCCGAGCGGTTACGAGCGACGGCAGTCTACGCGGCTGCCGTTCCCATGACAGAATCCTCATCTCATGCGGGCGGTCGTGCAGCGAGCCAGCCGGGCCAGCGTCGTCGTCGAAGACACACTGGTCGGCGAGCTAACGGCGCCTGGTCTCGTGGTGTTCGTTGGCGTCACCCACACCGATACCCCGGCCACGGCGGCGGCGCTCGCCAGCAAGATCTACCGGTTGCGGATCCTGGCCGGGGAGAAGTCATGTGCCGATGTCGGCGCGCCGCTGTTGGTCGTGAGCCAGTTCACCCTGTACGCGGACACCAGCCGGGGGCGCAGGCCGAGCTGGAGCGCAGCAGCATCGGGGGTAGTGGCCGAGCCTCTGGTCACAGCATTCACCGACGCGCTGACCGCGCTCGGCGCCACCGTGTCGACCGGCGTGTTCGGCGCGGCCATGCAGGTGGAACTCGTCAACGACGGCCCGGTCACGCTCGTGCTTGACGGCTAGCCGCGCGCCGCGGGAACCTGCCCGGTGCCGGCTAGGTAGCGACGGGCGAACTGCAGCGACTCGGCCAGGTCGGCCTGCCGGTCGGCGAGTGTCGGCACCCGGTGCGTACTCACTTCGAGGACGACGTAGCCCTGGTAGTCCGTCCGGCTGAGCCAGGTCAGCAGTTCGGCGCACGGCTGCGTGCCGCGGCCCGGTACGAGGTGCTCGTCGGGCAGGCCCGGCTTGGTGCCGTCGCCCAGATGGACGTGCGCGAGCCGACTGCCGAGCTGTCTCGCCATCGCGAGCACGTCGGACCCGGACACCGCCGCATGCGAGACGTCGAGCGTAACCGCAGCCGAGTCCATCTCGACCGGGTTCCAGTGCGGCGCGTACGCGGCGATCTCCGTTTCGCCGCGCAACAGCGGATACAGATTTTCCACCGCGAACGTGACCGCGCCCGGCTCGGACATCTCCGCGATGCCAGTCTGGAAGTATCGGGCGTAGTCACGCTGCCAGCGGAACGGCGGATGGACCACCACGACGCGGGCCCCGAGCGCCTCAGCCAGCTCGCGCGACCGATCCAGCTTCACCCATGGATCGCGTCCCCAGACTCGCTGCGTGATGAGCAGGTTGGGCGCGTGCACCGCCACGACTGGGATGCCGTGATAGTCAGACAGCTTGCGCAGCACGTCGGCATCCTGGCTGACGGGATCCGTGGTCACCATGACCTCGAGCCCGTCATAGCCGAGCCGGGCCGCGGTCTCGAAGGCATCGGGAGTCCGCTCCGGGAACACCGAAGCAGTCGACAGCGCAACCTTGATGGCTGTCACGTTTGTGACCTGCGCAATCGCCTCTCCTTCGGCCGGGCGGAAGCCCTGTTCCTGCGGCTACCCGCGAGCGGCGTCCCCCGCGGCTTCTAGCTTATGTCGGCGGCGCCGGGCCACGGTCGCCGCCGGGCCCATGCGAGCGGCCTGGCGTTGTCAGCGGTGCCAGATACCGTCCGAGCATGCCCAGATCTGCGACGGCTAGCGCGTACGAGTGCTCGGTTTGTGGCTGGCGAACCACCAGGTGGGCGGGCCGCTGCGGCGACTGCGGCGCATGGGGAACGGTAACGGAGGCGCTCACCGCCGACGTCACCGCCACGGCGCGACCACGCGCCCAGCTGCGAGCGGCGGAGCCTGCCATCCCGGCAGTCCCGATCCGCCTGATCGATCCCGCCGCCGCGCAGGCCCGGCCCACGGGCCTCGACGAACTCGACCGGGTGCTCGGTGGCGGCCTGGTGCCCGGTGCCGTGGTGCTGCTCGCCGGCGAGCCTGGCGTCGGCAAGTCGACATTGCTGCTCGAGGCTGGCGCGCGCGCCGCAGCCACCGGTCGCGTGCTGTACGTGACCGGGGAGGAATCCGCCGCGCAGGTACGGCTGCGCGCCGACCGGATCGGCGCCGTCAGCGACTCGCTGTATCTGGCTGCCGAGACGGACTTCGGGGCGCTGCTCGGGCACGTACAAGCCGTCAACCCAACCCTGCTCATCGTCGACTCCGTGCAGACCGTCAGCGCGGCCGGGGTGGACGGCGTGCCCGGCGGCGTCACTCAAGTTCGCGAGATCACCGCGGCGCTGACGGCGCTGGCCAAGCAGCGCACGATGACGACCGTGCTGGTCGGCCACGTCACGAAGGACGGTTCGGTCGCCGGCCCCCGCACCCTCGAGCACCTGGTTGACGTCGTGCTCACGTTCGATGGTGACCCCCGCGGCCAGCTGCGGATGGTGCGGGCCCTGAAGAACCGATTCGGACCCACCGACGAGTTCGGCTGCTTCGAGCTAGGCGAGGACGGCATGACCGGCCTGCCTGACCCGAGCGGACTGTTCCTGTCCGAGCGGCACGATCCGGTGCCAGGCACCTGCGTGACGGTGACGCTGGAGGGCCGCAGACCGCTGCTGGCCGAGGTCCAGACGCTGGTGTGCCCGGCCGCAGGCGACCTCCCGCCACGCCGGGTGGTCTCCGGGCTGGACTCGTCCCGCGTCGGCATGATGGTGGCCGTGCTGCAGCGGCGGGCGAGGCTCGAGCTGGGCAAGCGGGACGTCTTCGCCGCCAGCGTCGGCGGCGTGCGCCTCACCGAGCCGGCCGTCGACCTCGCCGTCGGACTGGCGGTGGCCAGCGCCGTGGCGGACATCAGCGTGCCGCCCGATCTGGTGGCCATCGGGGAGGTGGGCCTCGCCGGCGAGATTCGCCGGATCGGCGGCGTCCAGCGGCGGATCGCCGAAGCGCAGCGGCTGGGATTCCGCCGGGCCATCATCCCGGCCGGGTCGGCTCCGGCACCGGCGGGCGCGCCAGTCTCCGGCCAGGGCCAGCCGAAGGTTCGCGCCATCCGGGCCGGCGTCGGCCAGTTGGAGGTGACGCCGGTGGCTGACCTGCGCACGGCCATCGCCGCCGCCCTCGGCTCGCGCTGACGACTCGCGGGCGTGGCTAGACTGCCGGTTGGCAGCGAAGCACTGAGGATAGGTGCAAGCAGTGAGCATGGGCCGGGACGAGCACCGGCGGGCCGCGCTCGCGATGGCCGCGCCGGGGACCGCGCTCCGGGATGGCCTGGAGCGCATAGTCCGGGGTAGCACCGGCGCGCTCGTCGTGGTGGGCTGCGACCCGGTCGTGCAGGGGATCTGCTCCGGTGGATTTGAGCTGGACACTGAGTTCTCCGCCACTCGGCTGCGCGAGCTCGCGAAGATGGACGGGGCGATCGTGCTCGATCAGGCGGCTCGCCGCATCCTGCGCGCGGCCGTGCAGCTCGTGCCCGACCCGCAGCTGCCGACACAGGAGTCAGGCACCAGGCACCGGACGGCTGAGCGGGCCGCTCGGCAGACGGGATTCCCGGTCATTACCGTCAGCAAGTCGATGCGGACCATCGCGGTGTTTGCCGCTGGCGAGCGGTATGTGCTCGAGGACTCGGCTGTCCTCCTGGCCAGGGCGCACCGGGAACTTGACACGTTGGAGCGCTACCGCCGGCGGCTTGACGACGTCACGAGGACTCTCACGGCGCTGGAGATCGAAGACCGGGCAACCGTGGCGGACATCGCCCTGGTGGCTCAGCAGCTCGAGATGGTCACCAGGGTTACCGACGAGATCGCCTGCTACCTGATCGAGCTCGGTACCGACGCCGGGCTGCTCAGGCTGCAGCTCGACGAGCTCACCGCCGGCACCCTGCGCCAGCGCGAGCTGCTGTTGCGCGACTACGAGCCCGACGTGACGGTTCCCGGTGGGCACCCAGTGGCGCCCACCGGTGCGGGGCGCCTCGCCTCGCTCGGCCTCGATGCCCTGGCCGACCTCACCTTGGTGGCGGGCGCGATCGGATTCGGCTACTCAGTCGATCCCGCCGTTCCGGTCTCACCGCGCGGCCACCGAGCGCTCGGCCAGATACCCCGCCTGCCTGCGGAGGCCAGTTACCGGCTGATTCAGCGGTTCGGCGGCCTGCAGAAGCTGCTGTCTGCGAGCGCCCAGGACTTGCGGCAGGTTCCCGGCCTGGACCCTGCGCTGGCAACGACCATAAGGGACGGGCTGTCCCGGGTCGCCGAGGCAGCGCTGATCGACCGGTATCCCTAGCCAATCCGGAACGTCACGCTGTTGCTCGCGGCCGAGCCGGCGAGCGCGGTAGCCGTGTACACGCCAGCCGGTGCGGCCCGGCCCGGCATCGGGCATCCTGTCGCGGAGTACTGGTCATCCCAGGTCATCGGCACCACGGTCGGAACGCCACGGTGCAGCGTCGCAAGCTGCACCGCCTGCCCCTCGGCGCATTCGGCGGACGTCCAGATCTGCGCTGAGCCTGCCGCTATCTGCAGCACAACGTGCTGCGAACCAACATCAAACAAGCAGGCGTAGCTAGCGGTAGATACCACGTCGACGTCGAACTCGGGGAGCTGGCGGACCGGGTAGGTCAGCGCGGACGCGGACACGGACAGCACGACGTGGCCGGCCGGACAGGACCTCAGCGACGCGCTAGCGCGCAGTGCTGAAGCCGCTCGGGAAGCGCCGGTCGCGTCCGGAACACCCAGTTGCGCCGGACTGCTGCGTCGGGCCGACAGGCCAGCCGAGCCGTCGCGTGAGGTTAGCACGGGCGACTGGTCCGGTCGCGCCGCGCGGTCAGCGTGCAGCAGGGTGCCGATTCCCAGGGCAGCAGCCCAGGTCAGTCCGGCCAGCACGGAGAGGCTGGCGAGCAGCGCCACGCCGCGCCGCCGCCAGTAGGTAGCGGCGGTCTGTCCCGGCGCGTCACGGAATGGCCGGGGAGGCATATGAGGAAGTATGCAAGAGCGGGACGGTCAGCTCGGTTCGACCCGCCGGCGGCGAGCGCACCTCAGCCTGGCGGCGGACGCTCGGTTCTGCCTGCCTTGTATGCGAGGATCGAATGCCGATGACCACCGCCTACGCCGCCGCAGTCGACCACTGGTACGCAGCGCACGCGCGAGACCTCCCGTGGCGTCGCCCTGACGCGACACCGTGGTCGATTCTGGTCAGCGAGGTGATGCTGCAGCAAACGCCCGTCAGCAGGGTCCTGCCCGCACACGCGGCGTGGCTAGAACGGTGGCCGGATCCGGCTGCGCTCGCGGCCGCCAGCGCGGCGGACGCGGTCCGACAGTGGGACCGGCTCGGTTATCCGCGCCGCGCTTTGCGCCTGCACGCAAGCGCTGGCCGCATCACGACGCGTTACGGCGGCGAAGTGCCTGCCGCCGCCGATGAGCTCCGCAGCCTGCCGGGGGTAGGCGCATATACCGCTGCAGCCGTAGCCAGCTTTGCGTTCGGCAAGCGCCACGCGGTGCTGGACACGAATGTTCGCCGCGTGCTGGCACGCGTGATAGCCGGCACCGACCGGCCTGCGCGCACGCCTACCGTGGCGGAATGGCGGCTCGCTGAGCAGCTTTTGCCGGCCGACGGCAGGCTCGCGGCGCGATGGTCAGTGGGCGTCATGGAGCTTGGTGCTCTCGTCTGCACGGCGACGCGGCCGCGCTGTCACCAGTGCCCGCTCGCGGCCCATTGCGCGTGGCTCCAGCGGGGTCAGCCGGCCGGGCCGACCCGCCAGGCGAGCCCCGGCTATCACGGCACCGACCGACACTGCCGTGGGCAGCTGCTCGCCGTGTTACGTGCCGCAGTGGGGCCGGTGCCCGCCGACGCTCTCGCGCTCGCTTGGCCCGATGCGATGCAGCGGCTGCGGGCGCTCGCTGGGCTCATCGACGATGGCCTCGTGACGCAGACAGCCGACGGATCGCTCGCCCTTCCCGGCGAGGCTGCACGCCGCGGCTAGGTCCGACAATTGCCACAACTGCATGCGGGTAATGGTCTGGTTGCGCGCCGTGCCGAACCCTACTATGAGGCTCTATATCTAACTACGCGCTGAATGATCACTCAGCGGTGGCTCGCTGTTACCTGAGCGGAGGCCTGACTCGCGTGAATATCCGTCGTGGCACCCTGGTGCCCACCCTGCTGGCTGCCGGTCTCCTAGCCGCTGGCTGCGGCAGCGCGGCCGCACCGGGGGCGTCCGCCCCCGCCAGCACGCCCAGCGCCGAGTCGCTGGCCGAGATCCTGCCCGCGATGCAGGCAGCCGTTGACTCAGCGCAGAGCGTCCACGTCGCGGGAACGAGCGTTCAAGGCTCGCAGACCGACACCGTCGACATGAGCCTCGCCGCTCCTAGCGATGCGTCCGGATCGATCACCTACGCCGGCGACACCCTCACGTTGCTCCTCGTGAACGGAAACGCTTACGTTCAGATCACCACCAGCTTCCTGCAGTTCGCCAAGATCTCTCCGCCCGACTGCGGCACCTTGTGCGGGAAGTACGTTGAGGTCCCGTCGTCTGATACCAGCCAGTTTGCGTCAGATCTCAGCATTCAGACGATCTTCAAGCAGGCGTTCGGGTCAATGCCGTCGTCGGCGCGCCACAGCACCGCGGACATCTTCGTGCCGACCACGTTCCACGGCCAGCCCGCGCTGAAGGCCAGCATCGCGGGCTACTCGCTGGTGGTGGCCCGCGGCGGCAAGCCCTACCTGCTCGAGGCATCGGACACCAAAGGCAACGACCTGGTCTTCTCGGAGTGGAACGCCGTGCCGCCGATCACTGCCCCACCACCCAATGACGTGGTCAGCGCCAGCAACCTCTGAATCGCGTCGCCACAGCGAAGCGCCGCGCCGGTCTGACTGCCAGACCGGCGCGGCGCTTATAACGGCCGCTGTCCTCGTGCGTCAGTCGGACGCTGTGGTGGCGGTAGCCCCGCTGGCCCCGGCCTTCGTCTCGACCTCTACCGGCGGAGCGTCAGGCACTTCGGACGGCTTGTTCACGCCGGTGAACGTGAACGTGGCGTCCTCACCGCTGCCCTCGGCGTCCACGATGACGATCTGGCCGGCCTTCAGCTCGCTGAAGAGGATCTTCTCCGACAGGTGGTCCTCGATCTCCCGCTGGATCGTCCGCCGCAGCGGCCGGGCGCCGAGGACCGGGTCGTAGCCCTTCTCTGCCAGCAGCTTCTTCGCGGCTGGCCGGATCTCGATGCCCATGTCGCGGTCACGCAGCCGCTCGTCCACCTTGCTGACCATCAGGTCGACGATCTCGAAGATCTCATCCTGGCTCAGCTGGTGGAACACGATGACATCGTCCACGCGGTTCAGGAACTCCGGCCGGAAGTGCTGCTTCAGCTCCTCGCCGACCTTCGCCTTCATCCGCTCGTACGAGCCACGGGACTCTGACGCCGTACCGAAGCCCACCGTCACGCCCTTGGAGATGTCCCTGGTACCGAGGTTGGTCGTCATGATGATGACGGTGTTCTTGAAGTCGACCACCCGGCCCTGGGCGTCGGTCAGCCGGCCGTCCTCCAGGATCTGCAGCAGCGAGTTGAAGATGTCGCCGTGCGCCTTCTCGATCTCATCGAACAGCACCACCGAGAACGGCCTGCGTCGCACCTTCTCGGTCAGCTGGCCGCCCTCCTCGTAGCCGACGTAGCCGGGCGGGGAGCCGAACAGCCGCGAGACCGTGTGCTTCTCCATGTACTCGCTCATGTCGAGCTGGATAAGGGAGTCCTCGTCGCCGAACAGGAACTCGGCCAGCGTCCGCGACAGCTCCGTCTTACCGACACCGGACGGCCCAGCGAAGATGAACGAGCCACCTGGACGCTTCGGGTCCTTCAGACCCGCTCGCGTCCGCCGGATCGCCTGAGACAGCGCCTTGATGGCGTCGTTCTGGCCGATGACGCGCCGGTGTAGCTCGTCTTCCATCCGCAGCAGCCGCTGCGACTCCTCCTCGGTGAGCTTGAACACCGGGATGCCGGTGGCGGTGGCGAGAACCTCGGCGATGAGCTCCTCGTTCACCTCGGCCGGCGTGTCCATGTCACCGGCCTTCCACTCCTTCTCCCTGGCATCCTTCTTGTCGATCAGCTGCTTCTCCTTGTCGCGGAGAGAAGCTGCCTTCTCGAAATCCTGGGAGTCGATCGCGGACTCCTTCTCGCGCCGGACGTCCGCGATCCGCTCGTCGAAGTCGCGCAGGTCCGGCGGCGCCGTCATTCTGCGGATGCGCATCCGGGAGCCGGCCTCGTCGATGAGGTCGATCGCCTTGTCTGGCAGGAACCTGTCGCTGATGTACCTGTCCGCCAGCTGGGCGGCCGCCACGAGGGCGTCGTCTGTGATGGTGACGCGGTGATGCGCCTCGTACCGGTCCCGCAGACCCTTAAGGATCTCGATGGTGTGCGAGATCGTCGGCTCGGCGACCTGGATCGGCTGGAACCGGCGCTCGAGCGCGGCGTCCTTCTCCAGGTGCTTCCGGTACTCGTCAAGCGTGCTGGCACCGATGGTCTGCAGCTCGCCGCGGGCCAGCATCGGCTTGAGGATGGATGCGGCATCGATTGCACCCTCGGCCGCGCCCGCGCCGACGAGGGTGTGGATCTCGTCGATGAACAGGATGATGTCGCCGCGCGTCCTGATTTCCTTCAGGACCTTCTTCAGCCGTTCCTCGAAGTCGCCGCGGTAGCGAGAACCGGCAACCAGCGCGCCGAGGTCCAGCGTGTACAGCTGCTTGTCCTTCAGCGTCTCAGGCACCTCACCCTTGACGATCTTCTGGGCAAGGCCTTCCACGACGGCGGTCTTGCCGACGCCGGGCTCGCCGACCAGAACGGGGTTGTTCTTGGTGCGGCGAGACAGCACCTGCATGACACGTTCGATCTCCTTGTCCCGGCCGATCACCGGGTCAAGCTTGCCCTCACGGGCCGCCGCCGTCAGATTGCGGCCAAACTGGTCGAGGACGAGCGAGGTCGACGGCGTGCTCTCAGACGGGGCGCCCGCCGCCGCCGGCTCCTTGCCCTGGTAGCCGTGCAGCAGCTGGATGACCTGCTGGCGAACCCGGTTCAGGTCGGCGCCGAGCCGGACCAGGACCTGGGCAGCAACGCCCTCGCCTTCCCTGATCAGCCCGAGCAGGATGTGTTCGGTGCCGATGTAGTTGTGGCCAAGCTGCAGCGCCTCACGCAACGAGAGTTCAAGGACCTTCTTCGCCCGCGGGGTGAAGGGGATGTGCCCCGACGGCGCCTGCTGGCCCTGGCCGATAATCTCCTCAACCTGCTGTCGCACAGCTTCGAGGCTTATCCCCAGCGACTCAAGCGCCTTGGCGGCTACGCCCTCGCCCTCATGGATGAGGCCAAGCAGGATGTGCTCGGTGCCGATGTAGTTATGGTTGAGCATCCTGGCCTCTTCCTGTGCCAGGACAACAACCCGCCGCGCCCGGTCGGTAAACCTCTCGAACATCTCGTCGCTCCTCACAGAGCGGTAGGTGAGGCACAGAAAGTGCCCCGTCCCTTCCGCATGTTAGCCCGTAAGCCGGGTGGCGCCACGACGTGCGACAGCTGCACTTATAACGACGTTCCCAGCTCGGGGGGCGTTCATCCCATTCAAACCCAGGCTGACTTGGCAGTGTTCCCCCGTACGCCGGCAGCGAAAGCCGGCAGGCCCTACTACGCCAGCAGCGAACATCCAGGTCAGCAGGCCCAGCTCGTCAGTCCCTGGAGCCATCGCCTGTCCCTGGAGCCCGTGCCTCTCCCTGGAGCCATCGCCTGTCCCTGGAGCCCGTGCCTCTCCCTGGTAACCCTCGCCTCTCCCTGGTAACCCCCGCCAGTCCCTGGCTTCCAGCGTAGGCGGCTAGCGCGGCCGGCCGAGGCGAGGCGGCGGCGCGCGGACGGCCGAGGCGGCGGCGCGCGGACGGTTCGCCGAGCCGACAGCGCGTGGATATCCCGAGCTCCTCCGCCGGTGCGGAACACCGAGCTTCCCGCAGGTGCCTCACCCGCCGGGCGATTTCGGCGTGATTCGCCACCAGTAACCGGTTCAGCGCGACGGCCGCCCAGCGACCGGCTCGCATGGGTGGCCCGTTACTACTGCCAGAGCGATAGCAACGGGCCACCCATGACTGAGGAGACGCACTGCCGGATAGCCCAAACCCGGCATAGCACTCACCCGGCCGCCGCCGGAGCCCGGCGAGCCACCGCTGCCTGGCCATCGGGCAAGCCTGCTGGCCGTGGCGAGCGTGGGCGGCCGTCGGCAAAGGGTGCTCGCCCGCAGCGCCGCGCACGGGCGCACGGGCGCGCGGGACGGCGGAACGCGACGGCGGAACGCGACGGCGGAACGGGACGGACGGCGGGACGGGACGGACGGCGGGACGGCACCGTCACATGAGGCTGGCTGGTGTGCGCGATCCTGGTCACTCACTAGGCTCGTCAAGAAGCGACTCAGCGGCCCAGGTGTTTTCTCCGTCTCCAGAGCCCGCAACCGGTGGCCGCTGGGAGTCGCCGTATTCCGACGATGGATAAGGGCAGGCTGCCCGATAACCTGCCTGAACCCGGCGACTATCGCGCTATGTGTGGCCTTTACGAGCTGGGAGCGAGTCGGCCAGCAGACAGCTGGCCATAGCCCCGAGCATCCGCGGCGTGGGCAATCACCGCCGTCGACGGCCACTGCGGCGCCGACAGATGAGATTAGCGGGAACTCATCTCAGCGCCATCAAGAACGTCAACTCGCCAGTCAGCAACAGGATCACTACCAGCTGCGGGCGAGTGCACAATCGGCCCGGTTAGCCGATCAGTCTCGCGCTGGCAGCCACCGATATCACCGAGGCGTCAGTGGGTGGCCTCGTATTCCTGAATGATGGACGCCGGAATGCGGCCGCGCTCGCTGACCTTGTCCCCACGCTCACGGGCCCACTGGCGAATTTCCGAACTCCGTTCGCGGCCTGGTCCGGTGCGCGTCTTGCGCCGTCGTGCACCACCACTGAGGCGGCGTGCATGCGCAATGTATCCGCCGAAGATGTCGTGCAGTTCCTTCGCGTGCGCCGAACATACGTCGATCTCGTATCCGGCCCCGTCAACGGAGAAGGCAACCGTCTCGTTGCCCTCGACCTCGCCGTCGTGCGGGAGATCACAAACCACCGTCACCACGGTCTTCTGAACCATCCGGCTGCCTTTCACTGAAGTCTTTTAGGCACCTAAAGATATACCATGGCGCGCGCACCTGACAATTCGAGTTGCCGTTTTCTCTATGTGAGACTGCAAGGCGCTGGGAAGAATACCTTGGCGTGCAGTAACGCACAGTAATCGACGACGGTGGTATGGTCAGCTATCGCTGCGAGTCGTTTGCGGCGGAAGCGAGTCATCATGCCGCTGATATTCGAGATCCTCGCCATGATCCGACTCGGCCGCTGAGATGTCCTCGCCGTGATCCGACTCGGCCGCTGAGATGTCCTCGCCATGATCCGACTCGGCCGCTGAGATGTCCTCGCCATGATCCGGTTCGCCGCCGCGTGACCGTCCCATCTCATGCCGCAGGAACGCGACGATTGCGATGATCACCACGGCACAAACGAGCAGCGGCGGGGTGAGTGCAGATAGGTCTTGCATCAGGCACTCATCCTCTCCGGCTTGGTCCGCTCGGCACCTCACAGGCTAGTCCCTCAGGCCGCTGGCCTGCACAATGGCTGACGGGGACGATCACTCGCGGCCACGCCGGACGCCCGCAGCAAGGCCCTATTTGTTGCCGGGCCAGGCGTGCCGGGCCAGGCGTGCCGGGCCAGGCGTGCCGCGCCAGTGGTGCCGCGCCAGGCACGGCCGCGGCCGACAGGACGCCGCAGGCGACTTCGCGGCCGTTACGCGCCGTAACGCGGGCAGCTCACAATCGCACCAGCATCCGTGTGTTGCCGAGCGTGTTGGGCTTCACCCGATCGAGATCGAGGAACTCGGCTACTCCTTCGTCGTAGGACCGCAGGAGTTCTGCATAGACCTCCGGCGAGGTCGCCTGACCAACGATCTCGGTAAAGCCATGCCGACGGAAGAACGGCACCGCGAAGGTAAGGACGAATACTCGGTTAACACCAACTTCCCTGGCAGTCTCGAGCAGTGCGGTGACTATGAGATTCCCGACGCCATGACCCTGATGATCTCCCGCCACCGCGAGTGTACGGATCTCGGCGAGATCCTCCCAGATAACGTGCAGCGCTCCACAGCCAGCGATTTCCCCATCCGGCGTCGTTGCGACCCAGAACTCCTGGATGTCCTCGTACAAGGTCACGGTCGGTTTGTCGAGCAGCCGACCGGACTTGACGTTCGCATCCACAAGCGCGCGGATGGCGCGCACGTCACTGGTTCTCGCGCGCCTGACCGCATAGTCCATCCGCGTCTGTCCTCCGTCGTAGTCGGAACGTATCGGTGCCATTGATTCGGGTATCGCTGGCAAGAGCTGATTTTGTCTGCGGCCCGCAACGGACGCCAGTATTCCGGGTAGGCGCGCCCGCCACCTCCGGTTAGAGCGCCGCAGCGGCGTTCGACCCGAGTCCACCCCCGCGGCTAGCATCCCAGAGAAGGTTATCCACAGCCAATCAGGTGACCGTAAGCTGAGCGTTACCTCATCAGTACGTTTTGCAGCGAGAGCTGGCGCAGCGGAATCTCGCAGCGATCACGTGCGGATCACGAGATGGCCGGAACAGGGCCGTGACCTGCAGAGATACAAGTCTGCACACGTCGCGGCGAGGGTCGGGCGGCCCTGCTGCACAGCCTGGGATGTCGCGGCAGACAATTTCCTGGCCGCCTCCGTCCCGTCGACGCGAGCCAAAATCTTCCCATTCCCGGTCCAGACACAGGCTTTTTCTATTAGTCTTCATCGCTGATAAGCGTTGTAGGTCGGCCGGTGTCGGCAGGCCTGCGATGACCCGCCGAGTCCCTGGTCGTGGCGGAGCGGCCGATCAGGGAGCCGGGGACCCAGTCGATCCCCGGGGTGAATCGGCGACTGCGGGCCGAGAGTCGGCTCGTAGCTCGCCGTAGGGCTTCTCCGGCCCGAACCCGTCAGCTAACCCGGTAGGCGGCCGAGGAGAGGAGACGGTACGTGGCACGCATGCCTGCACGGCATGTAGCACGACAATCAGCAGTTCTGGTTCACCACCTGGCAGCCCTGGGGCACAAGGCCCGCCCTCGCCGTTCCGGTACCGGCCCCGATGCAGTCAGGTATGCCTCCGCACGCGCCCTGCGCGCACCCTCGCCCGCCGGCTCTGTGCCGCGGCGCAGCACCCACTCGGCGCGGCTGCCGCGCCGGATCGCCGTGCTCACCGCCGCCGTCGCCGTCTGCTCCGTCGTGACGTCGACAGGCGTGGCCGCCGCCGCCCCGACTAAGCACGCCTCCGGCAGCCCGAGTCTCAATGCCACGCTCGCCGAGGCTAACAAGCTGTCGCAGCAGATCGACGCCCTGAGCCAGCAATACGACAGCCTGCAGATCCAGCTCACCCAGGCGAAGGCCGCAGAGGCTCTCGCCCGGCTGAACGCCGCGCGCGACCGCGGGATCTTCGCCTCAGATCAGAGCTCCATCGCGGCAATCGCCGTGGAGAGCTACATGACCGGCGGGCTGAACCCGACGCTGCAGTTGCTGACGACCAATTCACCGCAGAGCCTGCTGAACCGTGCGTCGATCATGACGCAGCTCGCCAAGGAAAACGGCGAGAAGGTGAGCCTCATCGCGGGCGCCGACGTCGCCGCGCAACGCGCCCTGGCAGCCGCCAGCCAGCAGCAGAAGCGGGCAAACGGTCTCGCCAAGCAGATGCAGGTCAAGGTGGCGGCGATCCAACAGCGCGAGAACTTCTTCAACAGCCAGGCATTTGCCCAGGCCGAGCAGATTTACGAGCAGACCGGTCAGTACCCGAACATCTCGGTGAGCGGGGACAGCATCGGGGTCCAGGCGCTCAAGTACGCGCTGACGAGGATCGGTGACGAGTACGTCTGGGGCGCTGCTGGCCCAACGACGTTCGACTGCTCGGGCCTGGTCATGTGGGCGTACGCCCAGGTCGGCATCAGCCTGGAGCACTTCACCGGCGACCAGTGGAACGAAGGTGAACACGTCTCGCGGGATCAGCTCGAGCCCGGCGACCTCGTGTTCTTCTACGCCGATCTAGGCCACGTCGGCCTCTACATCGGCAACGGCCTCATGGTCGACGCACCCACTTTCGGGCAGACGGTGCAGATTCAGCCCGTCATGTGGGACGTGTACGAGGGAGCCGTCCAGATCATCGCATAGCGATCCCTTGACCCTTTCCCCGAACGCTGCCCGGCCGGATCCCCCCCTCCTGGCCGGGCAGCGCTAGTTGGCGAGGAACCCGGGTCAGGTCGGCTTGACGAGCGGGAACAGCACGGTCTCCCGGATGGGCAGGCCGGTGAGCATGACCAGCATCCGGTCGATGCCCATGCCCATGCCGCCGGCCGGAGGCATCCCGTACTCCAGAGCCGTGAGGAAGTCTTCATCGAGCTGCATCGCCTCCGGGTCGCCGCGCGCCGCCAGGAGCGACTGCGCGGTGAGCCGGGCGCGTTGCTCGAGCGGATCGGCCAGCTCTGAGTACGCGGTCGCGATCTCGGTCCCGAACGCGACCAGGTCCCACTTCTCCGCGAGCCTCGCGTCCTGCCGGTGCTGCCGGGTGAGAGGCGCCACGTCTACCGGGAAGTCCCGGTAGAACGTCGGCGCCACCGTGCGGGCCTCGACGAGGTGCTCGTACAGCTCCAGCAGCACTTGCGCCTGGTTCCAGGAGGGCTGCAGCTCGATCTGCCGCTCGGCCGCGTACACGCGTAGCTGCTTCTCGGAGGTATCTGGCGTTACTTCCTCGCCAAGGGCGTCCGACACCGCACCATGCACCGTGACCGTCCGCCAGGTGCCGCTGATGTCGACCTCGGTCCCATCCGGCCGCCTGGCTACCTGACTGCCAAACGCTGCCTGCGCCGCAGCCTGAAGCAGCTCGGTGGTGAGGGCCTGCATGGTGTTGTAGTCGCCGTAGGCCTCGTAGACCTCGAGCATCGTGAACTCCGGGTTGTGCGTCCCGTCGACACCCTCGTTGCGGAAGATCCGGCCGATCTCGTACACCCGCTCGATGCCGCCCACGAGCAGCCGCTTCAGGTAGAGCTCCAGCGCGATCCGCAGGTACAAATCGAGGTCGAAGGCGTTGATGTGGGTGGTAAATGGCCGCGCGTTGGCGCCGCCGTGCAGCGTCTGCAGTACCGGGGTCTCGGCCTCGAGATAGCCGCGGGCGTGTAGTTCCTCTCGCACCGATCTGGTCACCGCGGCTCGCACCTCGGCGGTCTGCCGCGCCGCGGGGTTGACGAGCAGGTCAAGGTAACGCAGCCGGACTCGCGCCTCCGGGTCGGTCAGGCCGCGGTGCTTGTCGGGCAGCGGCCGCAGCGCCTTGCCAGTGATCTGAAACGAGTCAGCGAGCACGGACAGCTCACCCGACCTGGAGGAGATGACCTCACCCGTCACCCCGACGTGATCGCCGAGATCGACGTCGGACTTCCACGCCGCGAGCGCCTCCGCGCCGACCTTGTCGAGTGACAGCATGAGCTGGATCTCAGCGGTGCCCTCGCGCAACGTCGCGAAGCACAGCTTGCCGCCAATCCTGTTAAGCACCACCCGTCCGGCGATGGTCACGGTCACGCCCGTGTGGGTGTCTGCCGCCAGCGCGCCGAACTCGGCCCGCACGTCACCGATGGCGTGCGTGCGCGGGTAGCCGACGGGGTACGGGTCGGCGCCGGCCGCGCGCAGCCGCGCCACCTTGGCCAGGCGTACCTGCATCTGCTCGGGCACGCCCGGCCCGTCACCCGGCTGCCCGCCAGTCGTCGCGTCGTCCTGCGTCACATTCCCGAGATTACCGGTGCGCCGATCACCCGGCGGCCGCGGCGCCGTCGGCAGCCGCGTTGGTTGTCCCGCCGCGCTCCGTATCGTCAGCTGTGTCCGCCGGAGGGTCGGCTGCTGACTCCCTGACCGAGCTCCCGTCCCGGCCAGCCCTGCCGGGCGCGGTGTTGCGCTCATACGTCAGCCGCAGTCCGATCAGCGTCAGCCATGGTTCGTACGCGTCGATCACCGACACCTCGTGTATGACCAGCGGCGCCAGCCCGCCGGTTGCGATGACGGTGACTGAGTCCGGCCTGCCCGGCGCCAGCTCGGCCGCCATCCGCGTCGCGATGCCTTCCACCTGACCCGCGAAACCGAAGATGATGCCGGACTGCAGCGCTTCGACGGTGCTCTTGCCGATGACTCGGCCGGGCCGGGCCAGCTCAACCTTGAGCAGCTGAGCCGCCCGCCGGGATAGCGCGTCCACAGAGATCTCGATGCCGGGAGCCAGTGCGCCGCCGACGAACTCCCCGCGCTCGCTCACCGCGTCGAAGTTGGTCGACGTGCCGAAGTCGACCACGATCGCCGGGCCGCCGTACAGGTGCACCGCGGCGACGGCGTTCATGATGCGGTCGCTGCCGACCTCCTTCGGGTTGTCGTAGCGCAAGGGCACGCCCGTCTTCACACCCGGCTCAACGATGACCGCGGGCACGTCACCGTAGTACCGGCGGCACATCTCGCGCAGCTCGTGCAGCACCGAGGGAACCGTCGAGCACAGCGCGATGCCGCTGACGTCTGGTTCGGCGAACAGCGTGCTCTGCCGCAGCAGGCCCTGCAGCAGCACAGCCAGTTCGTCTGCGGTACGCACCGGGTCGGTGGAGACGCGCCAGTGCTCGACGACGTCGGTCCCGTCGAACAGGCCAAGCACGGTGTTGGTGTTACCGACATCGATGGTCAGCAGCATGGCCCCTTCCGATCCGCTAGCCGGGCTGACGCAGGTCAAGCCCGAAGTCGAGCGCGGGCGCCGAGTGAGTCAGCGCCCCCACCGCAAGGTAGTCCACGCCTGTCTGGGCAACTGCACGGGCTCCGCTGAGCGTGAGGCCGCCGCTCGCCTCGAGCAGCGCCCGGCCGTCGGCGAGCCGGACGGCGGCCGTCATGTCGGCGACCGTGAAGTTGTCGAGCAGGATGAGGTCCGCCCCGGCGGTCAGCGCCTCAGCGACCTGCTCGAGGGTGTCGCACTCCACCTCCAGCGCAAGTCCCGGCGCCTGAGCGCGCACCGCCGTAAATGCCGCGCCGACCGATCCGGCCGCCGCCACATGGTTGTCCTTGATCAGCGCAGCATCCGAAAGCGACATGCGGTGGTTGACGCCGCCCCCGCAGCGCACCGCGTACTTCTCGAGAGCACGGAGGCCCGGTGTGGTCTTGCGGGTGTCGCGGATCTGCGCCCGGGTTCCCGTCACTGCGTCTACCCATCGCCGCGTGAGGGTGGCGATGCCAGCGAGATGGCACAGCAGGTTCAGCGCGGTTCGCTCGGCGGTCAGCAGCGTGCTGATCGGCCCGGCGACGGTCAGCACCGGCTGACCGGCTGCCACACCGCCGCCGTCGGCCGCGCGCTCGGTACACGTCACCGGCTCGCTCGGCGAGGCAAGCCAGAACACCGCCGCCGCAACCGGCAGGCCCGCCACCACGCCGGCGGATCTGGCGACCACATCCGCCTCGCCTCGGGCCCCGTCCGGCACGGTCGCCGCGGTCGTCACGTCGATGCCGCCGGCTAGGTCCTCGGTCAGCGCGGCTGCGGCAAGAGCCGCGACGGCCACCGGGTCGAGACCAGCGGCGCGAAGCTGTCCGGCGATCTGCTCATTCAGGCCGGGAACGCCGTCGTCCGGCCTCGTGGCCGCGCGCGTGCCGGCCGGATTAACCCCACTCATGGCTCGTTCCCATCTTCAGTCGAGCACCGGCTCGAAGACGACGCCGAGCCCAGCTGGCGCCACCGACACAGCGAGATGACCGCGCCAGGCCGGGCTGGTCTCGCCGAAGTCCTCGCGCCAGTGGCTGCCGCGGGTCTCCTCGCGAGCCAGGGCGGCAGCGACGAGCGCCGAGCTGATCAGATGCAGGTTGGTGGCCTGCCACGCGTCCGCGTCCGGCTTCTCGCAGTCTCGCCCGCTGAGCTCGATCAGGCCTGCGGCAGCGCGCGCGAGTCCCGGCCCGGATCGGAGGACCCCAGCATCAGCGGTCATCAGCTGCTGAAGCGGCCCGAGGATGGCAGGGTCGACGAGCCGCGGCGGGCGGCCATCGTCGGCCGGCTGGGCTTGCGGTGGCAGTGCCCGGCCGAGCTCGGCGCCGATGCGCTCGGCGAACACGAGACCTTCCAGCAGTGAATTAGAAGCCAGCCGGTTGGCTCCATGCACACCGGTACACGCGACCTCCCCGCACGCGTACAAGCCAGGCACGCTGGTCCGGCCGCGCAGGTCGGTGCGCACGCCGCCGCTGACGTAGTGCGCGGCGGGCACCACCGGGATCGGTTCCGTCACCGGATCGATGCCGTGCGAGCGGCAGCTCGCCAGTATGGTCGGGAACCGGTGCTGCCACACGTCGGCGCCAAGACGCCGGCCGTCGAGATAGACGTGGTCGGTGCCCGACGACAGCATCTCGCGCATGATCGCCTTGGCCACGACATCGCGCGGAGCAAGGTCGGCCAGCGGGTGCAGTCCTGTCATCAGCGGGCGCCCGGTTGCGTCGATCAGCACGGCTCCCTCGCCGCGCACCGCCTCGGAGATGAGCGGCTGCCGACCGCGCGATGCCGGGCCAAGCCACAGCACGGTCGGGTGGAACTGGACGAACTCCAGGTCGGCCGCAATGGCGCCGGCCCGAAGCGCCATGGCCAGCCCGTCTCCGGTGGATACCGGAGGATTGGTGGTCGCCGAGTACACCTGGCCGAAGCCACCTGTCGCCAGCACGACGGCGCGCGAGTGCACGGCCCCGACGCCGTCCTGGGCGCCTTCACCGAGGACGTGCAGCGTGATCCCCGCCGCCCGGCCATCCGCCGTCTGCATGAGGTCGAGAGCGAGCGCGTGCTCGATGACCTCGAGTTCGGCCGCCTGTCCCGCCTCGGCCAGCGCCGCCAGCAGCGCCCGCGAGATCTCCGCGCCCGTAGCGTCGCCGCCGGCGTGTGCGATCCGGCGGCGCAGGTGACCGCCCTCTCTGGTCAGCGCCAGCGGGCCCGCCGGCTCACGGTCGAACCGCGCGCCCAGGTCCATCAGCCGCCGAACGGCATCAGGCCCGTCCGTGACCAGGGCCCGGACGGCGGCCACGTCGCAGATGCCCGCGCCAGCCGTGAGCGTGTCATGCAGGTGGTCCGCGGGCGAGTCACCAGGACCCAGTGCCGCGGCGATGCCGCCCTGCGCCCACCGGGTCGAGCCATCGTCAAGCACCGACTTGGTCGCGAGCAGAATCCGTGCAGCTGGCAGGGCGCGCCTGACCGCTAGCACCGCGGTCACCCCCGCGACACCCGAGCCAACGACGACCACGTCCGTGTCCATTCGCCAGCCCGGCGGCGGCGCGAGGAGCCGGCCGGCGATCACGCCAGGCCTCCCGTCGTCTCCCCGGAGCGGGCGTTCGCGGCAGTCGTTCCGTCCTGGATGTCGGTGGCCGCGCCGATCTGCAGGCGCGCGTTGTCGATCAGCCTGGTCGTGCCGACATTCGCAGCGAGAAGCATGAGCGCAGGCCCCCGGTGATTGGTGCCGACGTCGCCGAAGGTGTCGGGATCGGCCAGCACCAGGTAATCGAGTCCCACGGGCGGGCTCGCCACGGCGGCTTCGTCGAGCACGGCCCCCGCGGCCGCAAGCGCAGCCTCGGCGCCCCAGCCGGCCGCCAACCTGGCCGCCGTGAGGGCACGGGACAACGCGAGCGCCGACGCACGTTCCGCTGCCGACAGGTAGGCGTTCCGGCTGGAGGCCGCCAGCCCGTCTGGATCTCGGTGCAGCGGAGCCTCGATGATCTGCACGGCCAGATCGAGGTCGGCCACCATGTGCCTGATCAGCGCCAGCTGCTGGGCATCCTTGGCCCCGAATACCGCCGCGTCCGGCTCGGTGAGGTGGAACAGCTTGAGGACGACGGTGAGCACTCCGTCGAAGAATCCTGGCCGGGACCGACCCTCGAGCAGCCGTCCGGCCGGACCCGGATTCACGGTCACCGTCGGCGGCGTCGGGTACATCTGCGCGGCGTCCGGCTGAAAGACGGCGGTCACCCGTTCCTCGGCGCAGACGGCCAGGTCGTGCTCGATCGGCCGCGGATAGCGGTCGAAGTCCTCCGTCGGCCCGAACTGCAACGGGTTGACGAAGATCGAGGCCAGCACCGAGCCGTCCGGCCCGGCATACTCGCGCGCGACTCGTAGCGGTGACCGATGCCCATCGTGCAGCGCGCCCATGGTGGGTACGAGCACGACCGGGCCGGGCAGCGCACGTCGCGCGGCGGCCATCCCCTTGCGTGTCCTGATCAGTATGGGCACAGATGGCCGCGCGATGTCGATACAGCCCTTGGACGACGCCCGCCCCGTCGACATCACGGCAGCGCTCCAGTCATAGCGGCGCCTCGGCGAGCACGTCGAGCAGGCGCCGCGCGTCGGGTGCGGTCAGCATGCCGGTAGCCAGCGCACGGGTGGCCGTCAGTCGCGCCAGGGCGAGATATGCGGGGAGCGCCTCCGGCGCCTCCGTCCGCAGCGCAGCCACGTGACCCGCGACGGTGTCGGCATCACCTCGAGCGACGGGGCCGGTCAAGGCGGCGTCACCCAGTCGGAGCGCGTTGTCCAGCGCGGCCGACAGCAGCGGGCCGAGCATCCGTGCGGGCTGCGCGACGCCTGCCTTGGTCAGCAGGTCTTCGGCCTGAACGACCTGCGTGACCAGATGGTTGGCCGCACCGGCGAGGGCTGCGTGGTACAGGTCGCGATCGGCCTCGGCGATGAAGACTGGTTCGCCACCCATCTCCATGACCAGCACCTCGGCCGCCGGACGCAGCACCGCCGGAGCCGTGACGCCGAAGCAGATGCCGACCAGCCGGTCCGCGTCGTCGGGCCTGCCGGTGAAGGTCATCACCGGATGCAGCGCCAGCGGGAGCGCACCCCGTTGCGCCGCCGGGTCGAGCACCGCGAGCCCGTGCCGACCGCTCGCGTGCGCGAGCAGCCGACCCGCGACCGGTGCGCCCGTCGCGGCAAGGCCGCCTACGAGGCCGGGCAGAGCGTCGTCGGGCACGGTGAGCAGCACGAGGTCAGCAGCCCCGACGACCTCTTCAGGCTGCAGCACGGGCGTGCCAGGCAGGAACCGCTCGACGCGCTCGCGGGAGGCATCAGACACCGCTGAGGCGGCAGTGACCCGGTGGCCAGCCCGGCTCAGCGCGACTGCAAGCGCCGTGCCGACGCGACCCGTGCCGACAACGCCGACGTTCAGCCGAGCTGGGTGCGCGTGACTAGGATCCGGCTGCGCCGAACCCGGCGCGGGGTCCGCGGGCGTCATGGGTCTGCCGCCAGCATCCGAGGCAGGCCGCTGCAGCTGCGGCGCGCGGTCGCGTGCGGTAGGCGCATAGCTGACGCCTCTCGGCTGCTCATCACGGTCCGCTAACCGCCTTCCGCGCGACACCCATCCGAGCATCCTCGCGGATCTGGCCCGCCGGCAGATCACCGGGGCCGCGCAACTGCTGAGCTAGGAGTGCCATTGCCAGCTGTCAGTGGACCGTCGCGACTCATCGTCCGAGTCGTCCGGCGGTTTCGGTGCTCGGCAGCAGTGCTCTAGGTACAGCGCAGCGGCGACGAGCGCCAGGGCAGCCGCCAGCGTCACGCCGGCGACCCGCGCGTCCCGGGCCGGCACACTCTTGTCCAGTTCGCGCAGGACGTAGATGAGGTATCCGGCAGCCAGCCCGCCCAGCGCCGCAGCGGCGGCGGAGCTCGCCTTGGCCAGCGCGACCAGCCGCGCCACCGAAATCGGTGCCAGCGGTTTAGCACCCGGCCGACGTCCAGTCAGCCGATAGTGCACGCTACGGGCGACCGCGGTCTCGGCGAGCGCGAGGGCGGCGAGCGCAGGCACCGCGGTGAAGGGCAGCAGCGGCTGGCTGGTAAAGGTTGCGCTGGTCACCAGCCAGCCGATCACCGCGCCCACGACGAAGATGCCGATCAGCGTGCCGGGCCTGGTCATGCGCATGGCATCCCCGACCGCGCGCCGTTCCTGCCTTCCTGGCCGCCGGCAGCGGGCAGGGCGAGCCGGAGGTCGGCCCGCCGCCACACACCCGCTGTCGAGATCGTGGCCAGCAGGTCCGCGACCGGACCCCAGCCGGGCAAGACAGCCGCGGGCTGCACGTCAAGCCAGGGAGCTAGCACGAACGCCCGCTCGTGTGCCCGCGGATGCGGCAGCGTGAGGGCGGGATCGGCGCTGAGCTCTTCGTCGCAGGTGATGATGTCGACGTCCAGTGTGCGAGGCCCCCACCGCACGCCCCGGACCCGCCCTGCGGCGGTCTCGGCGGCGGCGCACCGGGTGAGGATATCTCCGGCCGGCAGCGCGCTGCGGGTCAGGAGCACCGCGTTGAGGTAGTCATCCTGCGCCGGGCCGCCGACCGGTGTCGTCTCGAATACGCCGGAGACAGCCGCTGTGGTTATCCCGTCGCCGTCAAGCAGCTCGATGCCGCGCTGCAGGTTGGCCATTCGGTCGCCGAGGTTGCTGCCGAGGGCCAGCACCACGGCGCGCTGCCCTGGGTTCATTCCCTCGGTCATGTCCGGCTCCGGCGGATTGTCACGCTGATGTCCGCTAGGTCAGCGCTGACCGGTGCCTGCGGCTTGTGCACGGTGATCTCGGCCTCCCGCACCACGGGGTCGGCGAGGCACGCAGCTACCAGCTGGCCCGCGAGCGTCTCGATGAGCGCAACCGGCGGCCCCGCGACGATCTCGGCTAGCCGGCTGGTGAGGGCTGCGTAATCAGCCGTCAGGCTCAGGTCGTCGCTCGCCGCTGCCGGTGCCGTGTCGAGCCAGAGGAGCGCGTCAACGACGAAGTCCTGGCCGGTCGCCCGTTCCTCGGGGAACACGCCGTGATTGCCGCGGACCCGCAGGCCGGCGATGCAGATCCGGTCAAGCATCAGCTCGTCCCACCACCGGGGGTGGCAGCGGTGGGGTCCGTCGCTGCGGCCGCTGCTGCCAGCGATTCCTGCCGCCAGCGCGTCGCCACCCGCACGGCGTCCACGTTGCCGGGAACCATGTGGACTCGCACGCACCAGGCCCCGGCCGCGACAGCAAGCGCGGTCAGCGCGATCGTGGCGTCGTCGCTGCCTGCGAACGACCTGGCCCGACCGTCCGCGCCGGCCAGCAGCTTGCCGAGGAATCCCTTCCTGGACGCCGCCACAAGCACCGGGAATGGCCGCTCGTAGCCCGTAGGCCGCGCAACCTCGTCGAGGTGCGCCAGCAGGGTCCAGTTGTGCTCGGCCAGCTTGGCGAAGCCCAGGCCAGGATCGAGCACGATGTTGCCGGGATCGACCCCCGCCGCGATCACCGCCTGCAGCCGGCTACCGAGCTCGTCCCGCACCTCGGTTACGACGTCGGTGTAGACGGCGGGCCCGTACATGTCGGAGCTGTGGCCACGCCAGTGCATGACCACATACGGAACGCCCGCGGCGGCGACCACTCGGGTCATGTCCGGGTCTGCGAGCCCACCGCTGACGTCGTTCACCATGCAAGCCCCGGCCGCCAGCGCCTGGCTCGCGACCTCGGCGCGCATCGTATCGATGCTCACGCAGCCTCCGGCCTGCACGAGCGCTGTCACGACGGGCATCACCCGCCGTAGCTCGTCTTCGATCGGCACGCGCTCCGCGCCCGGTCTGGTCGACTCACCTCCGACGTCGATGATGTCGGCGCCCTGGCTGGCTAGCTCGAGGCCGTGCGCGACCGCCTTGTCGGGGTCAAGCCACGTCCCGCCGTCAGAGAAAGAGTCGGGCGTCACGTTGACGACACCCATGACGAGGCAGCGATCAGCCGCAGGCAGGCCGGGCAGCACCGGTCCTGGCCGACCTCCGTTCGCGCTCACGACAGCCAATCTAGTTGCTCGGACCCGCGGCCGTCGCTGGGGCTTTCCACTGCGTTGATGCCCGCAAACCTGGCATTTCGCCACTGCAGCGCGGACGATGCGGGATTCTCAGCAGCAACCATTGCTGACAATCCCAAGCTGACGATTAGGCCCCTCAGCTCGGGCCAGCGCGCCTGGCCGGGCGTGCCATCCGCCTGGCCAGCCGGTGCAGACCGAGTCTGCGGCCTATGCGGCGGATCTCGACGGTCGGCCACACCAGGAACGCCTCGGCTTCCAGCGACGCGATGCCGATCCTGAGCGCGTCCCTGGTGCCAGGGAACACGAGGAAACGGGGCACCCACTCCGGACAGAACTTGGCGTTGAACTTGTACAGGGACTCGATCTGGAACCAGTGCGACAGGAAGATCAGGAACCCGCGCCAGGCGCGCAGCACCGGACCTGCCCCGATGCGCTCGCCGCGTTCGAGTGCGGCCCGGAACACGGCGAAGTTCAGCGACACACGCTTAACGCCGAGCTCTGGCGCCGCCTTGATCGCCTCGACGATGAGGAAGTCGTTCAGGCCGGGGGTGGCGGACCGGTCCCGGCGCATCAGATCCAGCGACAGGCCGTCGCTACCCCACGGCACGAAGTGCAGCATCGCTCGCAGCACGCCGTCCAGGGTCGCCGTCGCGATCACGCACTGGTCGTCCTCGGGGCTGCCGATCCGGCCGAGGGCCATCGAAAAGCCGCGCTCAGTGGGGCTGCCGCGCCAGCTGTCGGCCTGGCGCACCATCCGGTTGATCTCGCTTTGCGGAATGTCGCAAACACGGCGGATCTCCGCTGTGTACCCCTTCTTGGCGACACGGCTCACCATCTGGCGGACGTTGCGCATCGCCCTGCCTTCGAGGGTGAAATCTGCGGCGCGGACGACAGCCTCGTCCCCGAGTTCGAGCGCGGTCAGGTTGCCCTCGCGGCACCAGACCTCCGCGCCGAGCTCGCTGCAGCCGATGACCGCCGGCACCCAGGCGTGCCGGGCCGCCTCGTCCAGGAAGGCGTGAATGGCGCCAGGCCACGCCTCCGGGTCGCCAATGGGATCACCGCTCGCCAGCATCACGCCAGAAAGGACGCGGTACCCGATGCACGACTTACCGGACGGAGACCATAGGACGCTTTTGTCGTTCCGAAGCGTGAAGTAGCCGAGTGAGTCCTGCTCGCCGTAGCGGTCGAGGAGCGTCCGGACCCGGCCTGCGTCCGCTGGCTGCAGGCGGCAGGCCGGCGCAGACGGGCGCAGGAACATGTAGATGGCCAGAAAGAGGGTGAGCAGCCCCAGACCGCCGGTCACGAAGCCGAAGTGATCGGTTCGGCCCTCACTCACAAACTGCACGGGCCCGGAGAACCCGAGCGTGTTCATGATGACGGTGTACAGCCGCTGTCCCAGCGAGTAGTTGCCGCGCAGCCCTCCGATGATGGTCAGCGCGGACAGCCCGATGATCAGATCAGCGACGATCAGGCAGCACAGCACCCAGAGGGCTCGCCACCGGGACCGCCGATCGCCGACCGCATAGAACTGCTGCCGGAAGGCGCACAGCGCAACGAGGAGGATCGCGGTCCCGCCGATCTGCAGCGGGTGCACTGGTCTCAGTACAACGGCATGCGTCACCGTGTGACCGATAATCGGGAGAACCGCGTGGACGACAAACCCGAACGCGAGCAACAGGACTGCCGCCGCCCAGGCCCGGCGTTTGCGACGACGCAGACCGTGCGAAAGCATCAGCAACAGCACACCGATGATCACATCGGTCGTCCTGGTGAGGTTGACCAGCGTGCCAGGCACGATGTCGGAAAGGCCCCGCAGCCGCCGGTGGTACAAGTGCGGCAGTAGCCCCTCGAAGATGTAACCCAGGCCGATGACCAGGGCCATCAGGCCCGCGCCCAGGGGCACCCAGCGCAGCTGCTGGCGCAGGTCGGAGGCGCGCGCCAGCAATGGCGAAGCAGCCGGCTGCTCGGCCGGCTTCTCCTTGACGCCAGCCTGGGTCCTCGTCGGCCCAGACCCGCTGGATTCAGTCATCTCGGGCATCTGGTAGGACCCCCCGCTCCACGGGGGATCAGCGTAGTAACTCGCCAACCTAGGCGGGGTGCAAACCTCGCGTTCGGTCCTCAGCCGGTCAGCGCCGGTCCGTGAGCAGACTCATCGCTTCGAGTCGCGTGCTCTCCGAGCTGAGGAATGACCCGCGCACGGCGGACGTCACGGTCTTGGCACCGGGCTTGCGCACTCCGCGCATCGACATGCAGAGATGTTCAGCCTCAATAATCACGATAACGCCGCGCGGCTCGAGCGTCTGCATCATGGCGTCGGCGATCTGACTGGTCATGCGCTCTTGCACCTGCGGGCGCCGAGCATAAAGGTCGACCAGCCTGGCAAGCTTCGAAAGGCCAGTGATCTGGCCTTTCTCGTTGGGAATGTAGCCAACGTGCGCGCGGCCAAAAAAGGGCACCAGGTGATGCTCGCACGTCGAGAACAGCTCAATGTCGCGGACCAAGACCATCTCTTCGTGATCGGCATCGAAAACGGTCGTCAGCACGTCGGCAGGCTCAAGCTGAAGACCCGCGAATTGTTCACTCAGCGAGCGCGCTACCCTGGCCGGGGTTTCCCGCAGTCCGTCTCGGTCGGGATCCTCGCCCACCGCTAGCAGTACTTCCCTGATCGCGCGCTCGATCCGCGGAAGATCGAAGCCGCCGTCTCTCAATGGCCCTCGCCGTCTGGCGCGCCGTCATTGTCGCTGCGGTCATGGCTAGGTTCGCCGCCACCGAACGGATTCCCGCCCAGTGGACTGCCGCCACCGAGCGGATTACCACCACTCAGTGGATTGCCGCCGCCAAGCGGATTCCCGCTCGCCGGCCGGGAGCTGTAGCCGCTGCCGCCGGACGGCACCGAGCCGGCCGGCAGCCCGACCGCGCTGGCTGACTGTCCGTTGCCCAGGGACGGTCCCACACCGCCGTCCGAGGCGGCGGTCAGCGCCAGCTCCTTGGGCGTCAGGACCGGCGGCCGGTCGGAGGGCAGCCGCTTCCCGTAGCCCGTGTACGAGCCTCGGGTCGGCCGCTTCTGCACCGGAGCGAAGATCTCCAGCACCTGGTCGCGCGACAGCGTCTCGTGCTCGAGCAGTTGCAGCACAAGGTTGTCCAGCACGTCCCGATACTGGACCAGGATCTCCCACGCCTCGTCGTGCGCCGACTCGATGAGCCTGCGCACCTCGTCGTCGATCGCCGAGGCGATTTCCTCCGAGTAGTCGCGTGCGTGCGACATCTCCCGGCCGAGGAACGGCTCACCGTCGCCGGTACCGAACTTCCGGGCGCCGAGGCGTTCACTCATCCCGTACTCGGTCACCATGCCGCGCGCGATCGACGAAGCCTTCTCGATGTCGTTCGCGGCGCCAGTCGTGGGCTCGTGGAAGACCAGCTCTTCCGCCGTCCTGCCGCCGAGCAGCATGGCCAGCTGGTCCATCATCTCGGCGCGGCTCACCAGGAACTTGTCCTCCGACGGGGCGGCAGCTGTGTAGCCGAGCGCCCGGCCCCGCGGGATGATCGTTATCTTGTGCACCGGGTCGGCGTTCGGCAGCGCGTGTCCCACCAGGGCGTGCCCGCCCTCGTGGTAAGCGATCGTCTTCCGCTCCCGCTCGGACAGCAGCACGCTCTTGCGCTTCGGTCCCGCGGTGACCCGGTCAATGGCCTCCTCGAGCGAGGCCATGGAGATCTGCGTCTGGTTGGCCCTGGCGGTCAGCAGCGCGCCCTCGTTGATCACGTTTGCCAGGTCCGCGCCAGTGAATCCAGGGGTCCGCTTCGCGATCACGTCGAGGTCGACGTCGGAGCCAAACGGCTTGCCCCTGGCGTGCACCCGCAGGATGCCCTTGCGGCCGGCGAGGTCTGGCTGGGCGACGACGATCTGCCGGTCGAATCGGCCTGGCCGCAGCAGCGCCGGGTCCAGGATGTCCGGCCGGTTGGTCGCCGCGATGACGATGACGCCACCCTTGGTGTCGAATCCGTCCAGCTCGACCAGCAGCTGGTTCAGCGTCTGCTCGCGCTCGTCGTGGCCGCCGCCGAAGCCTGCGCCGCGGTGCCGGCCCACCGCATCGATCTCGTCCACGAACACGATGGCTGGCGCGTTGGCCTTGGCTTGCTCGAACAGGTCACGCACCCTGGAGGCGCCGACGCCGACGAACATCTCGACGAAGTCCGAGCCGGAGATGGAGTAGAACGGCACGCCGGCCTCGCCAGCAACCGCCCTGGCCAGCAGCGTCTTGCCGGTTCCTGGCGGGCCGTAGAGCAGAACGCCCTTGGGGATCTTCGCGCCGATCGCCTGGAACTTGCCCGGGCTCTGTAGGAAGTCCTTGATTTCCTGCAGTTCCTCGATTGCCTCGTCGGCGCCGGCCACGTCAGCGAAGGTGGTCTTGGGCGTGTCCTTGGTGATGAGCTTCGCCTTGGACTTGCCGAAGTTCATGACGCGCGAGCCGCCACCCTGCATCTGGTTCAGCCAGACCATGAACAGCAGGAAGATGATCAAGAAGGGCAGGTAACTGAAGATCAGCGTCCAGAACGAGCTGCTCTTTGGCACCTTCACGTTGTAGGCGCTCGCCGGCAGCGTTCCGTTGCTGACCTGCTTCTGGAGGTCGTTGGCGAGCTGTGTGCCCTGGCCGCCGACCCAGGACGCCTCCCAGTTCGCACCGGCCTTGGTGGTCAGCTGGATGGTCTGATCCACGTCGGTGAGCGTGACCGACTTGACATCGCCGTGCTCAATGGCGGCGATCGCCTGCGACGTGGGCACCTGCTGGTACGTGGGTCCGGTATTGACCAGCTTGTACAAGATCACCAAGATGATGGCGACAAACAGGATGGCAAGCACCCAGCCGCGGAAGATGCGCTTTAGATCCATCGATGAACGGCCCACAGGTCCGGCCAGTCCCTCCTGACGAGCCTCACGCCTCGCCGTCTACCGACGGGCTGCCTTGCCTTCAGCGTGAACGCGCGGCTATTTCTTCCCCGACCGCCACGGCGCGGGAATACTAGACGTTACACCGCGCCGGCAGTTGCCAGCACGCTGCGGGCCGCACAGGGGCAGTGGCGGCCGTCCTACGCCTCTTACCCAGGTTAACGAAATTCATCGGGTGCGAGTTCCACTCACAGAGCGTACCGGCAGGCTAGCCCAGGGCCGGCCGGTAAACGTGCTCAGCAAGCGTGCCGATGAAGGGCAGATTCCGGTATTTCTCCGCGTAGTCAAGGCCGTAGCCGATAACGAACTCATCCTCGATATCAAAGCCGGTATAGGCGACGTCTACGTCCATCCTGGCGGCAGACGGCTTTCGCAGCAGCACGCAGACCTGCACCGACGCCGGACCGCGCGATCGCAGGTTGCCGACAAGCCACGACAGCGTCAGTCCCGAGTCCACGATGTCCTCGACCACCAGGACGTGCCGGCCGCTGATGTCGGCGTCCAGGTCCTTGAGGATCCGCACGACGCCCGACGACTTCGTGCCAGAGCCGTAGGACGAAATAGCCATCCAGTCCATGTGTACTGGCAGGTGCATCGCCCGAGCCAGGTCGGCCATGACCATCACGGCGCCTTTCAAGACGCCGACCAGCAAAAGTTCACGATCGGCGTAATCCGCGTCGATCTGCGCAGCGAGCTCGCCGATCCGCTCCCGCACCTGGTCAGCAGTGATCAGGACGTCCTTGAGGTCGGCACCCATGTCACTCGCGTCCACCCGGCTTCCTCCGATCGCGCTGCGGTTTGAGCACCAGAGGCGCCACCCGCGGCCTCCGCCGTACTGCTCCGGGGGACGTCGCCCGCCCCGGAGCTGGTGAAGAGCAGCCTGCCATACCTGCGGCCGCACCTCACTCCGCCAGGCAGATCGGCCCATCGCTGCCCGTGCCAACCGATTACCAGTGCGTCGATACGCGCGACGTGGCGATGCGACAGAGCCCCGGCCGGGCACCCCGCCGCAAGGGCGGCGAGCCGCAGCACCCTGCGCCTGATGGCCTCAGGCATGGCGGCTAGCTCAGCTATCGGCCAGCCGGATTGCCCAGCGGCGGCGCCGCCGAGAGCCTCCGCTGCGGCAGCCGCGATGTCGTCCAGGACGTCGGCGTCGGCCCTGAGCAGGTCGGCGGTCCTCGCCAGCGCCTCGGCGACACCGGGGCCAAGGGCCTCGGTGAGGGCGGGCATGAGCTGGTCTCGGACGCGCGCCCTGGTCAGGGCTGGATCGCTGTTCTGTGGGTCATCCCACGGTTCGAGCCCGAGTGCCGCGCACGCAGCCCTGGTCTGCGCGCGATGCACGTCAAGCAGCGGCCGAAGGTAGCGCCCCGAGGTTCGCGCCATCCCGGCTAGTGATCGGGCACCAGAGCCGCGGGCGAGCCCGAGCAGGACGGTCTCGGCCTGGTCATCCAGCGTGTGTCCGAGCAGTACGGCAACCGCACCTGCAGACGCGGCGGCCTGGTCAAGTGCGGCGTACCTGGCTGTCCGCGCCGCCGCCTCGGGTCCCTGATAGGAATCGGACCCCGGCGAGGCGACAGTCACGGCAAGCGACAGCGCCGGGCTGAGGCCAAGGCCCGTCATGACCTCGGTCACCCGCCGGGCGCGGGCTGCCGAGCCAGGCTGAAGCCCGTGGTCAACGGTCACGCCGCCGGCCATGAGTCCGGCCTTAGGTGCCTCGAAGGCCAGCGCGGCGGCCAGAGCGAGCGAGTCAGCCCCGCCCGAGCAGGCAGCGAGAACCCTGGCGCCCGGCTCTAGCCCGGCGAGGCTGACGCGGACCGCGTGCCGTACCGCCGCGACGGCCGGGTGCGGTCCCACCGGAGGTCACCGCCTAGATCAGTCGGCCACGGCGGAGTCGGCCGACGTCGGCCCGCTGCCGTCCACGCGCTCGAGCCACGTGTCGGGGCTGACCAGCTCGTCCTTGGTCGGCAGCGTGTCCGGCGACGTCCACACCTTGTTGAACGTGGCCATGCCCGCCTCCTCGACGACCGAGCGGACAAACTTCGAGCCCTGCTCGTACTGCTTCATCTTGAGGTCGATACCGAGGATCCTGCGGATGGCCTGCTCCAGCCGGCCAGCCGATCCGCGGCGCGCGCTGAACTTTGCCCTGATCTCGGCGACTGACGGGACGACAGTCGGGCCGACCGCATCCATGACGTAGTCGCCATGCCCCTCGACGAGCGTCATCACAGCAGTCATCCGGTCGAGGATCTCCCGCTGCCGGGGGTTCTGCATGGCCTCAATCAGGCTCTCGCCCTCGCCGCCGCGAACGGCGCCCGCGACCGCATCGGCGGCGGCCCGCAGCCGGTCCAGGATTGACGCCGGGTCCAGGTCGGAAGCGAGCAGGAAGTCCGACATCTGCTGCTGCACGTACGGCCGGAGCCAGGGCACCGACGTGAACTGGGTCCGGTGAGTCTCCTCGTGCAAGCACACCCACCGCCGGAAGTCATGCGGGTCGACATCGAGCTCCCGCTCGACCATCACGATGTTGGGCGCAACCAGGGTCAGCCGCCCGGCTGGTGCGTCGGTTCCCGTGGCGTCGGGGTCGGGCGGCAGGAAGAGCTCGTACTGTCCGAGCACCCGACTCGCCAGATACGCCAGGATCAGCCCCGCCTGCATGCCGGTTACCCGCGAGCCCACTGCGGTGATCAGCGGACCAGGCTGCGGGACGTTCGGGGTCTCGGAAATCCGCTGGACGAGCGGATCGAGAACCACCTTGAACCCGTCCACGTTTGCGCGAATCCAGCCGGGCCGGTCGACGACGGCGACCTTGCCGTCGTCCGCCGCGCCGGGCAGCCCGGTGAGCTCTCGCACCGGCTCCGCCACCGCGGCCGCGAGCTGACGCAGCTCGGCGACAACTTTCCTGGCCTCGGTCATACTCACCTGCGGGCCGGGCCTGACCCAGCGGACACCGGTGGACGTCGCCACCTGCCAGTCGATCATCTGCGTGGAGGTCACCCCTCCACCGTACGTGGAGTCGCAGCGCTTTGCCCCGGCCGGGCCGGGACCGTCAGCCCGTCGGCTGACCGCCTCCGCGCTAAGGCACCGCCCGGCGGCTACTGGCAACCGCATCCGGCCAGCACGCTGGCCAGGTCTACCATCTGCGTCGCGGCGTTGCCCAGACCGCCTGCCGGGATCTGGTCGGCCATCACCGCGAACGCGAGCAACTGGCCATTCATGGCGTATGCGCTCCCGGCCAAGGCCGCGGCGGTGTTGAGATTGCCGGTTTTCGCGCGCACGACGCCAAGTCCCGCCGCACCACCCGCGCCGAAGACACTGTCTCCTGGCACTAGCGTGCCAGAGAAACCGTCGACGGGCAGTCCCGTCAGCACCGGCCGCAGCCGCGGAATCGTTGCGGCCAGCCTGATCAGCTGGACCAGCACGGCGGGGGCGATCACGTCGTCCGGCGACAGACCACTACCGTCATAGAGCTGGAGGTCACCCGTGACTCCGAGGCTGCGCAGCACCGACGTGACTGCGGCCGCCGCCCCGCTGAAGGACGCGGGCCTGCCGGTGGCGATGGCCACCTGCCTGGCCAGATTCTCGGCGATCACGTTGTTGCTCTCCTCCAGCATCCACTGCACGATCGCCGACAGCGGCGGCGACTGCACGCTGGCCAGTGTCGTGGCCCCATGCAGCGCGGTTACCTGCTGCGGAGTTCCATGCACGGCGATGCCGTCGGCGGCCAGATACGACGCAAATGCGCTCGCGGCCTGCTGGGTCGGATCGGTCGACCGCACTCCGCCGCCTGCGTCCGCATCGATCGGCACACCAGCCAACGTCACCCGGCCTTGGTCGACCTCCAGCGGGGTAATGGTGGTGACGTTGCCAGTCGTGACGTAGCTCGGCTGCCAACCGGGTCCGAAGCCAGGGCCGGTATACAGCGAGGTGTCGTAGCCAAGCTGAACGCTATGCTCGCCACGCGCCAGCAGCGCCCGCGCGGTCTGGCTGGCGAGCTCGGTGAGCGTGGCCGGCTGCGGGTAGTCAGCGGCAGGTGGCCGGCCGGCCGCGAGAGTCGGGTCGCCGCCACCCACAAGGACAATGGAGCCGTTCGCGGCACCAGTGACGACCTTCGTGGTGAGCCGGGCGGCAGGCCCGAGTACGTCCAGCGCGGCCGTAGCTGTTGCGAGCTTGTTCGTAGACGCCGGGGTAAACCCGGCGCTGGCATTGCTGGCGTACAGCACTTGGCCGGTGGTGAGGTTAGTGACCAGCACGCCCACAGACGGACCGAACGCGCTCGAGCCCAGTACCGGCGCCAGCGCCTGGCGTACTCCGGCCGCCGTGGCGCCGCCCCCGCGGGTGGACGCTCCGGTCGCCGGGCCGAGTACCTGGGTGGCCCCAGCCAGCTGCCGGGCCGCGACACTGGGCGGCCGCCAGATTGCCAGCCTGCCCGGCAGCAGCCTCACCACCGTCAGGCCGGCCGCGATCGTGAGCGCACACAGCACCGCAACGACCGCGGGGAGCAGGCGGCTGCGACGACGCAACGAGTCCGTTCCCTTCTCAGTGAGGCACGCATGCGAGCGCCGGGCACCCCAGCCCAGCGGTACCCCGGCCACGACCGACCGACAGCTACCGGGTAGACATCAGCCAGGCAAACAGACTAAGTGGGCTGAGCCGCTAAGGGGCGCGACGTGGAGTTTGACGTAATCATCGAAATCCCCAAGGGGCAGCGTAACAAGTACGAGATGGACCACGAGACGGGCCGGATCAGGCTCGACCGGATGCTTTTCACCTCGACCCGCTATCCGGCTGACTACGGGTTCATCGAGAACACGCTGGCCGACGACGGCGACCCTCTGGATGCCCTCGTGCTGCTCGAAGAACCCACGTTTCCCGGCTGTCAGATCCGCTGCCGGGCGATCGGCATGTTCCGGATGCGCGATGAAATGGGCATCGATGACAAGGTGCTGTGCGTTCCCGCCACTGACCCGCGGATGGCTCATCTGCGGGACATAGGGGACGTGCCGGAGTTTGATCAGCTTGAAATCCAGCACTTTTTCCAGGTGTACAAGGCGCTGGAGCCAGGCAAAGAGGTCGAGGCGGCCACCTGGGCAGACGTCGCCGAGGCCGAGCAGGAGATCATGGTCTGCCAGCGGCGGCTGGCGGCCACCGAGAACGGCCACGGGTAAGCACCCAGCGTGATGGTCGACCGGGAAAGGGCAGCACACTGGTAGCGGCTACCCTGCCGTTACCGGCCCGGGCAGCTTAATGTCGTGCCAGGTAGTCCCGCGGTGGGAGGTGTCATGACGCACGTTGAGGACGTGCTCAGGGAGGCGCCCCTGTTCGAGGCGCTCAGCGAGGAAGACGCGAACGCCCTGCGGGGAGGCATCATCACGGTGCACCTGGACCGCGGGGAGCGGCTGTTCTCCGAGGGCGACAAGGGCGACAAGCTCTACATCATCCTGGCGGGAAAGATCAAGCTGACCAAGGCCGCACCGGACGGCCGGGAGAACCTGCTCAGCGTGCACGGGCCAGGCGAGATGTTCGGCGAACTGTCGCTGTTCGACCCGATACCGAGGACATCGAGCGCCACTGCGGTGACCAAGGCCGAACTGGCCGGGGTGGCCCACGAGGACCTGCGCGCCTGGCTGTCGACGCGGCCAGAGGTGGCGATGCACCTGCTGCAGGCGCTCGCCCAGCGACTGCGCCGGATCAACGAGGTCAAGGCGGACCTAGTGTTCACCGACGTGCCCGGCCGGGTCTCCAAGGCCCTGCTCGACCTGGCCGAGCGATTCGGCACGCCTACCCCTAACGGTATTCAGGTCAATCACGATCTGACCCAGGAGGAGCTGGCCCAGCTCGTCGGGGCGTCAAGGGAAACGGTGAACAAGGCCCTCGCTGACTTCGCCGCGCGCGGCTGGCTGCAGCTCGCGGCCAAGTCAGTCCTGATCACGGACGTCGACCGGCTCCGTAAACGGGCCCGATAGCCGGGCGCGGTTCGCGGCCCGCCGGCCGACGTCACCAGCTAACCCCTGGTGGCAACTCATTGTGATCGCTGAGGTAGCGCAGCTGAGCGCGCACTGACGACTCGGCGAAGGGCCACAGCCTCTGGTCCACGGCCGCGTAGACGCGCGGCACGATCTCGGCCGGGGTCCGGTCTCCGGCAGCGACGGCGGCCCGGACCTCGTCCAGCCGCTCGGCCCGATGGGCGAGGTAGAAGTCAAGGACGCCCGCGGCGTCACCGAGCAGCGGCCCGTGACCTGGCAGCAGGGCGCTCAGACCGGTCTGCTCTGCCAGCAGCCGCAGCCGGTGCAGCGACTCGAGGTAGTCGGTTAGGCTGCCGTCGTCGGCAATGACCGCGGTTCCCCGGCCGAGGACGGTGTCGCCGGTGAGCACCACGGCGTCCGCAGGGAGGTGCAAGCTGACCGAGTCGGACGTGTGGCCCGGGGTCTCGATCACGCGAACCTCGCAGCCGCCGGCAGTCAGGACGTCGCCGGCCGTGAGGCCCTCGCTGCCGAGCCGGTGCTCGGGATCGACTGCCCGTACCGGCGCGCCGGTCAGCTCCGCCAGCCGCGGCGCGCCCGCCGAATGGTCCAGGTGGCGGTGGGTGAGCACGATCTCCGCCACGCGCTGACCGGAGTCGGCGACCGTCGCGAAGACCCGTTGCAAGTGCGTCTCGTCGTCGGGACCCGGATCGATAACGAGCACGGTCGCCGAGCCGGGCTCGGCAATGAGCCAGGTATTGGTGCCGTCTAGCGTCATCATGCCGGGGTTGGGTGCGAGCACGCACCGGGCCCGGCTGGTGCCCGAGCCGTCAACCGGGCCGACGGCCTGCTCAGCCGTCATGCCGCACCAGCCGCCGACCTCACCGCGATCACCGTGCGCCACCCGGAGGGGCCGGGTACTCGGTCAGCCCTGGCACGGTCAGCCATACCGCTCCCTCGCGCTCGTGTACCTCGGGAATGATGGGCGCCACCCGCCGCGGCCCGGTCAGCGCGGTGTTCAGGTCGCCGCATTCGGCCAGCTCGGACAGCGACACAGCAGTCGGCGGGAACAACCTGATTTCGCTGCGCCGGCTGGCGGCCAGCGCGTCCGCCGGCCGGACCCAGGCGACCTCGGCCGCCTCGCCGCCGACGTCCCTGGTGTGCTGGCCGACCGGCAGTGCAGCGGCAAAGAACCGCGTGTCGAACCGTCGCGGCTCCACCACGGGAGTGATCCACTGCGCCCAGGGACGCAGCAAGTCCGATCGCAGCACCAGGCCGCGCCGGGCCAGCAGTTCGGCGAGCGAGACTGAGCGGTCGAGCAGCGCCATCCGGTCGGCCTCCCAGTCGGCGCTGGTCGTGTCTGCGACGACCGACTCTGCCGACTCCCCGGCCAGCAGCACACCGGACTCCTCGAAGGTCTCCCGGACTGCGGCGCACACGAGCGCTCTCGCCAAGGAGGGGGGCGCGGTGAAAATCCGCCCCCATTCCGCCGCGTCGGGGCCCGCCCAGGCCACTTTCTCGTCCGCGTCCCTGGCATCGACCGAGCCGCCGGGAAAGACGTACGCGCCCGGGGCGAAGGCCATCGATGCCTGTCGGCGCAGCATGTATACCTCGAGGCCGGTCGGCGCCGATCGCAGCAGCATGACCGTGGCGGCGTCCCTGGGTGTCGCCGGTGGCTCGCTCCCGGACAGCACGGCGCGGGCGGCCTCGCCGAGCGCACCCGGCAGCCGGATCGCGGCAGCCTTCGCCCCGTCGTGTGTCATGCCTGCCTCCGCCCGGCTGCCTAATCCCGGACTTCGACGATGAGCTCGACCTCGACTGGCGAGTTGAGCGGAAGCACTGCCGTGCCGACAGCGCTGCGGGCGTGCCGCCCCGCCTCGCCGAAGATCTCCAGCAGCAGTTCGCTGGCGCCGTTCACCACCTGCGGCTGACCGGTGAAGTCCGGCGCGCTGGCCACGAAGCCCGTCAGCTTCACGATCCGCCTGATCGAAGACAGGCCGCCAGCGACCGACGCCGCGGCCGCCAGGGCGTTCAGCGCGCACGTCCGTGCCAGCGCCGCCGCCTCGGCCGCGCCAACCTCAGCTCCGACCTTGCCCGCAGCCAGCAGCTGGCCATCAGCCATCGGGAGCTGGCCCGCGGTATAGATCGTCGTACCGGACCTGACCGCGGGCACGTACGCCGCTAGCGGGGCGACCACCTGCGGAAGCGTGAGCCCGAGAGCGGCGAGTCGCTCGTCCGGCGACGACGCAGCGGAGTTGGGCTCACTCATTCCTTGGCCCGCTTGAGATAGGCCACGAGTTGCTCGGCGTTCGGGCCGGGCACGACGGTCACGAGCTCCCACCCGTCGTCGCCCCAGTTGTCGAGGATCTGCTTGGTCGCGTGCACTAGCAGCGGCACCGTCGCGTACTCCCACTTGGCCATAGCCCGAACCTTAGTGCACCGCGCGCCGCTGGCGCGGGGGACCATGGGCGCCGAGAATCGGCCGATCCCGGCGCCCTCACTCCGCCGATAGGAGTACGCCTAGTCCCCGCTGGATCCGTCCGCTGCCGCCGGATCGTCATCCGGCCTGGCGCGAGCGCCGTGATGCACTGTGCCGAGGTCGCCCTTCTCCTCCGGGGACAGCTCGGGGATATCCGGGACGTCGGGGATGTTCAGGCTGTCCGCCGCGCTGCCGATGGCCGCCGGCCCGCTCGCTGGATTCTGGATAGCCGGCTCAGCCGCGTCGGCCATCGAGTTCGCGTCCGACCTTGCCTCGCTCTCCAGCGCCTTGACATCGTCGTCGTCGACCTCGGGCGGCTCGCTCACCGCGGCGGTCGCGCCGCCCGCGCTCGCGCCCAAGTCACCGGAGCCCGGGGTGAACCTGTCGAAGAACCGCAGCAACTCCACCGGCAGCGGCATCACCAGGGTGCTGTTGCGCTCGGCAGCGACCTCGACCACCGTTTGCAGCAGGCGCAGTTGCAGCGCGGCAGGGTCGCGCGCCATCACGTTGGCTGCAGCCGCGAGCCGCTTGGAGGCCTGGAACTCACCGTCGGCGGTGATAATCCGGGCTCGCCGTTCCCGCTCGGCCTCCGCCTGCCTGGACATGGACCGCTTCATGCCCTCAGGCAGTGAGACGTCCTTGATCTCGACGCTCTCGACCTTGACCCCCCACGGGCCTTCGGTGCCGGCATCGATGATGGCGCACAGTCGCCTGTTGACCTCGTCGCGCTCGGCCAGCAGTTCATCCATCTCTGACTGGCCGATGATGGACCGCAGGGACGTCTGAGCTCGCTGTGAGATGGCGTTCTGATAGTCGTACACATTGATCGTCGCCTTGATCGGGTCGACGACCTTGAAATACACAACGGCGTCCACCCGGACGCTCACGTTGTCGCGGGTGATGCCCTCCTGCGCAGGTACGCCCATTGCGACGATCTGCCTGTTGACCTTGACGAGCTTGTCGCCGACCGGCCGGATCCAAGTCAGCCCCGCGCCGCGGGTACCGGGTAGCACCTGGCCGAACCTAAAGATGATCCCTTGCTCGTACTGCTGGACGATCTTGATTGACCTGCCGAGCAGGATCACCCCGATCAGCACGACGATCACGGCGATCGCGATGCCAGCGTCCATGGCCCGAGCACCTTCTTTCTTGTGCAGGCCCCTGTGTCGGTGGGCTCAGAGCCCGCCGACATCCAGACTAGTGAGTCGCGACACACGGTCATAGCGAGCGCAGGAGCGCCTGGGGAAATAGCCGACATCGGCAGCTCACCGCTGGCCAGCCACTTCGGTCAGGGCGGCTGCGTCAACCGGTGGCGCTGCCCAGATAACCTCCAATCGTGGCAACCCGCGACACCGACTGGGACGGCGTCCGGCTGCACGTCGTCACCGGGAAGGGCGGTACCGGCAAGACGACGGTGGCGGGCGCCCTGGCGCTCGCTCTCGCCGCAGACGGCAAGAACGTGCTGCTCATGGAAGTGGAAGGACGGCAGGGCATTGCCCAGCTGTTCGACCGGCCCCCGCTGCCATATGCGGAGCGCCGGATCGCGGTCGGGCTCGGCACCGATGCGCGCGAAGGCGGCGAGGTGTTCGCGCTGGTGGCGGACCCGGAGTCGGCGCTCATCGAGTACCTGGAGATGTTCTATAACCTGCGGCACGCTGGCACCGCGCTGGCCAAGCTCGGCGTGATGGACTTCGCCACCACCATCGCGCCCGGCCTGCGCGACGTCCTGCTGACGGGCAAGGCTGCCGAGGCGGTCCGGCGCAAGGACGGCAAGGGCGGGCGGATATACGACGCCGTCGTCATGGACGCCCCGCCTACCGGCCGGATCAGCCGGTTCCTCAACGTATCCAGCGAGGTGTCCGACCTTGCCAGGGTAGGCCCGATAAGAGGTCATGCCGACACCGTGCAGCGGGTGATCCAGTCGCCGGCGACCGTCGTGCACTTCGTCACCGTGCTCGAGGAGATGCCAGTGCAGGAAACGCTGGACGGCATCGCAGAGCTCCGCCAGCTCGGCAGCATCAGGCCGGGTGGCGTGATCGTGAACATGACCAGGCCGCTCGCGCTGCCCGCCGATCAGCTGCAGGCAGCGGCCGACGGCGAGCTGGACCAGGGACAGCTTGCGCTCGGCCTGAAATCGGCCGGGCTTGATCACAGCTCCGAGCTCGCGAGCGCGCTGGCCGCAGAGCTATCCGACCAGGCCAGGACCGCGCTCGCCCAGAACGTGCAGGCCGATCGCCTGGGTGACACCGGTCAGCCCTGCTACCAGCTGCCCTGGATCAGCGGCGGCATCGACCTGGCGGGCCTGTACCAGCTCGCCGCGGCGCTGCGTACACAGAAGGCGGCCTGATGACCGCGCGCCGCCCGCCCCATCTCGATGTAGACCGGCTCATCGATGACCGCCGCATTCGCATCATCGTCTGCTGCGGCGCAGGCGGGGTCGGAAAGACCACGACCGCAGCGGCCATCGGGCTACGGGCCGCCGAGCGCGGCCGGCATGTGGTCGTGCTCACCGTCGACCCGGCCCGAAGGCTTGCCCAGTCCATGGGGCTCAATTCGCTCGACAACACGCCACGCCTGGTGCCGGGGCTGAAGCTAGCCGATGGTCCGGTTCAGGGCGGGAACGGTGCCGACTCGGCTGGCAGCCTGCACGCCATGATGCTGGATATGAAGCGCACGTTCGACGAGATCGTGGAGGCGCACGCTGACCCTGACCGCGCAGCCCAGATCCTGGCGAACCCGTTCTATCAGTCGCTGTCATCCAGCTTCGCCGGCACGCAGGAGTACATGGCGATGGAGAAGCTCGGCCAGTTGCGCCGCGCCGATGAGTGGGATCTCATCGTTGTGGACACCCCGCCGAGCAGGTCTGCGCTGGACTTCCTCGATGCCCCCCAGCGGCTAGGCCGGTTCCTCGACGGACGGCTACTACGCCTGCTGACCGCGCCCGCCAAGGTCGGTGGCAGGGCGTACTTGCGCGTCCTCAACGCCGGATTCGGCGTCGTGACAGGCGTGCTGACGAAGATTCTCGGCACCCAGGTGCTACGCGACGTCCAGACGTTCGTCAGCGCGCTTGACACGATGTTCGGCGGCTTCCGCGAGCGAGCCGAGTACACCTACCAGCTGCTCCGCGCTCCCGGCACGGCATTTCTGGTCGTCGCGGCGCCGGAGGACGACGCGCTCAGGGAAGCGTCCTACTTCGTGGAGCGGCTCGACACCGAGCGCATGCCGCTCGCCGGGCTCCTCCTCAACCGGGTCCAGCGGCTGCCCGCCGCGCACTTGTCGGCGGCCAGGAGCCTCGCAGCCGCCGAGGTTCTGCAGCCTGCCGAGGCGGACGACGCTGACTCAGGACCTGCTGGCGGCGGCAGCGACGACGCCGCGGACTCGGGACGCGTGCTGGCGATTGCTGCGCTCCGGCTGCACGCTGACCGGATGGAGCTCGCTGCTACCCAGCGACGGGCTGCCGAGCACTTTGTCGCGGCTCATCCGCTGGTCCCGGTGGCCGAGATCCCGGCCCAGCCAGAGGACGTGCACGACCTGGAGGGCCTTCGCCAGATCGGACAGGCATTTGCGGCCACGCGGCGGGCGGCGTCAGCGTAGCCGCGATGCCGCGGCGCCAGCTACTGCAGCCGGGCGGACCCCCGGACTTTAGGGCGGTCCCGGCCGCCTCAGCCGGGTCCGCTGCTGCGCTAACTCGCGACGAGCTCGTCCCCGGTGCGCTCGTAGTGGTTGCGCGCGTTCTCGAGCAAATCGCGCCACGAAGTTACGTCCGGACGCCGACGCAGTAGCGCGCGACGCTCCCGCTCGGTCATCCCGCCCCAGACACCGAATTCGATCCGGTTGTCGAGGGCGTCAGCCAGGCACTCGGTCCGTACCTGGCAGCCGCGGCAGATCAGCTTGGCCCGGTTCTGCGCCGCGCCCTGGACGAAAAGCTCGTCCGGGTCCGTTCCCTTACACGCGGCACGCGCAGTCCAGTCCGTGATCCACATGTGGCCCAGCTCCTCTGATCGTCACGCCC
>JASHOE010000045.1 GCA_030041275.1 Streptosporangiaceae bacterium
CGGGCAGGCTGATCACGGGTGAGCTTGCTCCCGTTGTCGCACGTGGTCACCGTCGCGCTGGTCGCGGTGAGGCTGGTGACCCTGGTCATGAAGAACACGTCGGTCCCGGCAAGGACGATTCCGTGCTGCTTTTCGTTGGCGATGGCTTCCTTCAGATGCGAGAGCGCACCGGCGGTGACGTATTGCGTCACCGGCGCGACCAGTTGCCAGGACTGCTCTGACTTATTCCAGAGGATCTCGGCCTCGCGGAATCCCTCAATCACGCTGGCCTGGGCTGGGTTGGTCGGCAGCGAGTCGGCGAACTGCTCGGTGTACCGCCCTATCGCAACCGTCGTTGGTGAACTGGCGACCGCGGGTGCCGCAGGCGGTGACGCGGCAGCGGTCGCAGACGCCGAGTGCCCGGCACCAGGGTGAGCCCCCTGGTCGGCCGCGCAACCGGTCAGCAGAGCCAAGGCGGATATGCCGAGCGCTGAGAATCGACCGTAACGTATGACGAAGGCTCCATTTCAGCCTGAAAGGGCTCATGGTAGGGCCCTGGCACAGTGCGGCCCAGCAGGTCGAGGCGATCCTGCGGCGCCGGCGCGGGTCTAGCCCTCGGTGATGTCCTCGAGTAGCTCGGCGAACAGCCGCTCGACCCGCGGATCGGCGACCTTCTGCTCGGCCAGGTAGTCGCCGAACAGCTGCACTGGCGTCCGGCCAGCGCGGCTTGGCCTTGCCCCGTTGCCACCGGGCTGCGGCCGGTGTGCCTCATCGAGCTGGACCTCGAGCGCGTTGGGCAGCTTGTCGCGCACTAGATCGCCGAGGCCGGCGCGGGCCTTCTCGGCCAGCACCACCCGCAGGTACGCATCGCCAGCCTGCTCGCCTTCGGCGATGACCTGGTCCAGCGGGCCGCGGAGGGTGCGCAGCTGGCGGCTGCCTTCAATCGCGACCCGGCGGGCATCCGCGCGGATGCCGGGAGCCGCGGTGACGAGCAGCGCGCCGGGTTCGTTGGCCTCCTCGCCAAAGTCAACCGCGAGCGGCGAGCCGGAGTAGAACGCGGGGCACGGTGCCGCGATCTCCTGCTGGCGGTGCAGGTGGCCAAGCGCGGCGTAATGCGCCGCGGCCGGGAAGACGCCCGGCGGGATCTCGTACTCGAATGAGGTCTGCACGTCCCGCTCGCCGCCGCCGCGATGGCCGCCGAGCAGCGTCGCGTGGGCCATCACGATGTTGACGCTGTCCGCGCGGAAATGCGCCGTGAGCGCCTCGATCATGGCGGCGACCCGCCGAGCGTAGTCCAGGGCGTGCTGCGCGTTCTCGTGCAGCAGCAGCTCGGCGGCTCGGACCGCGTACCGCTGGGACAGGAAGGGCAGCGCCGCGATGGTCGCCTGCTCGCCGCCTCGGGTGGTGAGCCGGATGACGCCGCCACCCTCCGGTGCCTTGGGCACGCCCACCACGTGAAGGCCAAGCTGGCCGAGGACGGGCCGGTAGACGCTGTCGAGGAGGCTGGCGTTGTCGTGATTGCCGGCGATGGCGACGACCTGCCGGTCGTCCTCGCGCAACGCCAGCAGCGTCCGCATGACCAGCCCCTGCGCCCTCGGACTCGGCGCCGCCGTCTCGAACAGGTCACCAGCTATGAGGATGAGATCGACGTCGGCTGCCCGCGCGGAACCGACGATGCTACGCAGCACCGCCTCGTGCTCGTCGGACCGGTCGCGGCCCTTGAGCACCTTGCCGACGTGCCAGTCGCTGGTGTGCAGGATCTTCATCTCGCCTCGCGGCCAAGCATGTCACGAGGCGAGTGGACTCGGGTCGACTCACCGCAGCGCGGCCCGACGTGGCACGACTGCCTCGTGAGGATCGACAATGGCGACCGTGAGCACTCGGGTGCGGATGGCGGTCCGGGTCCAGGGCATCGTCCAGGGCGTCGGATTCCGCCCGTTCGTCTATTCGCTGGCGACCAGCCTCGGCCTGGCCGGGCTCGTGGGCAACGACACCGACGGCGTGTTCGCTCAGGTCGAGGGGCCCGAGCCTGCCGTGGCCGAGTTCCTGGCCAGGCTGGAGCGCGACGCGCCGCCGCTGGCGAGGATTGACCGCGTCACGACGACACCGGTGCCGCCGACCGGTGCGGCCGGGTTCGAGGTAGCGCCCAGCGACCCCGCTGGACCGCGCCGCGTGCTGGTGTCGCCGGACGCCGCGACGTGCGCCGATTGCCTGCGTGAACTCGCGGACCCCGCGGACCGGCGCTTCGGGTACGCGTTCATCAACTGCACCAACTGCGGGCCGAGGCTCACCATCGTCAAGGACGTGCCCTATGACCGGGCCCTGACCACGATGGCCTCCTTCGAGATGTGCGCGCAGTGCGCGGCGGAGTACCACGACCCGGCGAACCGCCGCTTCCACGCCCAGCCGACGTGCTGTCCGGTGTGCGGTCCGCGCCTGATGCTGGCCGGGCCGGATGGTGCCGCGCTGGACGGGGATCCGCTGCTGGCGGCTGCCGCCTTGCTCGACAGCGGCCGGGTGCTCGCCGTCAAGGGCCTTGGTGGCTATCACCTGGCGTGCGACGCCGCGAGCGAAACGGCCGCGGCGGCGCTGCGCAGCCGCAAGCACCGGGAGGACAAGCCGTTTGCGCTCATGGCCGCGGACGTCGCGACGGCATCCCTGTTGTGCGTGATCGACGAGGCGGCCGCGGAGGCGCTGACCAGCGCGCGGCGGCCGATCGTGCTGCTGCCCCGACGAGACGGCGCCGACGTCGCAGCCGCGGTGGCTCCTGGCAACCGGCAGCTGGGCGTCATGCTGCCGTACACAGCCATGCACCACCTGCTCCTCGCGGCCGTGGGCGGTCCGCTGGTGCTGACCAGCGGCAACGTGTCCGACGAACCGATCGCCTACCTTGACGACGATGCCCGGTCCAGGCTGGCTGGCATCGCGGACGCGGTCCTGAGTCACGACCGGCCGATCCACGTGCGGGCAGACGACTCCGTGGTCCGGGTATTCGGCAACCGGGAGCGGCTGGTACGCCGATCCCGCGGCTACGCACCGGAGCCGATGCCGGTCGCGGCGCCGTTCCTGCGGCCGGTGCTGGCCTGTGGCGCCGAGCTGAAGAACACGTTCTGCCTGGCGAAAGACGACCGCGCGTTCATCTCCCATCACATCGGCGACCTTCAGAACGCTGAGACGCTGCACTCCTTCACCGAGGGGGTGACGCACTTCAGCCGGCTGTTTGAGATCAGCCCGAGGGTGATCGCGCATGATCTGCACCCCGACTATCTCTCGACCAAGTTCGCTCTCCAGCTCGCCGAGTCCGGCCTGCCGGGTGCGCCGCCCGGTGCCGGGCCGGGCGAGCTCGCGCTATGCCCTGTGCAGCACCACCACGCGCATATCGCCTCCTGCATGGCTGACAACGGCGAGCCGGGTCCGGTCATCGGGGTGGCCTTCGACGGCACGGGCTATGGCGCCGACGGGACGATCTGGGGCGGAGAGTTCCTGATCGCCGACCTGACCGGCTTCGAGCGGGCGGCTCATCTGTTGCCGGTTCCGCTGCCCGGTGGCACTGCCGCGATCACCCGGCCGTGGCGGATGGCTGCTGCCTACCTCGATGTCGCGTACCCGGCCGGCGACAGCGCCATGGCCCTCGGCGTGGTCAAGCGGAACGAGCGGCTGTGGCACGCCGTCCAGACGATGGCACGTCGTCGCGTCAACTCGCCGTTCACGTCCAGCGCTGGCAGGCTCTTCGACGCGGCCGCCGCTATTCTCGACGTCCGCGACGCGATCAGTTACGAGGGGCAGGCTGCGATCGAGCTCGAGCAGCTAGCCGACCCGGATGAGCAGACGGCCTACCGGGCTGCCGTCCACGCGGGCGAGCCGGGCGAGTTGGGCGAGCTGGGTGAGCTGGGCGAGCCGATTCTTGCTGACGGCGTCGATCTGATCCGGGCAATGTGCGCTGATCTGGCGGCGGGCGTTCCGCGTCAGACGGTGGCGGCACGGTTTCACGGGGGCGTCGCAGCCCTGATCGAGGACTGCTGCGCCCAGATAAGGGACCGGACCGGCTTGTCCGCCGTCGCGCTGTCGGGCGGGGTGTTCCAGAACCTGTTGCTGCTCCGCCAGACGGTGGACAGGCTGGAAGCGCGCGGGTTCCGCGTGCTGCTGCACGCCAGGGTGCCGTGCAACGACGGCGGGATCAGCCTGGGTCAGGCCGTGGTGGCTGGTGCGCGCGATCGGCTCGGCAGTCCAGCCAGTCCAGCCACTCTTGCATCCCGTCCCCGCTGACGGCGGAGATCTCGGTCACCGTGGCACGGGGACTGACGGCCTTCAGATCTGCGCGGAACCGGGCCATGTCGAAGTCGACGTACGGCAGCAGATCTCGCTTCGTGACGAGGACGAGGTCGGCGTGCCGGAACATGTGCGGGTACTTGATCGGCTTGTCCGCGCCCTCGGTGACGGACGCGAGCACCACCCTCGCTGCCTCGCCAAGGTCGAACAGGGCTGGGCAGACGAGGTTGCCGACGTTCTCGATCACGACGAGGCTGCCGCTGGCTGGCTGCAGCTCGCGCAGCGCGCGGGCGACCATCGCTGCGTCGAGGTGGCACCCGGCGCCGGTATTCACCTGCACAGCGCGGCAGCCGGCGGAGCGTACTCGGTCGGCGTCCAGAGCCGTCTCCTGATCACCCTCGATGACGCCGATCTGCACCGAACCGGAGATCGCGGCGGCGGTTCGCTGCAGCAGCGTTGTCTTCCCGGATCCCGGCGAGCTCATCAGGTTCACGGCAAACACGTCGTGGCTGGCCAGCCAGGCACGATTCGCCGCCGCGAGCTCGTCATTGCGAGCCAGCACCTTCTGCGCCAGCAGCACGGTCCGGTCGCCGCCCGCACCAGCCAGCGAGCTGCCGGCGTCAGCGTGCACGTGCGGCCCGGCGTGGTCATGCTCCCCAGCGTGGTCAGGCTCATGGACCGGCTCGAGGTCGGTGGTGCAGCCACACGTTGCGCACATCTCACGCCACCCGCACTGCGGCGATCTTCAGATCCTGTCCGGACACGACGGTCACCTCAGCGCTCCCGCAGGAGCAGAGCAGGAAGGGGCCGTCGGGCTGAAAGTCGGCCGCGCACGCCGCGCACCGGCACCACGCGGCGGTTTCGGTGATCTCGAGTGTGGACCCCTCCAAGTCAGTGCCCTCCGTCACCAGATCGAAGCAGAACCGCAGCGAGTCGGACACGACTCCGGACAGCGCGCCGATCTCGAGCTGGACACACGTCACCTTCCTGCCGGGCAGCCGCTCGGTTACCGCGGCTACCAGGCTCTCGGTGATGGCTAGCTCGTGCATCGACGTCGCTCGCTTTCGGCGCCGGTCAGCAGATCCTTGGCAGCGGGTCGCCGACGAGCAGGTCGACGATCCGGGTGCCGCCGAACGCGGTCTTGAGCTGGACGAGCCCGGCCGGACCCGCGGTGACCCGCCCGATGATGGCGGCCTCGCGACCCTGCGGGTGTGCACGCAGCGCGGCCAGCGCCTGATCCGCGCTGTCCGGGCTCACCACGGCGACGAGCCGGCCCTCACACGCCACGTACATCGGATCGATCCCGAGCAGCTCGGCGGCGCCACGCACCTCGGTTCTGACGGGAATGTCGTCCTCGGACACGAGGACGCCGACTCCGGCGGCCGCGGCGATCTCGTTCAGAATCGTGGCCACGCCGCCCCTGGTCGCATCGCGGAGCGCGCGTACGCCGGGTGCCGCGGCGAGGAGGTCGGCCACCAGGCCGTTGAGCGGCGCGGTGTCGGAGATCACGTCCGCCTCGATGTCGAGCTCGCCGCGGGCGAGCATGATCGTGACGCCGTGGTCGCCGATCGGGCCCGACACCATGATCACGTCATCGGGCCTGGCGTGCGCGACGCCGAGGTCGACCGATTGCGCGATGACGCCGACTCCGGCGGTGTTGATGTAGCAGCCGTCGGCTTTGCCTTTCTCCACGACCTTGGTGTCGCCCGTCACGATGCGGACGCCAGCTCGCTGCGCGGCCGCCTGCATCGAGGCAGTGATCGCGATCAGGCTGCTGACCTCGAAGCCCTCCTCCAGGATGAAGCCCGCCGACAGGTAGAGCGGCACCGCGCCGGCCATGGACAGGTCGTTGACCGTCCCGTTCACGGCGAGGTCGCCGATGTCGCCGCCCGGAAAGAACAGCGGGGAGACCACGTAGGAGTCGGTGGTGAAGGCGAGGGTGCCGGCCGCCAGCTGAAGCCTGGCCGCGTCCTCGAGGGACTCGAGCTGCGGGTTGCGGAATGCGTCGAGGAACACGGCCTCGATCAGTGTCTGCGTCGCCTTCCCGCCGGCGCCGTGCGACATCGTGATGCGATCTTCCCTGACGCGCGGCCGGGCTCGGCGCGCCCGGTCGATCCGCTCGAGCACGAGTTCTTCCCGGACCGTGCCGGGCAGGGGCTGGGGCGAGCCGCGATGCTCGAACCGAGCAGCCTCCTCGGCGCGTCCGTGCTCACGAAGCGCTTCCTCCACCCAGCCCGCGCTGGGCGCGTCCTGACCGGCGGTCACTGGACGCCTGCCTCGGTGACGCGGTGCCGGGTGAGGCGCCCGTAGTTGTAGTAGGCAGCGCAGGCGCCCTCGGGTGACACCATGCAGGTTCCGATCGGCGTCTCAGGCGTGCACGCCGTGCCGAAGACCTTGCACTCCCACGGCTTCAGCACGCCCTTGAGCACTTCGCCGCACTGGCAGGCTTTGGGGTCGGCAACCCGGACACCTGGCACGGAGAACAGCGTCTCCGCGTCGAAGCTCGCGTAAGCCTCGCGCACCTTCAGGGCCGAGTGCGAGATGAAGCCCAGGCCGCGCCACTCGAAGTACGGTCGCAGCTCCATCGTCTGGCCGATGGCCCGCAGGGCAACCTCATTCCCATTCCAGGGAACGACCCGAGAGTACTGGTTCTCCACCGCTGACTGCCCGCGGGACAGCTGGAGCATCAGCATGTAGATCGACTGGAGGATGTCCAGCGGCTCGAAGCCGGCCACCACGACGGGCTTTCCGTAGTCGCGGGCGATGAACTCGTACGGTCTGCAGCCGATGACGGTGGACACGTGGCCGGGACCGATGAAGCCGTCGAGCCGCAGATCTGGTGAGTCGAGGATGGCCTTGATGGCCGGGATGATCGTCACGTGGTTGCAGAAGACAGAGAAGTTGGTCAGGCCCTCGGCGGCCGCGCGGAGCACCGTCATCGCGGTCGACGGCGCCGTCGTCTCGAAGCCGATGGCCATGAAGACCACGCGCTTGTCCGGGTTCTGCCTGGCAATCTTCAGCGAGTCCAGGGGCGAGTACACCATCCTGATGTCCGTGCCGCGGGCCTTGGCATCGAAGAAAGACCCCTGGCTGCCCGGCACTCGCATCATGTCGCCGAATGACGTCATGATCACGTCTGGTCGGTTCGCCAGCGCCATCGCGTCGTCGACCCGGCCCATGGGAATGACGCAGACCGGGCAGCCCGGCCCGTGGACCAGGGTGATCTGCTCCGGCAGATAATCCTCCAGGCCGTGCTTGTAGATGGTGTGGGTGTGGCCGCCGCACACCTCCATGAGCTTGTACTGCCGGCCGGGCTCGCAGAGGGCGGTGATCTTGGCCGCGAGCGCGTGCGCCTTGTCGGCGTCGCGGAACTCATCGACGAATCGCATGCTCGCCCCCCTACTCGATCCTGGACTCGGCCAGCGCGGCCAGCTCGTCCTCGTAGGCCTGCCCGATGCTTTCCAGGAAGTCCAGCGCGGCGGCGGCCTCCTCCTCGTCGATCTTCGAGAGGGCGAAGCCGACGTGGATCAGCACCCAGTCACCGGGCACCACCTGCTCGGCGGCGAGCAGGCCGATATTGATCACTCGCCGCACTCCGCTGACGTCTACCTTCGCGAGGTCGCCCTGTCCGGGCAGGATCTCGACCACCTCACCGGGAATGCCGAGGCACATGCGATCACTCCTTCACGACTCGGTCGCGGCGGCCGGCGCCGATACCAGGTCCGTCACCATCGTCACGGCGGGGCCGACAGCGGCAGCCACCGGCTCGCTGAGCCCGATTCCGTAGTCGGTGCTGGCGGGCTCGCAGCCCACGACGAGAATCCGCCGGGCGTGGCCGCCGAGCACGCTGAGCATGCCGAGCACGACATCGGGCTGCATGCCGTGCGCGTCGAAGAACGGGCTGATCGCCGGTTCCGGTGCCCCGCCGTCCGGGGCTCCGGGGCCCGCTGCGGGGTCCAGCTCGAGCAGGTAGACCGTGCCTGGCTCGCCGCCGCGCGGTGCGGCGTCGATGAGGATCGCCGTCTCGAAGCCGTCGGCAAGGTCGTACATCAGGTGCATGCCGCTCGTCCCGTAGTCGGCTACCTGCACCCAGTCCGGCAGGTCCATGTCGGCCAGGCGGCGGGCGACCTCGGCGCCGAAGCCGTCGTCACCGAGAAAGATGTTGCCCAGGCCCGCCACGAGCACGCGCCCCGTCATGACCCCACTCCGGCGGTGTCCAGCGCGCGCAGCGTGAGCTGCCACAGCACGTGGTAGATCGTGGTCTGGGCCTCCTGGATCCGGTGCACCGACGAGGATGGCGCGACGAAGAGATAGTCGATGCTGGCCAGCTCGGCCATCTTCCCGCCCTCGTAGCCCGCGATCCCGATGGTCAGCAGCCCGCGCCTGCTGGCCTCGTCGAAAGCCCGCAGCAGATTCTCGGAGTTCCCGCTGGTGGACAACCCGACGGCGATGTCACCCTGGCGGCCGAAAGCGGCAACCTGCCGGGCGAACACGACCTCGACGCCGACGTCGTTGCAGAGCGCGGTCAGCACCGCCGGATCGCTGGCGAGACTGAGCGCGGGCAGCGGCGGCGCGTCGCCTTCCGGGTTCAGGAACAGCGTGGTGATCGCCTGTGCGTCGGTGGCGCTGCCACCGTTGCCGAACGCGAGCAGCCGCCCGCCCGCGGCGAACCGGCTGGCGCACTCGGCGGCGCACCGGGCGAGGCGGTCGCCATCCCTGGCCGCGATCGTCTCGCGCAGTTCGATGATCTCCTGAGCCTTCGCAACGGTCGACGTGCGCACCTGGTCGAGGACGCCAGTCAGGTCGACGCTGCTGGCGTACAGGAACGGGTAGAGCGACTCCATCGGGTCCTGCGCTGCCCCGGGGTCACCGGGCTGCGTCATCGTGATCACCCCTCAGGACCGCGATGGCCTCCTTGGCGTGCACCAATATGATGTCGCCGGGGCTGGCGTCGACGAGGGCCACGCTGACCTCCTCGCGGCCTGCGCCCGTGTCGACGATGGCGAGGTCGCCGTCAAGCATCGTGACGACCGTGACCGCGACCGCGGTGTCGCTGCAGGTGACGCACACCTCTTCGAGGCACTCGGGCGCTGCCCGTCGGATGGGATCGGTCGCAGCGCCGGTCATGTGATCACCCCAGGGCCGAGCACGCCCGGCTGCTCGAAGAAGACGTGGACCAGCTCCCATAGCACGTGATACGCCGTCACCTGCACTTCCTTGACGATGAGCGGATCGGCGGACGCAGCCAGCAGCACGTGGTCTACCGCGGGGCTCGCGGCAACCGGACCGGCTGCGCCGTCGGGACCGCCCGCCAGCGCGATCGTCA
>JASHOE010000319.1 GCA_030041275.1 Streptosporangiaceae bacterium
CTAGGATCGCAGCGTGCCCAAGAGCGCTCTCGACAACCCGCTGCTCCTGCCGATCCTTGGGCTGCTCATCGAGCAGCCTCGGCATCCCTACGCCATCTTCGCCGAACTCCGGCACCGTTATCCCTACCTGCGAGTGCGCAACGCAACCGTTTACACCCTCCTCGAGACCCTCAAGACACTGCAGTGGGCCGAAACCGAGCAGGACGCGGAGCATGAGGTACTAAGCGCTACTGCCGCAGGCTCAGCCGCGCTGGCGGAACGCGTCGAAGGCGAGATCCGCGGTGGCGACCTCACGGGAGGCTCCTCCTACATGACCGCGCTGGCCTACCTCTCGATCATGCCTCCCGAACGCGCGGCCCTGGCCCTTCGCGCGCGGGCGACTGCGGTCGCCGACGAAACCCGGCGCCTTCGAGCCGCCCTCGACGAGGCACGTGCCTCCGAAGTCCACATGATCGAGGTTCACTACCTCCTGGCCCGGCTAGACCACGACAGGCAATGGCTGGCAGTTACCGCCCGCCGGATCGAAACGGGGGACCTCTCCTGGCCGCAGCGGTGCCGACGCTCGTGACGTCATCCAGAGTCGCTGGCTTGCGGAGTGCCGCGGTTAGCGCGGGGTGCAGTAACAGGCCTCGCTGACCGCCGGCTGGGTGGCGGTCATGATCGCGCTAAGGACGGTCGGCGTGGTCCTGGGGTTGCTGTCCTGCCCGGCGAGCGGGGTGTGCTGTGTCCTGTTAGCGTGGATATTGCACCTTCCGACTAGCGCGGTTCCGCTCCTCATTGACATCTGTTTTTGCAGGTCTGCATAACGCTCGGCGCGGTTGACCTGAAAAGCGGAAGGTCGGTGGTTCGACCCCGCCCCTGACCACCCTTCATCTCTGATCTGCGGAAACGTGACCTGGCCGAACCAGGTGCGCCGTCCGCTCGATGTGCACAGCGCTTATCGAGCTTCCTTGCATCGTGTGGCCGTCACGAGGACGTGACCGCAGGTCAGCCACACCTCTAAAGGACCTGCCGAGTATGTGCCGAGACAATCGTTGTGGGCCAGCTCGACGCCGAACGCCACGGCGGCAGGACCAACGAGGGTGTCTATGCCCGTGTCGCTCAGTGGCTGCTGGCCATGGCTGCTGCCATCTGGCACGACTGAAGCCGTAAGGCATCACTCATATAGCTCATAGCTCTCTGGCAATTCGGCGGGCGCGGTCCTCGACACGCTCAAGTACACGAGCAAGACGTGGTCACATTCCAGACGACAGCGAGCCGAGATGCTGGTGGTCGCTAGGGAGAGGGAACTAGGGAGTTTCTCTAGGGAGTTTGCTCGCGGCGATAGCGATGCTGGCTTTATCAGCACCTGACAAGTAGCAGAACACGGAGAATCCGCCATGAGCACCCAGTTCGACACCCAGCACACCCACACCGATGACACCTACGCCCACGGCCAGCCCGCCGCCGGCCGCCGCGCCCCTCGCCAAGGCGGTAATGGCTCGGGGTACCGGATCATTGCCATCGTCATCGGCATCGTCATCGCCGCCGCCCTGATCGTGCTGGCCGTGGTCGGCCTGACCCACAACACCAGTACTAGCACCCCGGCGCCCGCCGCCTCCACCTCGGTCCCGGCCGCGAACCCGGCTCAGCCCACCACCCCGGTGCAGCCGGCAACTCCGGCCGTTACCCCGTCAGCGTCAGTGATGAAGCTGCAGCGGGAGCTCGGCCAGCTGAACTACTACGAGGGCCCGGTCGACGGCCTGATGGGCCCGCAGACCATCGCTGCGATTAAGGACCTGCAGCGCCAGGCGGGCCTCCCCCAGACCGGCACCATGAACGCCGCCACGCAGAAGGCCCTGGACAACTACCTGGTCCACGGCAACAACCAGATGGGCGGCAACTCCTGACCCGCGCAACCTCGAACAGCACCAGCACCGCAAGGCCAGGACGCAATCCCGGCCTTGCGGTCATCGCATGCGGCGCTCCGCGCCGCGGCCCGTCAGCTGCTTCCCAATAACCCGGCGGATCATCAATGCACAGTTGTCATCGGGCATCCGGACGCGAGCCCGGGGAAACGCCCCCCGGTAATCGCCTGGGTGCCGGAGCCAGCGCGGTGCCAGTTGCCGACGAGGTCAGCGTCAGCGACTCGAGCCGGGTGGGGTCTGCCACGATGCGTGGTGGAACGGGCTTGACGCCTGCCCACGAAGCGGAGATCTGCGGCATCGACGATAGCCGTCAGCGCCTCATGCAGTCCCGAACAGCCGCGTACTCTCGCGCATCCTGACCGGCTGGGCATCCGCTATCCGGCTGCCTGGTAGACAGGGTGGGGTCCTGTTAGGTCAGGGTAGTTCGGGGTCTGGGTGGCCGGCCTGAAATCGGCTGGCAGCACCGTCGTCGATGAGTGAGTTGTCGGCCAGCCACTGGACAGCCCGGCGCTTGGCACGGGTGTCGCCGAATGCGTACCACGCGGGCAGGAGGTCCGGGTACTCCTCGTGGAGCTCGTCCTTGAACCGGCGGAAGGCGCCTTTGCCTTGGATGGCCCGTGTCAGCCTGCGCCCGGCGTGTTCATCGGTGATGGCTTCGGCGAAGTCGGCCATGTCCTGGTACCAGACCCATGATGGCAGTGGGTGAATCCCGATCAGGTCCAGTTCGTCGAGGTCGACTGGTGTCTGGCCGTCGATGCCGGTGTCAGATGTCCAGTACACGATCTCCCCGGTCTGCGGGTTGATCAGCCACTGGTGTTCGTAGTCGGTCTGGTCAGCCAGCGCGTTGCCGATCTCCTCCAGATCGAGGTCGCTCAAGTCAAGCACCAGGCCAGAGTAGATCTCTCTGTGGCAAGCCGGGACATTCATTGCGCATCTCGGCTTCGGTCATCGAGTCCCTAGACGGAAAGAGCATGGCCTACCCGCCGCGTCCCGGCGGGTAGGCCATCCTCATATCAGGCCGGCAGTCAGCCAAGCTCTCCCGCGGATCGTGGTTCCCGTTCCGCGGAACCGGCTCCCGCTGTCGGCTACCTGGCATGTGACGGGCCGGGCACCGGTTCAGGAGCGGGCGCCGACCCGACGCGCGGCAAGCGGTTGAGGACCGTGGGAGTGATGTCGCGGTATGCCGCGGGGTCGACCGGCATGAGCCAGTGCCACGCGCGGACCGCGGCGCTGATATTGACGCCGAGGTCGCCGAGCACCTCATCGACATTGTGCAGGGAGAACGGGATGATCTTCCCGCCGCGGCAGTGGTGGGTGTCGGTGGCGACGTCCATGAAGGCGAGCTGGTCGGCAACCTGCTGACGCATCTCGGCCGGCTCGGGCATCGCGACCGCGCCCGCCAGGTCCGCGGCGATCCAGACTGCGGCTATCTCGGCGTTGAGCGGGCTGAAGAACGAGGAGTTGTACCCGTTGAAGTACAGGCGGGGCACGTCCACCGGGCGGATCTGCCGGTAGAGCATGAAATTGCCGCGCTCATCGAGTACACGCCGGGTCACGTCGGCAGGTAGGAAGGGCACGTCCTGGATGAACCCAGTCGCGCAGACGATGAGGTCGGCGGGGAGCAGCGTGCCGTCGTCCAGTTCAGCGGCCGGCTTTCCGCCGTCGGCGAGCAGCCGGGCGATGGTCCGGTTCGGGTGCACGACGATGCGGCCAGCCGCAACGCCCTC
>JASHOE010000009.1 GCA_030041275.1 Streptosporangiaceae bacterium
GACGCCCACGGCAGCAGCAACGCGCTACCCGGCCGCGGATCGGCGGTCATGATGCGCCGGGCCGCGAGGAAACTCGCCGGGTACTGGACCGGCCGCAGCCGGTCGGCCGCCCCGTAGGCGAGCCCCGGCAGGAACAGTACTGGCGCGATGAGGAGCGCGGCGGCGAGCGCCGCCCGCCCCTCGCGCACGATCGCGGGCCGGGGTGATCGCAGCACCCAGCTCACCGCCAGGCCGAACCCGACCGCCTCGACCACCGCGAGCGGCGCCACGAATTGCTGACCGTCGCGCAACACGGCGAACACGCCGGACATCCTGATAGCCCACTCGAGCACGCGGAGCCCTGCACCGAACGCACCGAGCAGCGCGAGGACAAGGCCCACCACGGCGGCTGGCCCGGCGCCGGGCCAGCGCCCTAGACCGCGCAGCAGGAACCCCGCCAGCCCGATGACCACGAGAGAAAGCCAGAACGCCGTCAAGCCGCCGGCGTAGCCAGCGGGAACCGTCTGCGCGTTCCACGCGCCGCCGAGCATGAGGACACTGCCGATCGTCCCGAACGGGGTGTCGGCCCGAGAGGCGAACAGCGCCGCACCGACCGGACTGCTCGCCACCGGCCGCGTCAGCGACGGAATGAGCCACGGCAGGCTGAGCAGCACCAGCAACCCCACCGTCGCTCCCAGCACCACCGCTCGGTGCCGCCACGAGCCTGGCCGCAGGGCCGCGGCAGGCACGGCGATCAGCGCGGAGATCAGCATCCCGGCAAACCCGCTCACCGCCGCGGGCAGCAGCGCGACGAGCAGCCACGCGGCCCGCCTTGGCGCGCTCGCACCCGGTGGCCACCGGGTCAGCGCGGCGAGCACCCAGGGCAGCCCAGCGTAGCCGAGCAGCAGCGCCCACTGACCGATGAGCAGCCGCTCCGCCACGTACGGGTTCCACGCGTAGAACACGCCCGCCGCCAGCCTGGCCGGCCACGGCTGCCCGTCGAGCAGCCGCGCCGCCCCCGCGCAGGCCAGCACGAAGATCGCCAGCAGCACGCACTTCTGTACCACGTCGGCGGGCAGCACCTGTGCGAACGCGGTGACGACGGCGTCGCTCGGCACGGCCCGTGGCAGCGTTCCGGTCAGGCCGAACATGGTGGCGTCAAAGCGCGGCGCGGGCACGAACACCATGTCGTAGCCGAGCAGATAGCCAGGTCGCAGGCCAGGGCCGATCGCGAGCGCCCCGAGGACGAGGCCGACCAGCGCAGCGCTGGCCGTCGCCAGGGCGGACGCGGGGAGCCGACTCGCCGGATCTCTCGAGCGCGGCCGGGCTTTGCTTACGCTGCCTGCCGCCGCGGCCATGGGCGCCCACTCACCTCCGCCATCTCTGGCCGACACTGTAGCTTTGCGGGCAAAATCTGAGCACCGGGAGGACGCGGTGAGCCGGACTGTGCGGCTGTTCCGGCTGTTCCTTCGCGAGCAGTCCGAGCCCGCCCGCTTCTACCGGGAACTGGCCACTGACTCGGTCACCCAGGTCGCCCGCCACACCGACCTGGCGGGCCGAACCGTGGTGGACATCGGCGGCGGCCCGGGTCACTTCAGCACGGCGTTCCGGGCCCGAGGTGCGCGCTGCCTGCTCGTCGAGCCTGACGCCACCGAGCTCCGGGCCAGCGGCACGCCTCCGGTCGGCGCTGTGCACGGTGACGGCATGCGACTGCCGGTCGCCGACGGCGCTGTCGACGTGTGCTTTTCCTCTAACGTGCTCGAGCACGTCCGGGACCCGGCCCGCATGCTGGCCGAGATGATCCGGGTCACGCGGCCGGGCGGCGTCATTTACCTGGCCTTCACCAACTGGTACTCGCCGTGGGGCGGTCACGAGCTGTCACCTTGGCACTACCTCGGCGCAGGCTACGCGGAGCGGCGTTACGCCCGGCGGATGCACCGGCCACCCAAGAACAAGCCAGGAACGGGGTTGTTTCCGCTGCACGTGGGTCCGACGCTGCGCAGCGTGCGGTCTCGCACTGACGTCGTCGTCCTCGAGGCAGTGCCGCGTTACTACCCGCGCTGGACCAGATTCGTGCTCACAGTGCCCGGCCTGCGCGAGGTCGTGACCTGGAACTTGCTGCTGGTGCTGCGGGCGGTGCCTCAGTCTGATCTGGGCCCGGTCACCGACACCTCGGGCAGCAGCGCCTCGTAGCCGGCCAGATCAACCTCACCGTCCGGGGACGCCGATGCGGCGAGCGCCAGCGCGTGCGTGAGCATTTCCGGCCAGGACCAGCCGAGCGCGATACCGGGCACGAACCCCGCCACGAGGCCGTCTCGGAACCCGTCCAGCTCCGATTCGGCCGGCTGCGATCGGCGCGCGGCGAGCACCGGGGCCGTGCCAACCTCGGCCAGCCACTGACCTTCCGGGGTGCGGGCCTGAACCCCGCGATCGGTCGCCAACACCACGGAGGTGGCACTCCCGGTTGTCGCGTCCAGCAGGGCACCGGTCTCCAGCCCGGCAGCTTCGCTGGCCTGGTCCGGGATCACGAGCGCCGGGCCACGAGCCGCCCCGTGCGCCAGCGCGCCGCCACTGGTGGCGAGCACGACTGGAACGCCGGCCTCCGCGGCGTAACTGGTGAGCGACCCGTATATCTCCACGGGCAGGCCGACGGGCAGGCTGCCGCACAGCACGATCGCGGTGGCGCCGTCGAGTAGCCCGCGGTAGTCGGCGGCGAGCCGGCCGAGTTCCTCGGTGGTGATGTACGGCGCGGGCTCGCGGAAGCTCGTTGTCAGGCCGGACTCCGCGTCTAGGATCTGCACGACCCGTCGCGACTCCGCGCTGATCCTCGTGAACATCGTGGCAACACCGGTCCTCGCGAGGCTGGCCCGGATCAGCTCGCCAGCCGAGCCGCCCGCCAGCCCGGCCGCGGTGACATCGTGGCCGAACGTGTGCAGCAGCCGGGCAACCGCGAGTCCGCGACCGCCGACGTGGTGCCGCGCTTTGGCTATCTCATTGGCCTCGCCCAGCCGTACCGCCTCCGCCGCGTAGTCCACGTACACGGCGGGGTTGAGCGTGACACTGACGATCACCCGGCTAGCTCCCCCGCGACCTTGGCGGCGAGCAGGGCGCCGAGTTCCCAGCACGCCTCCAGGTCTGCCTTGGCGGGCGGCCCGACTACGGTCACCGGCGGCCGGACCGCCTGCCACCCGAGACCGTTCGTGATCGACTCCACCGCCCGGACCGCGCCAGAGGTGTCACTGGCGCCGTGCACGTAGAGACCGAACGGGCGCCGCCTCGTGGCCTCGAGGCACGGGTAGTAAACGCCATCGAAGAAGTGCTTGAGGGCGCCGGACATGTAGCCGATGTTGGCGGGGGTGCCCAGCACATAGCCGTCCGCGGCCAGCACGTCGACCTCGCTCGCGGTGAGCGCGGGCCGGATGACGACGTCGACACCCTCGACCTCGTCAGTCCGCGCCCCGTCCACAACGGCCTCGAACATCGCCTGCAGCGCCGGTGACGGCGTGTGGTGGACCAGCAACAGGGTCGGCATCACAAAGAGCCTAGACCAGCCACTTTGCGCCCGTTCCCCGCCCTTGCGGCGCTCGCGTGCGGTGACCGGGCGCGCCCGCCGGCAGCCCTCACCCCGCCCTTGCGGCGCTCGGGTACCGTGACCGGGTGCGCCCGTCCGTAGTCCTCGCCCTGCTTGCCGACGCGTGCTGCGTGGTCGCGTTCGTGGCGATCGGCCGGCACACTCATCACGATGGCGACAGCGCGGCCGGGCTCTGGTACACCGCCTGGCCATTCCTGGCGGGACTCGTCATCGGGCTCGCCGTGGTGCGGTACTGGCGGCACCCCGCCGCGATTCGGCCTGCCGGGCTGGGCGCGTGGCTCGGCGCCGCCGCGGCGGGCATGGCCATCAGGGTGGCGGCCGGGCAAGGAACCGCGGTCCCGTTCATCGCCGTCACGCTGGGCTTTCTCGGATTGTTTCTGTTGGGCTGGCGGCTGGCGGCGCTAGTGTTTAGTCACATGCGGCACACCGGTCCCTGATGTTTACGCCGGGGTTGAAGCTGTCCTACGCGGCAACACATACTCGGAAGAAGGCCTGCGGCCGGCCGGGGGCTGGCGGCTTGCTCGGACAGGAAGGCCAATCAATGCGGCAGCTCCGCCGGACCGCGGTCGCGGTGCTCTCCGCAGGAGCCGCGCTAGCGCTGCTCGCGGGGTGCGGAGCCCCTAGCTATACCTACGCAGCGGACAACGCCGACCACGCGTACTTCAAGGTGCCGACGAGCTGGCAGCAGGTGGACCCGGCAAAGCTAGCCGAGGTGCAGAGCGCCTACCTCTCCAACTCGGCCGCCGGATCCGCTGGCGGCTCGTTTGTCTGGTCGCGCGCCTACGCCGACGCCGCCAAGCCAGCCCTCACGTCGCTGCTGACCGGCTCCAACACCCCGGTCGTGTACGCGAGCGTGCAGAGCCTGCGGGACTCGCTGCGCGCCGCGCTGTCCTTCGATTACATGCGGGACCTGCTGTTCCCGGTGACCTCCGAGGCGCGGCAGGAGGCTGCCGCCGCAGGCGAGCATCTCACCGGCTTCGACCTCGTGGCGAGCTCCACGATCACGTCGAATGGCGTCCGTGGCATTAACGAGCTCTTCGAGTACGACATCAACGGCCAGCCCGACGCGTTTGACCAGACCGTGCTGACCAACAGCAACACCACCAAGCTGTACCTGCTTCTGGTGCAGTGCTATCAAGGCTGCTTTGCCTCGCACGCCGCGCAGATCAAGGCAGTCGTCGATTCCTTCACCGTGCGAGGTTCCTGATGTCGTGGCCAGCCAAGACCACTGACAAGCGGTCACGCCGCCGTCGGCGCAAGGTCGATACCTTGCGCGACTCCGAGCGGGTGACCCGCAGGCCGCTGGTCTTCTGGGACCGGTCCAAGTTCATCATCCTGATCACCCTCGTCTGGTTCCTCGTCGTCTGGTACCAGATGTCGAACGACCCGGTGCTGGGGTTCAACGACGCGGCCCGACAGCAACTTCAGGTGACTTCCGGCTTCGGCCGATGGCTGGTTCTGCTGCTCGGGCTCGAGGTCATCCGGCAGCTGTATTTCCTGCTCACCGAGCGCTCGCGCCACGCATACCGGGCGTCAAGCGCGTTCTTCAGCGGCACCGATCGCCTGAGCCACCACGTGAGCGACTACAACCGCTTCCGGCTCGCGCGGGTCATCAAGTGGCTGATCGTCCTGGGTGTCCTGTCGCTCATCCTCGGCCTGGCTTACCACACCACGCCGGTGGAGGGCCTGTTCCAGTTTCCGGCGACGGTCATCCACGCGCTCCCGACCATCCTGTACGTCATGGCGATCGTCCTGCTGGGCGTCGCACAGTTCGTTGCGATCTTCTGGTTCATGTCCCGCGGCGGCGTCGACGTTTACAACCCCGGTGACGTAACGACCAGGTTCGCCGACGTCTGGGGCCAGGACCATGTTCTGGAGCGGGTCCAGGAGAACATGATGTTCCTCGAGGACCCGGAGTCCATCGAGGAACACGGCGGCTATGTGCCCAGCGGCATGCTGTTGTGGGGCCCGCCCGGCACCGGCAAGACCCTGATGGCCGAGGCCATGGCAGGCGAGACCGGTAAGCCCTACGTGTTCGTGGATCCGGGTGCCTTCATCAACATGTTCTTCGGCGTCGGCATCCTCAAGGTCAAGTCGCTGTTCCGCCGGCTGCGCAAGCTCGCGGTCCGGTACGGCGGCGTCATCGTCTTCTTCGACGAGGCCGACTCGCTCGGCAGCCGGGGCGGCAGCGTGGGCGGCCAGCCGCAGCCACAGGGCTACGGGCCGGCCCGCGGCTCCGCCGCGAACCGCTCGCGGCCGGACCAGGGCGCCCAGTCCGGCTCCTGCCACGGGTTGAGCTACATGTCGCCTGTGAGCCAGGCACTGCTGGTCGGCGACTCGCCGTTCGCGGCGGCGCCGCAGGCGGATCCAGCACCCCGCCGGAGCATCTTCCGCCAGATCCTGCCGACCGGCATGGGCGGCGGCATGATGGGCGGCGGCATGGGCACGCTGCAGGCCCTGCTCACCGAAATGTCCGGCCTGAAGAAGCCGCGCGGCTTCGTCAACCGGGTCGTCCGGCGGACCCTGGGCATGAAGCCCAAGCCGCCGCCGAAGTACCGGATCCTGATCGTGATGGCGACGAACATGCCAAGCGCGCTGGACCCGGCGCTGCTGCGGCCCGGCCGGATCGACCGGATCTACCACGTCGGCTATCCGTCGAAGGACGGCCGGAAGCGGACGTACGAGGGCTACTTCGCCAAGGTCGCGCACGAGGTGACCGATGAGCAGCTCGACCTGCTCGCCACCATGACCCCGTACGCCACCGGCGCCACCATGAAGGACATGGTGAACGAGTCGCTGATCGTCGCCCTGCGGGACGGCCGGACGGTGATCACCTGGCAGGACGTGCTGCGGGCCAAGCTCGCCAAGAGTGTCGGGCCCGCCGAGGGTGTCGATTACATCGACCGCGAGCGGCACGCGGTGGCGCTGCACGAGGCTTGCCACGCGGTCACGAGTTACCTGGTGCAAAAGCGCAAGCAGATCGAGACCGCCACCATCCAGAAGGGCGGCGAGACCCTCGGCTTCGTCAAGCCGATCCCGGTCGAGGAGCAGTTCACCTCGTGGCGGAGCGAGTTCGACGCCGAGATCATGGTGTTCGTCGCCTCGCTGGTGGGCGAGAAGATGTTCTTCGAGGGCGACTCGAGCTCTGGCGTGGGCAGCGACCTCCAGCAGGCCACGGCGATCTCCCTGCACATGGAGAGCCGGTGGGGCATGGGCGGCCAGATCGGCTCGATCGCCGCGACCATGGCTCCGCAGGAGGCCCACCCCATCCTGGACGGCACCGACCGTAACGTGCTCGAGACGGCTCTCGGCAAGCGGGCCGAGGCGCGCCTCGAGACACTGGCCGAGCGCACCCGCGCGCTGCTGGCAGAGAACCGCACCAGCGTGCTCGCGGTGGGACACGCGCTGGAGACCTACCGGACGATCAGCGGCCAGGACATCGCCGCCATCATGAACCGGGAACAGGGTCCGGTGGTCGACGGCCGGCCTTATGGCCAGCCCGACTTCATCGCCGAGCTCGAGACCTACCACCTGAGCGCGATGGCCGTGCAGAGCCGCGGCCGTAGCTTGCCGCTCCCGGTCCCGTCCCGGCACGTCACGCCCGAGCTGTCGGTGATCCCCAACACCACGATTCCTAACGCCACCATTCCGGGCACCACCGAGATGCGGCCGGAGTCGGCCGACTAACGGCGCTAGCTGCGGTTTCTGGCCCGGTGTGACTGACGCACCGGGCCGAGACTGACGTGCGCGTCCAGCCTCGTCCGAGCGGTTCGGTGGCTTGCAAGCCGCGCCCGAACGAGAAACGGCCCCTTGTCACTAGCCCGTTCCCTTCCTAAACTGAATGTTCAGTCAACGACCGGTGCCCGGTCAGCTGGGAGCGCGATAGCCATGGCCACGAGTGCGGCCGACCTCGCCACGATCATCGAGCAGCAGGAACAAGTCTTTGTCCGCCGCCAGCCCGAGTCAGCCCGGCTGGCTGACCTGGCCGCGCGCTCGCTCGCCGGCGGCGTGGTGTCAAGCTGGCAGATCTCCCGGCCCCAGCCGGTGTGGCTCAGCCACGGCGCCGGCTCGAAGCTCTACGACGTCGACGGCAACTGCTACGTCGACCTGCACGGCGGCTACGGAGTCTCGCTGGCGGGGCACGCCCACCCGGCCGTCGTGACGGCGATCCGCGCCCAGGCCGAGCGCGGCACCCACTTCGCGCAGCCAACCGAGACCGCCCTCATGGTGGCGGCGGAGTTGCAGCGCCGGTTCGGCCTGCCGCTGTGGCGGTTCGCCAACTCCGGCACCGAGGCCACCATGGACGCGGTCCACCTCATGCGGGCCATCACCGGCCGCGACCTCATCATCAAGGTCGAGGGCTGCTACCACGGTCACCACGACTCGGTGCAGGTCTCGGTGTGCCCGGACGACGACGCTGACGACCGGGGGCCGGCCGGCGCGCCCGCCAGCGTCCCGGCCAGCACCGGCATCCCGCAGGCCATCACGGACCTCACGCTGGTCGTCGGCTTCAATGACCTGGCAGCGGTCCGCCGCCGGCTCGACGAGAACGAGCACCGGGTGGCGGGCATGATCCTCGAGCCGATCATGATGAACGCCGGCATCATCCTGCCGGACCCCGGCTACCTGGCCGGACTGAAGGAGCTGCTGCACTCGCGCGGCGCCCTGCTGGCCTTCGACGAGGTCAAGACCGGCCTGACCGCCGGTCCCTGCGGGGCGACCGGCATGACCGGCGTGACTCCCGACATCGTCTGCCTGGCCAAGGCGATCGGCGGCGGCGTCGCCGTGGCGGCGATCGGCGGGACCGAGGACGTCATGAGCCACGTGGCGAACGGCGACTACGAGATGGTCGGGACCTTCAACGGCAACCCGCTCGCCATGGCCGCGTGCCGGGCCATGCTCACGGAGGTGGCCACGCCCGATGCCTACGAGCGGCTGGAGAAGCTGCGGCGGCGCGCCGTTGAGGGCCTGGAGCAGGAAATCGAGCGGCACGACCTGAACGCGCAGGTCGTCTCCGTCGGGGCGAAGGGCTGCGTGGTGTTCTCAGCCGGGCCGGTCCGCAACTTCCGCGACTTCCTGCGGGTCCGCGACGCCTACAGCCATGCGCACTGGCTGTTCCAGCACAACGGCGGGGTCTTCCTGCCGCCCTGGGGCAAGATCGAGCAGTGGCTCATGTCAGTCCAGCACGATGAGGCGGATATCGATAGGTTCGTGGCCAACTTCGGGACGTTTGCCGCTGCCGTGGGATCCCGGCGCCACTGAATCCGTGCTACAAGTGCGTTACAGGTTGGCCAACAGACCTTGCACCCGGACGCCGAATAGGACATTGTGACCAGGTAATTTTCGGCAGGGAGGCGGCGGCGGATGCACCCACGAGAGGGCTGGCAGCCAGACGGGACCCGCCGTCGGCCAGACCTCTCCCGGCGCCAGGCGCTGCAGCGCGGCCTCGCCGCCGCGGTGCTGGCGGGTGGCGGTGGCACCCTGCTTGACGCGTGCGCCTCGTACCTGGTCGGCCCGAACAACATCCCGCTGCCCCGGCCGAACCACCCGGTGACCTGGCCGGTTACCGGCAACGCCGCGATCGCGAGCAATCTCAGGCCGGAGACCGGCGCGACCCTGCAGGTCTACAACTGGGTCGCCTACATCAACCAGGCCTGCGTCAACAGCTTCGCCAAGAAGTACAACTGCAAGGTCGAGGTCACCACGTTCAACACCATGAACGAGGCGCTCGCCAAGCTCCGCAGCGGGCTGAAGTTCGACGTCCTGATGGGCGCCACCATCGACGTGCTCGGCGACCTGATCGAGTCGAAGCTGATCCAGCCGCTCAATCACAGCTACATCCCGAACATCCAGCAGACCTGGCCGGACTTCCAGGACCCCTACTACGACCGGGGCTGGCGGTACACGGTGCCGTACACGATCTACACGACCGGCATCGCCTGGCGGAAGGACCTGGTGCACGAGAACCCCTACGCGATGAAGAACGCCTGGCGGGAGATGTTCTTCCAGCCCAAGTACAAGGGCAAGATCGCGATCCTGGATGACTACCGGGAGGGCATCAGCCTCGGGCTGATGATGAACGACATCTACGACCTCAACACCACGAGCAAGTCCCAGATCGACCTGTCCAGGCAGACCCTGCTCCAGCTGGCCGACCTGGTCGACATGCAGATCGACAACAACGACTACAGCGAGGTGCCGACCGGGCAGACGTGGATTCACCACGCCTGGTCGGGCGACATGGCGGCCGCGCCGGAGTACATGCCGAAGGGCGTGCCGGTCGACGTGGTCGGCTACTGGTTCCCGCGAGACGGCAAGGGCCCCATCGCCAACGACACCAACACGGTGCTGCGGGCCTCGTCCAACCCCGTGCTGGCGCACCTGTTCCTCAACTACCTGATGGACGAGCCGGTCGCGCTGGAGAACATCAGCTGGAACGGCTACATGCAGCCGCTCACCGCGATCACCCCGGAGCTGCTCGTGAAGGAACAGATCCTGCCGCCGAGCCTGATGTCCACCGCCGTGGTGCGGTCGGACTTCCGCCGCGGCGTCGGCGAACTGCAACTCCCGGTCGACGCCGACGCGCTCTGGCAGCAGGCCTGGCTCGTCGCCAGCAACGGCCTCTAGCGATGGCCGTCAAGCCGCCTGCCGAGGCCCCGCCCGCGCCGCCCGCGCCGTCCGCGCCCGCCCCGTGGCGCCGGGGCCGGAGGCCGCGGCCGTACCAGCCGAACAAGCTGTTCTGGGTGCTGCTGGCGTCACCCGGCATCATCTGGCTGACCGTGCTGTTCGTCATCCCCTTCTACGCGATGATCGCGATCGGCGAGGGCAAGCTGGACCGGCAGACCGAGTCCCCGGTCGCCGTCTACAACCCCTTCACCTGGAGCTCGGCCAACCTCAGCAACGTCTGGCACGACCTGTTCGGTACCGGGGCGTTCGCCGGCTGGATCGCCTGGCGGACCATCTGGTACGTGACGGTCGCGTCGCTGCTCAGCCTCGTGATCGCGTACCCGGCCGCGTACTTCGTGGCCCGGTTCGCCGGCCGCCGGAAGGGCGTCTTCCTCGTGCTGCTGATCGCGCCCTTCTGGATCAGCTACATGATGCGGATGCTGGCCTGGATCGACCTGCTGCAGACCAACGGCTACGTCAACAAGGTGCTGTCGTTCGTGCACCTCGGCTCCCCGAACTGGCTCGGTGGCCACTTCTACACGGTCATCCTCGGCCTGGTGTACGGCTACATCCCGTACCTGATCCTGGTCCTGTACGCAGGGCTGGACCGGATCGACCCCGCCCTGCTCGAGGCCGGCCGCGATCTCGGCCTCGGCCGCGCGCGCACGTTCATCCGGGTCACGCTGCCGCTCTCCAGGCAGCCGATCCTCACCGGCATGCTGATCACCGTGCTGCCCATGCTGGGCGACTACTACACCAACACGCTGCTCTCCGGAGCGCGCGACACCTCGATGATCGGCAACCTGATCGAGGGCCAGCTCAGCACGCCCTCAGCCGGCCAGGGCGCCATCCTGTCGCTGATCGTGCTGCTGGTGCTGCTCGTGCCGATGATCTACTACGTGGTCCAGACGAACCGGGCCTCGCGGGCGGCGTCATGAGCAGCACGGTCGTCTCGAAGCCGGTCAGTTCCGTCGCGGGAAGGCGGGCGTCCAGGGCGCGCTTCCTGCGCAACCCGTGGCGGCATCCGTGGTTCCTCGAAGGCTTCACCTGGCTGTATCTGATCTGGTCGCTCGCGCCGATCGCGATCGCGGTGCTGTTCTCCTTCAACAAGGGCAAGTCCCAGGCCACCTACCAGGGCCTGTCGATCCGGTGGTACTGGGGCGACAAGATCAACTCGATCTGGTACAACCCGCAGCTGCACAGCGCCATGTTCGAGACGCTCAAGCTGTCCGCGCTGACGACCGTGATCGCGGTGCCGATCGGCGTGGGGTTCGCGCTCGGCATCAATCGCTGGCGCGGCGTTATCCCGTCCAGCTTCAACTTCCTGATGATCCTGTCGTTCGTCGTGCCCGAGCTGATCTTCGGCGTCGCGATGTTCTTCATCTTCACCAAGATGCCCGGGCTGGACACTATCGGACTCGGCAACTGGGCCGAGGTGCTCGGCCTGGTGACCTGGAACGTGAGCTGGCCCGCCATCATCGTGCAGGGCCGCCTGGTGACGATCGGGCGGCAGTACGAGGAGGCCTCCGCCGACCTCGGCTGCACGCAGCTGCAGACCATTCGCCGCGTGCTGCTGCCGCTGCTCACCCCGGCGATCTTCGCCAGCGCGATCCTGGTCTTCTCCGGCGTCATCGACGACTTCGTCATCGTCGACCTGCTGTTCTCGAACGCGAATAACACGCCCATGTCGGTGATCATCTACTCGACGCAGCACGGCGGTAACGGCGGCCCGGCCCTGAACGCGCTGGCCACCGTCATGCTGCTGATGTCGTTCGTGGTCGCGGGCCTCGGCTATCTCGGCTACCGGCTGATGACCCGCGGCCAGCGGGTCGGCGGCCAGCAGGCGCTCACCGCGATCGCCGGCGCCGAGGGCTAACGGCCGGCGCGTCGGGTCCGCCGGCCGACGTTCGCGCTCCGGGCCGGCGCGTACACTGCGGCCGTGGGGTGGCTGCTGGATTTCGCCTTCCCGGCGCAGCGGTATCTCCGGCGCCGCAGCGAGCAGCGGCGGCACGAGGTGGTGCAGCGCCTCGGGCTGTCGGAGCCACCACCCCGGGTCCCGCCTGACTTCGGCGCGACCGCCTTCGGCTGGGCCGAGCCGGGCAGCGAGCGCTGGCGCGCGTTACGCGGCGAGCGGCTGGCCGCGCGCGATCGCATCCTGGCCGACCAGGAAGACCTGCTGCGCAGCACGGTCGCGACGCTCGAGCGCACGCGAACTGCAGAAATCCGGACGGCCGCGGGGACGATCAGCGCCCGCATCGCCTCGTTCCGCTGGGGACCAGACGTCCTCGAAGTGACCCGCACCGGCCCGCACGGCCGCCGCGGCTTCGGTGCCGGCCTGCTGACGAGACACCACGGCGCGGACCGGACCCGCGAGCTGATGACCACGCTCGCCCATCACCTCGCCGTCCTCGAGGAAGGCAACACGCCGCCGGTGGGCTAACGGGGCGGACGTGCCGACTCAGCCGGAGCGCCTGCCGATCGCGAGCGCGTCCACGGCGACCGCGCGGGCGGGGCCGCAGATCAGCGGGTTGACGTCGAGCGCATCGAGCCGATCACCGACCTCCAGCGCGAGGTCGGACACCGCGCAGATGGCCCGCCGAACCGCCGCCAGGTCCACCGGTGCACCGCCGCGCGCGCCCGCGAGCAGGCGCCGCACCCGCAGCGCGTCGAGCAGTTCGGCGGCCGCGGCGTCGGAGACGGGCGGCAGCGCGACGACCCGATCGGCCAGCAGCTCGACCAGCACGCCCCCGGCGCCGACCACGATGAGCGGACCGAGCTGCGGATCGGCGACGAGGCCGACGGAAAGCTCTACCCCGGCCGGCACCTGCTCGCAGACCAGGACGCGCGGGCCGAGCCGGGTGGCGAGGTCGGCGTAACCGGCGGCGACCTGCTGCGGGTCGGCCAGGCCGGTCAGCACGCCACCGACGTCGGACTTGTGCGCGATCCCTGGCTCGCCCGTCTTGAGCACGACCGGGTAGCCGATCTGCGCGGCGGCGGTGACCGTCGCCGCGGGGCTCGCCGCGGGGATCGTCCTGGCAACCGGCACGCCATACTCGGCGAGCAGGTCGAGCAGCGCGCCGGGAGCTGGCTCACCGTCCGCGAGCAGCTCGGTCCACCTGGCCCGCCGACCCGGATCGTGTCGCGGCGGCGCGGCGGCGGCCACCCTCGCGGCGGCGGCCGCCGCCGCGAGCCGGGGATGGTCGATCAGGTGGCGGAGTGCTACCAGCCCGGATCTCGTGCCCTCCAGCACCGGAACGCCGCTGGCCCGCAGCCCGGCTGCCCAGTCGAGGTCGAGCGTGCTGCCGAGGTTGCTGAGCACCGCGACCGGCTTGCCAGTGCGCTCCGCCGTGTCCAGCACGGCGAGCGGGTACGACTCGTCGCCGTCGAGCTCGGGCACGAAGTCCACGGCCAGCGCGACGGCGGTGACCGCCGGGTCCCCGGCCAGCGCCTGCAGCGCCGCGCCGAACAGCTGCCGGGTGCCAGCCCCGGTGCCCCAGACGTCGAGCGGGTTCGCGGGGTTCAGCCCGGGGTCGAGCAGCCCGGCCAGCCGCGCCGTCGTCGCCGGGCTGATCGAGGCGAACGGCACGCCGACAGCCTCCGCCACGTCGAGGATGTGCGCCCGCTCCAGGCCGGAGTCGTGCACCGTGGCGATGCCCGCCCGCGCGCCGGAGGTCTCGACGTCCGCACCG
>JASHOE010000320.1 GCA_030041275.1 Streptosporangiaceae bacterium
CACATCGACCGCCGCTACCCGCGAGACTGCTACCTCGGCCTCCCGGTCTTCGATCTCCTCCGGTCTGTGCATCCCCGGTACCTCCCGCGCACGTCATGCACAACAGGGCGGGCTGTCCGGGGCCTTCCAAGAAATACTGACAGGCGTGCTCGAGGCAACAATGCAAGACACTTCACGAAGGCCCGCGGCCAGGCTAAGGGACGGGCTTCACGCCCAAGCGGCCACCGGCGTCAACGGACAGCCCTTACGTCCCATTTTCCGCCCTTGCAAGACGGGTGACAAACCCCTGGTGGAGCTAAGGGGACTCGAACCCCTGACCTATTGCATGCCATGCAATCGCGCTACCAGCTGCGCCATAGCCCCTTGCTGCGACGCCCCGCCGCAGTCGAACCCAGCCAGCATACTGGCTTTCAAGCGGCCCTACGCAACGGCAGGCTAGCTCTCGTCGTCCGCGCCGCCGTCGGGCACCGGATCGGGAAGTATGCCGACATTGTGCTCGAGTAGCCGCCAGCGGGTCCGCCGCCGCGACAGCACCGACCACCGGCAGTTGCCGAACGGGCCGAGCACCCGCGGCTCCCAGGGAATGTCCAGCAGCCGAGCAGCGGCCATACCCAGCGCAGCGCCGTGCGAGACCACGACCGCCATCGACCCGCCGGGGAGGCTATCGGCGATCCGGTACAGCGCGCCGCTGGCCCGGTCGGCGACCGCCGCGGCTGGCTCGCCGTCCGGGGGCGACCACGTCACCCGCTCGACCGGGAAGCGCTCCCGGATCTCGGCCTCGCTCAGGCCCTCCCATGATCCGCCGCCGCGCTCCCGCAGGTCCTTGTCCAGTTGCACAGGCAGACCGGTCAGCCGGGCCAGCGCCCCGGCGGTCGCCGATGCACGGCTCAGGTCGGAGGAGTAGATCGCAGCCGGGCGGAGCGCGGCCAGGTATCGGGCCGCGTCCGCGGCTTGCCGACGCCCGACCTCGTTGAGCGGGACGTCGCTCTGGCCCTGGAATCGCCGCTCCACGTTGTAGGTCGTCTGGCCGTGCCGCCAGAGCACGAGGGTAACGACGTCGCCGTCGTCCCCGAGATGCCACCTACCAGGTGCGACGGCGTCTCCGGCCGCGGTCAACCTAGCCCCGATCCGCCGGGCGAGAGCCGTTCCGGGCGGCGCCGACTGGCTCCGGCACCGGGATCACCGGGCAGTCCTTCCACAGCCGCTCCAGCGAGTAATACACCCGCTCCTCGGCGTGCTGGACGTGCACCACGATGTCGATGTAGTCGAGCAGCACCCAGCGGGCCTCGCGCTCGCCCTCGCGGCGGGCGGGTCGCGCGCCCACTCGCCGCAGCTTCTCCTCGATCTCGTCGACGATCGACCGCACCTGCCGGTCGTTGGCCGCCGAGCAGAGCAGAAAGGCGTCGGTGATGACGAGCTGCTCACTTACGTCGTAAGCAATGATGTCGGAGGCGAGCTTGTCAGCCGCGGCTGCGGCCGCGATCTCAACGAGCTCGACGGCCCTCTTGGTGGCAGTCAAGTGCTGGCAGTCCTCCCCGCCGACCGGTCTTTCCGGCCAGCTAGCACAAGCGTAACCGGAGTCGCCGACAACGCGAGCGACCTCGGTCGACTGTTTTGCAGCCTTTTAACCCATTTAATCAGGGGAACGCGGTGCAACCCCACGCCGCCGTTCGCTGCTACGCCGCGGCTTAGCTGTTCTCGCCGCGCCGACCAGCGAGCAAGCACGACGCCGCCCACGATGCCGCTGCCAGCACCGCGGCGACAGCCAGCGGCAGACCCGTCGGCCAGGCGGCGGCCTGCACGGTGGCACCGTTGCCACGCAACGCCGCGCTAGCCGGGGAGACGCTGGATACCAGGGCCACCACGACGGCCGCGATGGTGGTGAGCAGGGCCGCGGCTGCGTGCCTGATCAGCGGCGGATTGAACAGCGCCCCAACGGCCGAGCCGACCAGCACGCAGACCAGCGCCTTGCCAAGCCCGGCGAGGAACGGGATCAGCAGCGCAGTGTGACGGCCATTGGTGGCCAGTTCGTAGGACGCGCCAGCGAGGCCAAGCACGACGCCGGCCGCGAAGGGCACGAGCAGCGTCGCCGCTTGTGCCCGCGCCGGACCGCGGGCAACGGCGACGCAGGCCCGGGCGGCCGGAGGCTCGGCTGTCAGCATGGACCTAGTCAGCAGCGCGATGACCGGCACGAGAACGGCCGCGCTCCAGTCCAGCGCGGACGCCAGCGCTTGCCCCTCGATCTTGGCGAGTTCAGCTGCCGACCTCGCAGCCGGGTTCGGGTCGGTGCCGCCGACGGCCATCAGCAGCACGTAGACGATCAGCGGAAAGATCCACCGGTGCGACCGGAGCAAGTTCCCTACCTGGTACCTGAGCAGAGCGGTCATTGCCCGCCCTCCGGCTGCTCGGCCGGCCGGACTCCGGCGACGTGGACGCCATCCCAGCCCAGCAGCCGCCGCAGGATCGCGTCTGACCCCGTGGCGGCCACGGTCAGCCGGACCAGCTCATGCCGTCGCTCAGGCTCCTCGTCAGCAACCGGATGTGGCCAGATCGCGAGCACGCCGTCCATCAGTGACAGCTGCGGGAGTGACCTCGCCTCCAGGCCAGCGAGTTCGATGACCACAGCCATCAGGGCAGTGCCGCCGCCGTGGCCAGCCGCATCAGCGTCGGTGGCCGCCTCGGCTTCGCGCGGGACCCCGGTCTCCGCCCGGCCGGCGGCAACCTGCACCGTGCGGCCGGCCAGAATCCATCGCTCGCCGACGCGGTCCGCCAGCCGCGCTGGGTCGTGATCCACGAACACCACGGTGCCGCCGTCGCCCAGTCGTTCTGCTACGGCGGCGTCCAGCGTCCCGCGGGCGGCCTGGTCAAGGCCAGTCCACGCCTCGTCCAGCACCAGCAGGCGTGGCTTTGCAAGCAGCGCCTGGGCGATCGCGACCTTCTGGCACATCCCCTTGGACAGTGTCCGCACCGGCGCAGCCGCGTAGTCGGTGGCGCCCAGCCGCTCCAGCCACTCGGCCACGGTGACAGGCAGCCCTCGACCAGAAAGACCGTGGATGCGGCCCATGTGCTGCAGGTACTCTCTGGCAGAGAAGGCCAGCCCGCCGGGGAATCGCTCCGGGACGTACCCCGCGCGCGGCCGCCCCGTAACCCGGCCCGTCGACGGGATCAGCGCGCCTGCCATGATCCGTAGCAGCGTGGACTTGCCGCTACCATTCGGCCCTTCGAGCCTGATGAGCCGCCCGGCGGTCACTTCCTGGCTCACGTTCCGGACGACCCACGGCTGTCGCAGGCCGTACCGCTTGCCCACGGCCTCCAGCCGCATCGCCGGCTCCCCTCGGGTCTGTCCGCGCCGCTTTAGCCGGGGGCGCGACCCTCTAACTCGTTGAGCCGGGGCGCGACCCCCGAACTCACTGAGCCGCGGCGCGACCCCCGAATTCGCGGGTACCAGCCGGGTGGCCGCGACCCGAGTTGAGCCTAATCCCGGTAGAGGCCTCGCTTCGAGATGTACTGGACGATGCCGTCCGGGACGAGGTACCAGATCGGCTGACCCGCGCGAACCCGATCCCGGCACTCGGTGGAGGAGATCGCGAGGGCCGGGATCTCGATAAGACTGATTCGCTCTGACGGCAGGTTCGCAAGAGAGAGGCGATGACCAGGCCGGGTGCAGCCCACGAACTGCGCAAGGCTGAACAGCTCGTCGGTATCCCGCCAGGAGATCATCTTGGTCAGCGCGTCGGCACCGGTGATAAAAAAGAACTCCACGTCCGGCCCGCGCTGAGCACGAAGGTCGCGCAGCGTGTCGATGGTGTACGTCTCCCCCGGCCGGTCGATATCCACCCGGCTGACCGAGAACCGAGGATTCGATGCCGTCGCGATGACGGTCATGAGATAGCGGTCTTCGGCTGGCGAGACCTTGCGCCCGTTCTTCTGCCACGGCTGGCCGGTCGGGACGAAGATCACCTCGTCCAGGTTGAAGAAGTGACCCACTTCGCTAGCGGCGACGAGGTGGCCGTGATGGATCGGGTCGAACGTGCCGCCCATCACGCCGATCCGCTTGCCTTCGCCCAGCGTGTCCGGCTGGTCCGCACCGGCGTCATCCATGCCAGTGAGCGTAAACGCTGCCCGATCAGACCGGATACGTGATCCCCGTCAGCTGCTCAGACTCGACCCAGAGCCGCCGCTGAGCCTGCCGGTTCTGCGAGCGAGAACTGGAGGTCACGACGACGGGATAGCCGGTCAGCTGCTGGAATCCGGCCGGGCCGTAGTAGGTGCCGCCGACCGCGGCCCGGTCGGTGGCCGCCCGCAGGACGGGCAGCGCCCCCATTGCCGCGTCCTGGACCAGCCAGGAGTTGACCGCCCGGAACCGCGGACCCATCGCCGCGTTGGAGAGCCCGGACATGTGCCTGGTCAATTCTGTCCGTGCGGTCCCAGGGTGGGCGGCCAGCGCGATCGTTGACGCATTGCCAGCGGCGAGCCTGCGCTGCAGCTCATAGGTGAACATCAGGTTGGCCAGCTTGGACTGGCCGTACGCCAGGTGGCGCTCGTAGTGCCGGGCGGAATTCAGGTCCGTGAAGTTGATCCGGCCGACGCGGTGGCCGTTGCTGCTGACCGTCACGACGCGGGATCCCGGCACCGCGAGCAGTTGCGGCAAGAGCAGTCCGGTCAGCGCGAAGTGGCCAAGGTGGTTGGTGCCGAACTGCAGCTCATAGCCGTCCTTGGTCAGGCCGTACGGCGGGAACATGAGGCCGGCGTTGTTGACGAGCAAGTCCAGCGTCGCAAACCGCGCGGCCAGCTCGGCGGCTGCCGTTCGGACTGAGTCCAGCGACGCCAGGTCGAGCTCGGCCGTCTGCACGGACGCGTCCGGCCTGGCCGCCTGAAGCTCGGCGGCCGCGCGCCCTAGCTTGGCTGGGTCGCGGCCAGCCAGCACGACGGTCGCCCCGTGCGCGGCCAGCACCCTGGCTGTCTCCAGGCCCAGGCCGCCGCTCCCACCAGTGATCACCGCCACTCTGCCGTGCTGGTCAGGCACATCACTCGCGGTCCAGCGCTCGGCGCTAGCCTGCCTCATCGGCCCTTCCTTCCTTCACACTTCCGCCGCCCGGACGCGACGGCCGCCGCCTCCGCAGCCGGTCGCTGTGCCCAGCTCGGCGCGCGTCATGCGTTCGCAGACACCGCAAACGTCCGCCTTGTCGGCTGCCCGGTCTTGACGGATGCCGCGGCGGGTAGCTATATCGGACGGCACCAGTGTGCCTGAGCAACCGGAGGTATCGGCAGTGCAGTACTCGCCTAGCTACGTTGCGCCAGCCCAGCCGCAGGCCCGGACACTGTTCGGGACCGTCATGTGGCTGGTAGCGCTCACCGCTGGTTGCTTCACCCTGGGCTGCTACGCGGGCCGCAACCTCTCCCCAGGGTGGACGATAGTCTGGTGGATCGTCGGCTTCGGCTGCCTCATCGCGCTTAACTTCGCCCGCCGCGGCTCCGGAAGCCTCGCCATCGGGCTGCTGATGGCCATGGGACTGTTCCTCGGCCTGGGCCTCGGGCCGATGGTGGCGTACTACTCCACAACGAGCCCCCGCGCGGTCTGGCAGGCAGCCGGAGCGACCGCCTTGTTCATAGCTGGCTGCGGCTCGTTCGGCTACGCGACCCGCCGCGACCTGGCGGCGCTCGGCCGGATCTCGTTCTTCGCCTTGCTGGCGCTCATCGTGGCCGGGATCGTCCTGATCTTCGTGCACATCCCCGGTGCTGAGCTGGCCTACTCGATCATCGGCCTGCTGATCTTCGCCGGGCTCACCATGTTCGACTTCCAACGGCTCCGGCGGTCGCAAGACGCTGCCTCGGCCCCCTACATAGCCGCGTCGATCTTCCTCGACGCGCTCAACGTGTTCCTGTTCTTCCTGCGGATCTTCGGGGGTCGTGACTAGGACCTGGCGCGAGTAGCCGCGCGCACCTGCGCGGCGTGCGCCTACCATGACAGCTATGACCACACTGCCGGACCGCTCCCGGATCCGTCTGCCGGGCATCAGCTCACGTGCTTACGAGCACCCCGCCGACCGGTCAGCCCTCGTCGCCCTGCGCAAGCTGACCGGCTTTGACACCATCCTGAGAAATCTCGCCGGCCTGTTTAACGACCGGTCCCTGCGGCTGATGTTCCTCGCCAGCGCGGTTCGCGCGTCGCCGGAGCAGTTCCCCGACCTTTACCACGCGATGCTGGACGGCTGCTACATCCTTGACATGCCGAACGTGCCGGAGCTGTACATCAGCCAGAACCCGGTCGTGCAGGCCATGGCGCTCGGCTCGGACAAGCCGTTCCTGGTGCTCAACAGCGGCCTCGTGGAGCTGCACGACGCGGAGGAGCTCAGGTTCGTCATCGGGCACGAACTCGGCCACGTGCTGTCCGGGCACACCGTGTATAACACGATGCTCTACTACCTGATCAACCTCGCAAACCGGCTCGCGCTCGTGCCGTTCGCGTGGATCGGGCTGAAGGCAGTGATCTGGGGGCTCGAGGAGTGGCACCGCAAGGCCGAGCTGTCCTGCGATCGCGCCGGGCTGCTGGCAACACAGGATGTCGACGCGGCGCGCCGGGCGCTGATGAAGCTGGCGGGTGGCCGGCGCCTGGCGGAGCTCAGCAGCGACGAGTTCCACCGCCAGGCACGCGAGTACGACGCGGTGCCTGACGTGCGGGAGAGTCTGCTGAAGCTGATGCAGCTGCAGGGTACGACGCATCCGTTCGCGGTCGTGCGATTCGCCGAACTCGACCGGTGGGCGCAGGACGGCGAGTACAGCGACATCCTGGCCGGGCACTACCCGCGCCGGGAGGAGGACCGCGAAGCCAACGTCGGCGACGAGTTCCGCGCGGCGGCCAAGTCGTACCAGGACTCGTGGAACCGCAGCGCCGACCCCCTGATCGGCGCGGTGCGCGGCGTCGCCTCGGGCGCAGTGGACGCCGGAACCCGGCTCATCAACCGGTTCGGGGGCAGCAGCAACCGCGACAGCGACCAGGACGACGACTGACAAGAACGAGCCACCGCGCTTACCACCGCCGCGGCGGCACGCGCCGGCTCAGGTCGAGACGGCATGTCTCCGGCGTCAGCCAACACCGGCGGGGCTGGGGGCCGGGGTGAGCCGACCGAGCACCGCCGGCAGCTCGCCCGCATAGACGACGCCCACCTGCTGCGTCGCCCTGGTAAGCGCGACGTAGAGGTCGTTCAGTCCGCGCGGCGAGGCCTCAAGCAACCGGGCCGGCTCGACGATCAGCACGCAGTCGAACTCGAGCCCCTTCGCCTGCTGGACCGTCAGCACCACGACGGGACTCGTCAGGTCGGGATCCGCGCCGATCGCGGTGCCGGGGACCGCCGCGGCTACCACGGGCCCGAGCCCGGAGGCCAGATCGTCCGGCACTATGACGGCGACCTTGCCGTCCCCCGCCTGCTCGGACAGGCCGACCGCCGCCTGTGCGACGGCTGCGGCGAGCTCACCGGGCTCCGCCTGAAGCTGCCACGGCAGGTGCCCTGACTCGCGCACGGAACGCGGCGGCCGCGCGGCCGGATCGATCTCCGCCAGCACGTCCGCGGCGATCACCATCACCTCGGCGGGCGTCCGGTAGTTGACGGTGAGCGGGAACACCAGCCAGCGGTCGGGCAGATACGCATCGAGCGCCTCGTGCCATGACGTCGACCCGGCCAGGTCGCCCGTCTGGGCCACGTCGCCGACGATGGTGAGCGACCGGGCCGGGCACCGGCGCATCAGCATCCGCCAGGCC
>JASHOE010000321.1 GCA_030041275.1 Streptosporangiaceae bacterium
CTCAGGTCCGATTTTCGATTCAGCCGCCGGGCGGCCCCGGAGCGCCGGTTCCCACGGCAGGTTCGTCCACCATCCCGCCCGTGCTAGTGCGGGTCACCCCGCCGGGGTGGACCACGTACCACTGGCCCCGCTCGGGTCGTTCTGCTGACGTCAGCGGGCACCTTTACCGTAGGCATACAGTGGACAACTCGCACGAGCAAGAGCAACCATGGCCACCCTGGACAACCGCCCGAATACCGCGCTTCTGATCGTTGATGTGCAGAACGGCGTCGTTGCCGGAGCGCACGAGCGAGACGCGGTCGTGGCGAACATCGGCAGCCTCGTCGAGCGCGCGCGGCGGCGGGTTCCGGTTGTGTGGGTCCAGCACTCCGACGAGCAGCTCAGCAAGGGCAGCGACGACTGGCAGATCGTGCCGGAACTGGCACCGGACGACGCCGAGCCGCTGGTCGAGAAGCACTACGGCGACTCCTTCGAGGACACCACGCTCGAGGACGCCCTATCAGGCCTCCGCGTCGGCCGACTGATTGTCGTCGGCGCAGAGACTGATGCGTGCATCCGCTCGACGCTGCATGGCGCCTTCGCCCGCGGGTACGACGCGACCCTGGTCGGCGACGCGCACACCACCGGGGACCGGACCAAGTGGGGCGCTCCGCCGCCAGGGCAGGTCACCGCTCACACGAACCTGTACTGGAAGTACCAGACTGCGCCCGGCCGGACGGCCGGTACCGTCGATACCACCGAGGTCGACCTCAAGGACGCTGCGATAGCGTCCCGCTCATGACCGGGCCGACAGGGACAGGGCCGACCGACCACCAAGCCATCAGGCGACGGCCCGACCAGCTGACCGGCCGCGCTGCGGCCCTCGCTGCCAGTCAGTAGTCGAAGTCGAGATCGTGCAGACTGGCTCCGGCCAGCCACTCGTGCCGCCGGGGAGTCAGGTCCATCGTCAGATCGACGTGGCCACCGAGCGTGCGGAAGCCAGCTGCGTGGAAGCTGCGGACGGCGGCGACGTTGCGAGCCACGGGGCGTATTGCCAGGTACTCGTAACCACGGGCACGCGCTTCCTCGACAACCCGGCTGATCAGCATGCGTCCAATGCCCTGACCCCGAGCCGCCCGGGTTACGACAACCGGCTCGACTTCGCCGCTCGAACCCCGGTCGAACAGGCCGGTCAGGCCTACTACCCGGCCGCCGGACTCGGCCACCCAGGATGCGATCCGCTGCGACGTGGCCAGGTAGTCATCGAATCCCGCTCCGGGATCGTTTCCGCCGATCGACGCGTCGCCGTAGATTTCCCGGTGGTACTCAGTCAGCTCGGCCCAGAGGCCTCGGCAAGCACCGTAGTCCGCCTCGGCGTAATCGCGGACCATAGCCACCGGCGTGGCGGGCGGGTCTGGCTGTCCCGAGGCCGTCATGAGCTCGCGCCGCCAGTCATTCCGCGTTCATCGGTGAGCCGAACCGGATCACATTGCCGTCAAGATCGGGCTCCACGCCGAGATGAAGCTCCGCACCGTCAAAGGTGATGAAGCCGTATCCGCCGCCACGCCAGGCTCGGGCGCCGAAACCGAGCCCGCTGTAGTAGGCAAGGGCAGCTTCGAGGTCACTGACTGGGAAGATCGGCACTGCTCGCGAGCTCACGACGTACTCCTATCAAGCTGCTGGCGGGCCGGCGCCGGCGTGCCGTCTGCCAGGAGGTGGCCCTGGCCCGTCGCCTCAGCCTGACCGCCGCGCGAGATCCTCCAGCACACGAACCGCCTCTGCGGCATGCTCATGCGGGACGAACAGGTGATCGTGATGGAAGCCGGCGACCACATTACAACTCAGGCCAACGTCGGCGAGTTCCCGCGCGATGGCGGCGGGGAGACCGACCGCCTCAAGCGCCGAGTGGGCACCCAGCGTGATCCAGCCCGCCACGTACTTGTATGCCAGTCCGGACGCGTCCGCCTGCTGCTGAGACACGACCAGCGTCAGACCCTCGTGTTCGGCGACGGTCACAACCGGCCTGACGCCACGTGGAACCTCGCCATCGCCCACAGTCGTAAACACGTAGCGGCCGGGATTGAGTTGGGCACGCATACCGGTCAGCAGCTCTTGAAGATCGATCTCACCAGTCACGACGAGCACCCTATGCGCAGCCCGCGACCTGCCCTTTCGATACCCGCCGGTGCAGACGTGACCGCCGCGCTACCGGTCTCAGCGCAGGATCGTCATCATCGTGGGATGCTGCGCGGCGTGCATTCTCCGCCGGCGGCCAACGCAGGACACTCGAGGATCACGATGCGTCTTCGGCTTGAGCCGGTTGGCCCTGCCAACGCTGCTGACCTGTGGCTTGTGCATAACGACGAGGAGGTCTCCTCCTGGTACGGCGACGGGAAGCCGGACCATGAGGAGACCAGGCTGTGGGCAGACTTCATGGACGACTCGTGGCGCTTTCACGGCGTCCACAAATGGATCGCCTAGGAGCGCGCGACCGGCGAGGTTGTCGGTCGAGGCGGGTTGTCGCGCACCCCTGTCGATGACGATTGGGGTCAGATCTACGCGTTCCTCCCCGCAGAGCCGTGGGTGCGCGTGGCGCATGAAAGTCGCCGGCCATTCGCGGCGCACGCGAACTGGCTCGAGATCGGATGGGCGCTGCGACGTGAGTTCTGGGGTCGCGGCTACGCATCGGAAATCGGTCGCGCCGGGCTCGCGTTCGCATTTGACGTCCTCGGCGTTCAAGCCGTCGTGTCGTGCACGGTTCGCCACAACGTTCGTTCGCTCGCGGTAATGCGGCGCATCGGCATGCAATATGCGGGTGAGATCCAGAGCCGCGGCACCGTTGAAGGCTTCGAGGAACAGCAGGACGACGCGCCGTTCTCGGTGTGCGTGCTGCTACGAAGAGACTGGGACCGGTTCGCTGGCAGCTAGCCGCGACACCGCCAGTCACGGACAGAGCGCGCAGGAAGCCATCGATCCGCTCTGAGTCGTCGCACCACGATCAGGTGGGGTACCGGGACTCAGGCACCAGCGCGATGGGCGAGGAAGAAGTACCACCCGAGGCTATAGCCGGGCATCCAGGAGGCGGATGGCTTCCCTTTACGCCCGCAGAACCAGCAGGGCTCGGTCTCGGGGC
>JASHOE010000322.1 GCA_030041275.1 Streptosporangiaceae bacterium
CGCGCCGGCCTCGGCAGCCTGCCGGCCAAACTCGCCGCTGGGTCGGGCGCGGTCGTCCGCACGAGCGCGATGGTCCGCGAGCTGGCTCGTACTGCGACCGGCTGGCGGCTGACCGTCGGCTCGGCGCACGCGCCCGAGTGGCTGGACGCCGACGCGGTGATTATCGCCGTGCCCGCTGCGCCAGCCAGCAGGCTGCTTGCCGGAGCAGCGAGTGACGTGCCAGCCGCTGCCTTGGCTGCCGCCAACCTTGCCGAGATCAAGTACGCGAGCATGGCGATCGTCACGCTCGCCTACCCGGTGACGGCTTTCGCCGAGCCGGTGACCGGCAGCGGCTTCCTGGTACCCGCGGTCGACGGCCGCGCCGTGAAAGCCGTCACCTTCAGCACGGTGAAGTGGCCGCACCTGCTGGCCGCCAACCCGCACGTGCACCTGGTCCGGTGCTCAGTCGGGCGGCTCGGCGAGGACGCCGTGCTGCAGCGCGACGACGCCGACCTCGCCGGCCTCGCCGCCGCCGACCTCGCCGACGCGACCGGCGTGCGTGGCGATCCGGTGGACGTCCGGGTCACCCGGTGGGGCGGCGGGCTGCCGCAGTACAGCGTCGGGCACCTCGACCGGGTCGCGGCGATCAGGGCCGCGCTCGCGGCCGTACCAGGGGTCGCCGTATGCGGCGCCGCCTATGACGGCGTCGGCATCCCGGCGTGCATCGCCACCGCGAGGCACGCAGCGGACCAGGTGCTCGCCTATATCAGCGAAAAGGACACGTCGGGATAGCAGTGGCAAACGGGATCCCGGTGGGTTCAGCCAGGAAGATCCTCCGGACGTTTTGCGGCGAGCTTGCCGTGCAGCACGCCGGTGGCCTGGCCGACCTCTATGAGGTATCCGTCCGGGTCTCGCATATAGCAGCGGATTTCCGCGCCGCGGTCGATCGGCGGCGTGACGAACTCCGCTCCCTTCGCCTTCCACGCCTCGTAGCAGGCCTGGATGTCAGCGACCCGCAAGTTCAGGAAGATCGACGTGCTGTCGCCGGGCTGGTAGTCGACCACTGAAATGCCTGGCTTGTCGGGGGTGGGCGGCCCGCCGGGGTTCATGAGGATCCACGAATTGGACAGCTTGACGATGCACGGGTTCTCTTCCATGACGACAGTGCCGCCAAGGACCCGTGAGTAGAAGTCCCTGGAGCGTGCCACCTTTCGTACGGTGATGAACAAGGTGGCAAGGATGCCCTCGTCGGGCGCCGGGAGGTTGGCGAAGTCGATGTAGGGCGTAGGTTCCGTCATGACATTGCTCCCGTCCGGCTGCGCATCGTCGCCGGACCCGCGGCTTCGTGGCGGGTGACCTGGCGCCGCCGGGAATCACCGGCTGGCTTCGGATTGCCCGCCGCGCCGCGGGTCCCTGATCTGGATGGTCTGCCCGCGATGGCCGGCTCTCATCCGCACGCAGAAGGCGGCCGGGGGGCGGCCTACTGCAAGGGCGGCGAAAGATCGCCGAGGAGGTACGCAGCGCGGTCATGAGCTGGCGAGGATCTGCAGCGCGCGGACGAACTCGCCCGCGAGCGCCTCGCCCAGCGGGGCCAGGAACTCGCGCTCCACGGCGTCGCGGGCCGCGCCAGCACCGCGCAGGCCGTTCTGGCCAGCCTCGGTGAGGTCGATGATGTTCTTGCGCCGGTCGGCCGCGCTGCGGCGCCGCTCGACCAGACCCTTGGACTCGAGCGCATCGACGAGCGTCACCATCGTCGTGCGGTCCACCCGCAGGCGGTCGGCGGCTTCCTGCTGGGAGAGCGGCACTCCGGCCGCGAGGACCGTGAGCACCGCAAGCTCACGACCGTCGATGCCGAACGGGGCCATCGCCGGTGCGGCTGCCTGCACGAGCCGCTGCTGCGCGTGCTTGAGCAGATAGCCGAGCCGCCCTGCGAGCACGTCCCTGGTCTGCTCGGTCACTGGGCCACCGTACCGCATCACTGATAGTCAGCTAAACTGATGATCAGGAGAACTGATTATCACATGCTCCCGCTGTCCGGGCCGAAGGATGGTCCCTGCTTCGAGGGCTGGACGCTGCTGACGGCGCTCGCGGCGCAGACGCGTCGGCTCCGGCTCGGGCTGCTGGTGACCAACAATCAGATCGGCAGCCGGCGGTACTTGGCAAGCTCGCCGCCACGGTCGACGTGATCTCCGCAGGGCGGCTGGTCCTCGGCCTTGGCGCCGGCGGCACGCTCCCGGCCGGGACCGCGCGCACGGCCGACCGACAGCCAGGACTAGCGGAGTACCTGGCGTACGGGCTGCCGGTCAGCACGCCCGCGGAAGGGATAGCGAGGCTCGCTGAGGCCATCAGCATCGTCCGGCGGATGTTCACCGATGACGTCTTCGACTTCACCGGCCGCTACTACCAGCTTGCCGGCACCAGGAATGAGCCGAAGCCCGTTCAGCCGGGCGGGCCGCCGGTGCTGGTCGGCGGAACCGGAACCCGGATGCTGCGCCTCGTGGCCGAGCACGCGGACATCTGGAACGTGCCCGGCCCGCCTCACGCGAGCCTCGAGTTTCTGGCCGATCGCAATGCAGTTCTCGATCAGCACTGTGCGGCGCTCGGCCGCGACCCCGCGAGCGTGCTGCGGTCGGTACAGCTGATCGTCGGTGCCGACGATCCGGAAGCCGTCCGCCGGGTGGTCAGGCAGGTGGTCGGGGTCGGCTTCTTCCACGTGGTCATCGGGGTCAGGCAGCCGGCTCCGGATAACGTGCCGCGCTGGCTAGCCGACGAGATCATCGCCCCGCTCCGAGAGGGGCGCTGAGACCATGTCTGCATGGTGGTGCGCGTGCTAGGCGTGGACGCATGCCCGGCGGGGTGGGTCGGTGTGGCAGTGGCCGGGCACGCTGTCCGGGCCATCGTGCACGCCGAGATCGGGAACGTAGTAGCGCGGGCGGGTGCGGACGGTCCGCTGGACGCAATCGCGATCGACATCCCGATCGGGCTGGCCGACCGTGGCGCTCGGCAGGCAGACCTGCTGGCTAGAAAGGCGGCGGGGCCCCGCTGGGCGTCGGTATTCATGACTCCGGTCCGTGCCGCGCTGCTGGAGGAGACGTACCCGGAGGCGCTCGCGCTGAGCCGGAAGCTAACCGGGAGCGGCATATCCAGCCAGTCATTCCGGCTGCGGGACAAGATCCTTCAGGTCGACCGGTGGCGCACGATGGCTCCGTGCACCATCGTGGAGGCGCATCCGGAGCTGAGCTTCGCGATGATGGCTGGCGCGCCGCTGGCTGACAGCAAATCCACTTGGGCCGGCGTGACGCGACGCCGACTGCTGCTGGCCGCGCACGGCCTCGAGCTCGAGGGCGACCTCGGCATTTCTGGGCTGCGGGTTGGGGTCGATGACGTGCTCGACGCGGCGGCCGTCGCATGGACCGCGACGCGGGTGGCGGCGGGCGCCGCCCGCCGCATTCCGGCCGAACCCGAGCGCTTCAGCGACGGCGTGGATTGCGCGATCTGGACCTGACCGCAGCAGCGATACCCGGTTGCCCGGCTGTCGGCGCGGCTGGGAGGATCGCGCCCATGCCTCCGCACCTGGTTCGCGCCCCCGGCCTGTACTCTGCAGCGCCGTATGCATACGCATCGGTCGCGCCGCCCGGCAGCCTGGTGTTCACGGCCGGTGCCTGTCCGATCGATGAATCCGGCGTCGTCCCCGACCCGGGCGATTACGCGGCGCAGGCCGAGCGCGTCATCGCGAACCTGCGGACCGCGCTGGCAGCGGCGGGCGCCGCGCTGGACGACGTAGTCAAGACAACTGTGTATGTGGTGTCCGCGGACCAGAGTGACCTGGTCGCGGTCTGGAACGTTGTGCATGCGGCATTCGGCGTGCATGACGCTCCCAGCACCCTGCTTGGCGTCGCCGCCCTTGGCTACACCGATCAGCTGGTCGAAGTCGAGGCCGTCGCCGCGATCGTCCGAAGCTGACCCAGTCAGGGCTGGTACTCGGTCTTGCATGCACGGGAGCTAACCGGATCCGGATAACTCGGCGCGGGGGCGGCCGGGACGGCGCATCGGCGCGGCCCTCGTCGGCAGCCGCCCGGCGTCGGAAAGCGCGCGGCGCAGCAGGAACTCGATCTGGGCGTTCGTGCTGCGCAGCTCGTCCGCCGCCCATCGGCTCAGCGCGTCGTGGACGGCCGGATCGAGCCGGAGCAGGACTTCCTTGCGCTGACTCACTGTTGACCTCGTGCCTGTGCTCACCGATGCGCGACGGTCACTGGTACAGCGAGCCGGTGTTCACCACTTGCTGGGTAGCCTGCTCGCTGCACAAGACCACCAGCAGGTTGGACACCATGGCTGCCTTGCGCTCCTCATCCAGCTCGATCACGCCCTCGTCTTCCAGCCGCTGCAGCGCGAGCTGAACCATGCCGACCGCACCCTCCACGATCCGCGTTCTGGCGCCCACGACCGCGTTGGCCTGCTGCTGGCGCAGCATCGCCTGCGCGATCTCCGGCGCGTACGACAGCCGGGTCAGCCGGGACTCGATGATCTGCACGCCGGCGGCCTGCACCCGGGCAGCGAT
>JASHOE010000323.1 GCA_030041275.1 Streptosporangiaceae bacterium
AGGCCACCGGCCCACGCTTCGGGCGGGATCACGACCGGCTCGCCGTGCGCGCGGGCGTAGCCGGCGGTGGCGGCGGCGCCGATGGCAACGCCGGTCATGCCGCCGGCCAGCGACAGCAGGATGGCCTCGGCCAGGAACTGGGCGCGGACCTGGCTTCGAGTGGCCCCGAGCGCGCGGCGTAGCCCGATCTCGGAGCGCCGCTCGAGGACGGAGATGACCATGATGTTGGCCACCCCGATAGCGCCGACGAGCAGCGCGACCGCGCCGAGGGCGAGGAACAGGGTGTCGAGCGCGCCCTTGGCGTCGGCCTGGGCGGTCAACGCCGCGGATGGCTGGGAGACGCTGACATAACCGGGATTCTCCGGCCAGGCCTGGTAGCCCAGCACGCTGTCGACCCTCGTGGTGACACCGGGGTTGCCGGCCGTAGTGCGGACGTAGATTTCTGAGGGGTGGCCGTCGAGGCCGAGATACTGCTCAGCGGCTGGAAAGCCGACCAGGACCGCCGAATTGATCTCGGGGGCGTAGCCTGCGGGGATCTCGTTGAGGATGCCGGTGGGATAGAACCACTGCCCGGTCGCGGGGCAAGCGGCGCTGGCGCACAGCCAGATCCGTTCCCCTGGCCGGATCCGGTCGATGCCGAGCAGTTGCGCAGCCTGAGCACCGAGCACGGCGACTGGCTCGCGGGCGGTGGCACCGTTGAGGAACCCGCCCTGTGCGACAGACGTGCCGGTGACGGCGGGCAGGCCGAGACTGGCGGCCTCGACGCTGAGCCCGTCGGTCTCGATCGCGGGGATGAGCGGGGACTTGTACACGTTGACGCCGCTGACAGCGCCGGTGTCCTGTACCCCGACGACCCCGGCCAGCCGGCGGATCATGGCGGGCGCCGGCAGCGGCAGCTCGGCCGTGGCGCCGCTCAGCGTCTGCCCGTTGGTGACGGTCAGCAGGTTGGTGCCCAGCTGCTGGATCTCGGTCAGCAGTACGGCCTCGGAGGAGGCGGCCAGCCCGAGCACCGCGACGATCGCCGCAACGCCGATCGCGATGCCCAGCGCGGACAGCGACGCGCGCAGCTTGCGGGCCCGCAGCCCGACGCTGGCCACGGCGATCAGGTCGCTCGGTCGCAGCCGAACCCGCGGCGGCGTGGCAGTCATGACAGTCCCTTCACTGCGGGCCGACCGACGGTGTCCACGGTGATATGCCCGTCGAGCATCTCGATGCGCCGACGCGTGCGGGCGGCGACCGCGTGGTCGTGGGTGATGATGATGATCGTCGTGCCCTGCTGATTCAGGTCTTCGAGCAGTGCCAGGATGCTGTCGCCGGTGGCGGAGTCGAGGTTGCCGGTGGGCTCGTCGGCCAGCACCACCGGTGGATCGCCGGCGATCGCGCGGGCGATGGCGACCCGCTGCCGTTCCCCGCCCGATAGCTGGGTCGGCCGGGCCGTGGCCTTGCGGACGAGCCCGACCCGGTCCAGCGCGTCCGATGCCAGCCGCGCCCGCGCACTGCGGCGTATGCCGGCGTACAGCAGCCCGTCGGCGACATTGCCGTGCACGCTCTGGTGCTCGGCGAGGAAGAACTGCTGGAACACGAACCCGATCCTCGCTGCCCGTACCGCAGACAGCTCCCGGTCAGCCATCGCAGCGACGTCTAGGCCGGTGACCCGAACCGTGCCCGAGGTCGGCGTGTCCAGGGTGCCCATGAGGTGCAGCAGGGTCGACTTGCCGGACCCGGACGGGCCGACCACCGCCACCAGCTCCCCGGCGGCGACCGCCACGTTCACTCGGCCCAGCGCTTGCACCGGCGGGGGCCCCGGATACACCTTCGTCACGTGCTCCAGTTCCAGCACCGTGGCCGTCGTCGCGGCGCTCATGACGACGCCACCACGACCCGTTCGCCGACTGACAGCGCCCCGGTCACCTGCACCAGGCCGGAGTTGTCGTCGAAGATCCCCGGCGTCACCGGAACGAACCGCCGCGTGCTCCCAGGCCCGGCGATCTCGACGAGGTACCTGCCGGGTGCGCGGGCCAGCAAGGCCGTCACCGGCACCGCCAGCGCGTCATGGGCGGTGGCAGTGGTGATGTTCACCGTCACCGGCGCCTGGTCCAGGCTGCCAGCGGCTGCCGGGTTGCTGAGGGTGACCGTGACCGGGACCGTCGTGGCGGAGCTCTGTCCCTGCTGCGCAGCGGAGGTGGTCGCCACGGTGCCGACTGAGGACACCACGCCTGGTGTGGCCGAGCCGTCCGGAAGCGTGACGCTGACCGCGTCCCCGGCCGCCACTTCCGATTCCTGCGAGACATCCAGCGCGATCGTCACCACATGCTCGTCGGATGTCGCCGCCAGCACCGGCCCGGACGCCGGGCCGCCGAGACTGCCGGTGACCTGGGTAACCCGGACCGCCCCCGGCTCGAACACCACCCGTCCGAGCGCCAGCGACGGCGGCGGGTTAACGACCCCGAGGTGCTGTTCCAGTTGCTGCACCCCGATCGCGGTCTCCCACGAGTAGTAGTCCCAGCCCGCCGCGGCCACCTGTGCGCTAGCGGCATCGCCGAGCGCGACTAGGTCATGGTTCAGCTGTGAGACATCGGCGCCGGTCAGACCCTCAGTCAGGCTCCGCCAGGCCGGCACGGTGCCGTACAGCAGCGCCACCGGGGCGCCGTTGCCCGTCTGGTACAGCGCCTGCCCCTGTCGGATGACCTGCCCCGGCTGCGGCAGCGAAGTGAGCGTGCCGCCGCCCTGCCCGGTCACGGTGTACGAGCCGGCGTATCCCAGCGTCGCGGGCAGGGGCGTCGTCGCCGCGATGTCCACCCGCACGACTGCCGCTGTCGCCGGCGCCACCAGCGCGCTCCCGCCGCCCGGCGAGGCGGCGGTGTTAAACGCCCCCGCCGCCCACGCCGACGCGGCGCCCGCTGCCAGCACCACCACGAGGCCGGCGGTTACCCAGCCACGACGGCCGCGCGATCCCGCTGGCTCCACTATCGCATCGGCCTCCCCGATGACGGTCATGGTGACGTCGTCACCTCCACCCCGTCGGGACTGGGCGGCAGCGCCCAGGTGGGCAGTCCGTGCTCGCATCCGCGGGCCTTGGCGAGCAGCTGCGTCGAGCTCAGGTCGATGCCGCTGCTGCCGCTGATGACGAACTGCACGTGCCCAGACTCGGTGGTGGGGTCGGGCCAGTTCGGCACCCCATGGGAACGCATGCAGCGCGCGAAGGTCAGAGCGTAGGTCAGTTCTTGCTGCTGCTGGGCCTCCGTCGGCCCCTGGTACGGCCACAGCGGCTGGCAGGCTGCCTGCGCCTGCTGGAACCGGGAGTCGCTGACTCCCAGCTGCGCCTCGTTCGCTGGAGTGATCTTCGGAAGTTGTCCGGCGCTGTTAGGGTCCGGGTATTCCGGCACCCCGTGGGAGCGTATGCACGCCGCGTAGCGGACGGCCGACGCGGTGATTGCCGATGCTCCGGTATTCGCTGCGCTCGCTGAGTGTCCGGACCTGGCCGATGCCGGGCTGCTGCTACACGCCGCCAGCAACCCGGCGGTGGTCATGACCGTGATGGCGACTGCGGCTCGCGCGGGTCGGCGCCGGCGCCGGCGCGGCCGCGCGCCTCGGCTGCGGCCGGGCCAGTTGTTCATCTCGGGCCTGCTCGCGTCTGTAGACGGTGGCTGTGCGTTCATGGCAGCCAGCGTGCCGGCCGGCAGGCGCCCGCGAATCACGCGCTGGAGGTAGCCGGGGTCCCTCCCTGGAGGGATCCGCCGAGGGGTTGCGCGGCGGTAACGTGCGGGTGTGCTTGCCCGTGCCAGCGTCCTGAACCACCTGCGACGCAGGGTGTGGGGGCTGTCGGGCCGGCTGATCGCGTCCTACATCCTCGTCACGCTCGCAGTCGTGGTCCTGATCGAGGTAGTCGTGCTGTGTGTCCAAGTAGCGCCGCTGGCGCTCGGCGACCAATTGCAGGCCAGGCTGCAGTCCCAAGTCGACGCCGCGGCCCGCAGCTACGCACAGCAACTCGGCCGGCGCTATCCGAGCGGCGTGCCGGCCGGAACTGTACTCGGCGACGCTGGCCAGCCGCCCCGGCCGGGCCAGGCAACGGTCGCAGACGGCACGCTGCTCGTGCCAGCGATCGCCGGCCCGCTCCAGAACCGCCAAGCCGTCACCGCGGCCGTAGCGCTCTCGGCTGATGGCACCGTCATCGCGTCGTCCGCCCCATCTCGGTATCCACCCGGACAGTCAGCTGGCACCGAACTTCCCGTCCAGGCGAGCGGCTCGATCGCGGTCGCGCCGGCGGGCATCAAAGGCGGCGACGTGCCGACGCCTTACGGCAGCGTGGTGTTCTGGATCGCCAGCACAGGCAGCACCTCAGGCACGAGCAAGCCAGGACTGGTCAGCTATGTCTACGTCCAGGCACCATGGTCATCTCCTGGGTTCGTCAACCCAGTCCGCGCCTGGCGCGAGCTGGAGCAGCTTGGCGAGTCCCGGGCGCTGCTGTCGGGTCCCCTGGCGCTACTCGTCGCCATCGTCCCGGTCGGCGTGCTCTTCGGGCTGCTGGCCTCGTGGCGCCTTGTCCGGCGGGTGCGCCGCCTGGAACGAGCTACCGTCGCGGTCGCCGATGGGGACTACACCATCACCCTGCCGGTGTCCGGCCGCGACGAGATCGGACGACTGGAGGCGAACTTCACCTCCATGACCCGTCAGCTGGGCTCCGCACTCGCTGCCGAACGGGAGCGCGCCACTGGTGACGCGCGCGCCGCGGAACGGGCCCGGATCGCGCGGGAGGTTCACGACGCGATCTCGCAGCACCTGTTCGCCATGCGGATGATTGCCGCCGGGATGCACAGGGCCGACCCAGCTAATCAGCAGGCCCAGGCCATCGAGCGCATCAGTGAGGACGCGCTGCGCGACATGCAGGCCCTGCTGATCGAACTGCGCCCGGCCAGCCTTGACGGCGCCGGGCTTGGGCCGACCCTGCAGGAGATCTGCGCGGCCTATCAGGACCGGCTCGGCGTCGCGGTCGACGTGAGCCTGGACGATGTCACAGTCCCCGAGCCGGTCGAGCACGCCTTGCTGCGCATCACGCAGGAGGCGTGCACCAACGCCGTCCGGCACGGCGACGCGCGTCGGCTCGCCGTCTCGATGACTCGCCAGGATGGGCACGTCGAGCTCGCCATTCGCGATTTCGGCACCGGCTTCAACCCCGCCGCCGCGCATGCCGGTGCCGGGCTGGCGCACATGCGAGACAGGGTTGCCGAGCTCGGCGGGACGCTGGACATCGAGAGCGCGCCAGGGCGCGGCACGACGGTCAGCGTCCGAGTACCAGTGCCATGACGATCCGGGTGGTGATTGCCGACGACCATCGCGTCGTCCGGGACGGGCTGTGCTACCTGCTCGACCAGGAGCCCGACGTCGAAGTCGTCGGCGAAGCGGGGGACGGTCGGCAGACGGTCAGCGTCGTCGCCGCCACTCGCCCGGACGTGCTTCTGCTCGACCTGTATATGCCTGAACTGGACGGGCACGCCGTGCTCGATGAGCTGCGCGGCGCGCCGGGCCGACCGACCGTCGTCGTGCTCACCTCGGCCACCGACGACGAGAACCTCGTCCGCGCTGTGCACGCCGGCGCGACTTCGTATCTCCTCAAGACGGCCCCGGCCGAGCACGTCATCGCCGCCGTCCGCGACGCCGCCGCAGGCACGGCCAGCCTGAGCCCAGAGCTGCTGACCCGGCTCACCCACGCGCTGCGCCGGCTGCCGCCCCCGGATCCGCTGGAGCCGCTCTCACCTCGAGAACGGGAAGTACTCCACCTCATCGCCCGTGGTCAGAGCAACCGTCAGATCGCGCGAGACCTGGCGATCGGCGAGCAGACGGTGAAGACTCACGTCCGCAGCATCCTCACCAAACTAGGCCTGCAAGACCGCGTCCAAGCGGCGATCTTCGCGCTGCGCCACCAGGCCGAGAGCTGAGGCTGGTGGAGTCAGATCGCGCCATCCTCGATGGCGTGCCGGATCCACGGGATCACCTCGTCGAGCATTGCCGACAGGGACGTGGTGGCCTCGAAACCAAGGATTCGCTTGGCCTTCTCGGTGCTTGGCACCCGGCGCTGCACGTCGTACTCAAACGGCTCGTCGTGCACGACGCGCATCGGAACACCGGGCCCGTTGATCTTCTCCCAGATCAAGCTGGCCAGCTCCAGGACCGTGGTCGATTCCGCGGTGGACAGATTGAAGTCCTCGTTCAGCGCGCCAGGATGCTCGAGCGTGTCGGCGATGCCACTGGCGAGGTCGCTCCCGTAGGTGTAATGCCGGACCTGGCTGCCATCACCGAGGATGTGCAGCGGATCCTGGCCCTTGAGCACCTTTTGCACGAGGTCGGGCACGACGTGGCTCATCGCGAGCTTCACGTTGCCTGACATGATCTGCTCGTCGCCGAGCGCGCGGCTTTCCCCGATGCCGACGCAGTTGAACGGCCGGACGATCGTGAACGGTAGCCGGTGCTGGTCGTACGCGGCGCGGGCGAAGTACTCGACCGCGAGCTTCTGGAAGCCGTAGGACGACAGTGGCGGCGGGCACTCGCGCTCCTGGCCTTCATAGGAGGGCCAGGAGGTGGCCGACTCAAACACCATGGAGGACGACAGGTAGGTGACCTTCGCCAGCCGTCCGGCGCGGTGCGCGGTAATGGCCGCGTCGCAGCTAGCCGCGATGATCCGCTCGTTGGTGGCGAGCAGGTCGTACGCGTAGGAGTGGAAATAGGAGATGCCACCGATCATGGCCGCACCAGCGATGAAGTGATCGGCGTCGGTGAGCAGGGTGGTCAGCAGCTCGGTGTCGCGCGCGTCGCCCTCGACCAGCCGATAGTTCGGATGGTCGTCGTAGGACTTGCGCACCCTGCCGTACTTGGAGAAATTGTCCACGCCGACCACGCTGTAACCGCGGCGGAGCAATTCCTCGACCAGGTAGCCGCCGATGAACCCGGCGGACCCGGTCACCACAACCTTCTGCATCGCCTACCTTGTCTTCTTGATTTCGTTCTCAGCCGGTGTCTGGGTTGCGCCGACTCGCTGATGCAACTCCTCGAGCGTAAGCCGGCCACCAAACGCGAATCGGTACCAGCGCATGTACTTGGGGATCCAGGCCGCCACCTGGAAGTTGGACATACCGTGCTGGCGCTCCAGCCAGATCGTCGGAATTTCGGCCGTGGGCAGGCGCAGCCTCTTCGCCTTGGCAGTGAGCTCGATGCCGATCTCGAAGCCGTCGCGGCTCTCGATGCCGACCGCCTGGACGAAGGCAGCTGAATACGCCTTGAAGGAGTTCGTGGCGTCTCTGGTGCCCACCCGGGCCATGAGGTGCAGGCTCCGCCCCGCCAGGGCCGACAGCATCCCCTTGAACAACGGGCCGCCGACCTGCTGGCCGCCCGCCATGTACCGGGAGGCGGCGGCCACAACGACGCCGCGCTCGACGAGGCGGACCAGATCGTCGATCTGCCGCGCGTCATCGCAGCCATCGGCCATCGTCACGACGACCACGGGGGTCGAGGCGTGGTCGATGCCGTACCTGATCGCGTTCGCCGGACCGCGCCCGTAGGTATTGACCAGGCAGCGCAGCCGTGGCTGCCGTTCGGCGAGGCGCTGGACGACCGGTCTGGTCGTGTCTTCTTCGAAGTCGACGACCACCAGTGCCTCACACGGCAACAGCACTGACTCGAAGATCCGCTCAAGGACAGGGACGATGGCCTCGCCCTCGTTGTAGGCCGGGATAATGACCGAGACTCGCAGCGCGCCCGGCGGTGCGGTCGTCGGCTGCGGCGCGATGACGGCCTCGAGGCTCTCCGGGCTTACCGCGCGGATCCTGGCCATCAGATCTGCACGCCCCCAGCGCGGATGCCCCAGATGTCGATGACCGGCTTGGTGGTCTCGAGGGTCGCGTATTCAGGATGGGGTGCGCCGATAATCAGCAGGTCGCAAGCGTTGACCGCCTCCTGAAGCGGCACCAGCGACTCGTCAACGGTGACGTACGGGTCGGTGCACAGCACGGCGCCCGCGGCGGAGGTCAGCACGCGCTTGAGCTTGTAGGCCAGGCTGGAGCGGATGTCGTCAGAGCCGCCCTTGAAGGCCATGCCGAGGATGCCGACCGTCATCGACTCCAGGTCATACCGCCGACTGACCCGGTCCACGAGGTACAGCGGCATGCCCTCGTTGATGGTCATGGCGGTGTGCCCGAGCACGAAGTTATTGTTCGTGAACGCGGCGAGCTGCATCGTGTCCTTGAGCAGGCACGGCCCAGCCGCGAACCCAGGCCCCGGCATATCCGCAGCTCGCGGGTAGTCCATCATCAGGCCCTGGCGGATGCGCTCGAAATCGAGACCGCGGTCGTTGGCGATCATGTAGAGCTGGTTCGCGGTGGCAAACTTGATGTAGCGCCAGACATTGGTGAACAGTTTGGCCAGCTCGGCCTCTTCCGGTGTCATCCGGACTTGCCGGTCAGTCAGCAGCCCGAAGAGCGAGGCTGCCCTGGAGTAGCTTTCGTCCCGTCTCGCAGAGATGATCTGCGGCAGATCGAAAAGCTCGGTCATGGCCTTGCCCTCGGCGATCCGCTCCGGGCAGAAGGCGACGTCGATGGCGTGCCCGAGCCGGGCTATCAGCTTCTCTACCAGCGCGGTCACGCCTGGGTAGACTGTGCTGCGCAAGATCAGCAGCTGGCCGTCCCGCAAGTATTCGGCGCAGTCGGCGAGGGCTCGCGGCACCGCCTGCTGATCGGGATTGAGGTGCTCGTCGACGGGGGTGCCAACCACTACGACCACGTACTCGGCTGTGCTCACGATCGCAGGATCTGTCGACGCGAGCAGTCGGCCGGCCCCGACGGCCCGCTCGAGCAACGCGGTGGCGCCGCGCTCCTGGAACGGCATCCGGCCGTTGCCGACCTCGGCCACCGCGACCGGGTCGATGTCATAGACCGCGACGCGGGCGCCCCGCTCAGCGAACGCGATCGCTAGCGGAAGGCCGACGTGACCGCACCCGCCCACGATCACGACGTCGCGCTCGAAAGATTCTGGCGCTGTGCGCTGCAACGTCACCTGCGACACCCGATCCCACTTTGTTTGCTCTGCACCTGTCTGCCGGACATCACTCGTGAGTCAGTCCCGGAGGTATCTGATACGCGGGTCGGTCGGGTTGTTCTCCCCCTGCCACCACCGAGATGGCAACCACCACTGCCGCGGCGACCGCCGCAGCCCAGGCCCTTCATGACCGGAGGGCGACCCGGTCGAGGCTTCAGGTGCAATAGTGCCCCGGCTGCCGCAACCAGAACCACGATAGGGGGTGTCGCCCGGCTCAGGAAGCCGAGGACCTCACTCAAGGTGACCCGCGACCCCAGGCGCCCTTGACCGGCCGGGAGACCCTCCATGCTGGTGTCCTGTTTCCCCCACGGGTGACGTGCGCCAATAGTAGGGGTGGTGTCCTGGGTTCGGGGGCTGATCGTGCCGGATGGCCTGCGGCGGAGCGCTTCAGCGTCGGGCTGACGTGCGCCCATGATGCAATGGGGGCCATGACAACCGGCCGCGAGCCCGTCCAGGGTGTCCTGCGGGCCGCGGCACTGCCAGCCCTGGCGGCGCCGAGGAAGCGACGAGCACCGTCAGCTCGCCAGTGCCTGGTAGGCGCGTTCTGGGTGGCCGGCACGGTGGCGGCGTTCGCCTGCTACCTGTGGCTGGCCAGGACCCGCGCGGTCGACTCTGACGGCGCCGCGCAGGCGCTGCAGGCCTGGGCCATGCTGCACGGCAACCCGCTGCTGCGCGGCTGGTGGCTGTCGGATGTGTCCTTCTACACCACCGAGCTTCCGCAGTACATGCTCGTGGAACTGGTCCGCGGGCTCAACGCCGACGTCGTGGACATCGCCGCCGCGATGACGTTCACCTTGGTCATGCTCTTCGCGGCGCTGCTGGCCAAGGGGACGGCCCGCGGCCGAGCTGCGATCGCTAGGGTCCTCATCGCGGTCGGGATCCTCATGGCACCGCAGCTGTCGGCCGGAGTGAAGATCTTCATCTCCGCGCCCGATCACATCGGGACGACGGTGCCGGTGCTGCTCGCCTTCCTCATCGTTGACCGGGCCAGGCAACGCTGGTTCATCCCGGTCATCGTGTCGGTGGTCCTCGGCATCGCGGCGGTTGCCGACACGCTCGTGCTCTTCATCGGGGTGATACCGCTCGCCCTGGTCTGCACCGTCCGTGTCTGCCGGGCGACGCTGGCGCACCGCAAGCCGCTCCGGTCGCAGTCGTACGACCTCGGCCTCGGCCTCGGCGTGCTGGCGGCGGCCGGGGTCGCCGACGTCGTGCTCGCCGTCCTCCGGGCAGCGGGCGGCTTTGTCGTCCAGCCGCCCATCGCGCACCTCAGCGGCGTTCACCAGCTGCTGCACAGCCTCAACGTGGCTGGTCAGGGGCTGCTTCTGCTAGCCGGCGCCGATTTCCTCAGCCCAGGGCAGAGTCACCCGGAGCTGGCCTTCGAGTGGCTGCACCTGGCCGGGCTCGTCGCGGTCGGGCTCGGCTTCGTGGTGGCGATCCGCCGGTTCTGGCGTGCAACCAGCCTGGTGGATCAGGTGCTGGTGGCCGCCATCGTCCTCAACCTGGCGTCGTACGTGCTGAGCACCCAGGCAGGCTCCGTGCTGGCTACCAGGGAGATCGTGGCCGTCATGCCACTTTCGGCCGTGCTGGCCGGACGGCTGCTTGGCGACCGTCTCGTGGCGATCCGGTGGGCACCGATTGCGGCACTGACCGTGCTGGCCGGCTATGTCGCTGGCCTTGGCTATACGCTCGCCCAGCCGTCGGCACCGCCGGACAATCAGCAGCTGACCTCCTGGCTGGCTGCTCACCACCTGCGCTCCGGACTGTCCGGCTACTGGCAGGCCAACATCGCCACGCTGACAAGCGGGAACCGCGTCCAGGTGCGGCAGCTTACGGAGAACGGACCGCACCTGGTCCCGTATCGCTGGGAAGCGGACACGGTATGGTACGAGCCGCGCCAGGCGGTGGCCACCTTCGTGGTACTTGCTCCAGGGACGTCGGAATACCCAGGTTTCATGCCCGAGCATCTGGTGCTGGCGACGTTCGGGCGGCCGGCGCACACCTACCACGTGGGCAGCTATCTGATCATGGTCTGGAAACAGAACTTGCTGACAAAGCTCGACATAGCAGGCGGGTCAGCGTATTGACGCGCCGCGTTCCGGGCAGCCATTGACGGCGCGCCCCTCTGGCGGTAACCGCGTGTAGCGATGGGAGGATGGGCGCCGGGCGGCGCGACAGGCGGCGGCCACGCCGAGGGAGGTAATCGATGGACGACAAGCAAATCCTCACCACCATCGACGATCTCATCAAGACCGAGCACGATCTGCGCGGGCGGCTGGCGGCTGGCGAACTGACTAGCGAGCAGGAGCACGAGCAGCTCAAGACCGTGGAAGAGCAGCTAGACCAGTGCTGGGACCTGCTCAGGCAGCGCCGAGCTCGCCGTGAGTTCGGCGAGGATCCCAGCGGCTCGGCCACGCGGCCCGCGAGCGAGGTCGAGGATTACCTGCAGTAGACGAGGACTAGCGCCAGCGGGCTGCGCCGACGGGCGAGGCCGGACCAGGAGCACGGATGCGCATCGCGAGGTTCGCCGTCGGCGACGAAGTCAGGTACGGAGTCGTCGACGCCGAGGCAGCCAGCGGCACCGAGAGCCGCAATGGCGCCGGCGCTGGCGGCCTGACCGTGGCGGAAATCGCGGGCCACCCGTTCGGCCCGGCGGCGGAGGTTGCGCTGACCGGCACCAGGTATCCCGTTGACGACGTACGGCTGCTGGCCCCGGTCCTGCCGACCAAGATCGTTGCCATCGGCCGAAACTACGTGGAGCACGCCAAGGAACTCGGCAACGAGCCGCCGGCCGAGCCCCTGATCTTCCTCAAGCCGTCGACCGCCGTGATCGGCCCGGCCGACGCGATCGTCCGTCCGGACCAGCTGTCCAAGCGGGTCGACTTCGAGGGCGAGCTTGCCATCGTGTTCGGTCGGCTGTGCAAAGACGTGCCACCCACCAGGGTGCCGGAGGTGATCTTCGGCTATACCTGCGCCAACGACGTCACGGCCAGGGATCTGCAGGCCAGCGACGGCCAGTGGGCGCGGGCTAAGGGATTCGACACGTTCTGCCCGCTGGGTCCGTGGATCGAGACGGACCTGGACGCGGCCGACCTGCGGCTCACCACGACGGTGAATGAAGAGGTCAAGCAGGACTCCCGCACCTCGTTGCTCATCTACGACATCGCAACAATGGTCAGCTACGTCACCGCCGTCATGACGATCCTGCCTGGCGATGTGCTGCTGACCGGCACGCCCGCGGGCGTCGGCCCGCTGGTAGCGGGCGACAGCGTTTCGGTGTCGATCGAGGGCATCGGGACGCTCACCAACCGAGTCGTGGACAGCAGCTGAGCGGGGGCGCGGGGCGTTGGCCCGGCACCCCCGGCTTCGGCTACACTGCTCAGGCTGGACCGCACCGGTGGTATCGGCTTTAGCCGGAAGTGTGCGCTCCGATGGGGTATGGGGTAATTGGCAGCCCGACTGGTTCTGGCCCAGTTAGTCTAGGTTCGAGTCCTGGTACCCCAGCCAAGTGCCGGCGCCGGGTGCTAGATCCGGCGTCTGCGGTGGCCGCGTTCCAGGCCGGTCAGGCGGAGAATCAGCAGCACCACAATTGCGCCGATGATCGAGCCGATGATGCCGACGGCGCGGAAGTGGCTCGTCTCGATCGTGTGGTACTCGATGAGCTCCCACAGGAAGCCCCCGACGAACGACCCGACGATACCGAGCAGCGTCGTGCCGATGAGCCCGATGTGGTCTCGGCCCGGCACCAGCGCTCGGGCAACGAGGCCAACGAGAAACCCGATGACGATCAGGATGATGATGAATGCAAGCATGGCCCCCAAGTACCAAGTAACGCGCAACTTATGCACGCGGCCGCCCGCCGGGCCGCACCGCGATGGACCAAAACGGCGGTGGCTGGTTTGGCGCCGACCCTGGCCGTGCGCTAACCTGACGCGGCAGTTTAGGAACCCTGGCCCCGTCGTCTAGCGGCCCAGGACGCCGCCCTCTCAAGGCGGTAGCGCCGGTTCAAATCCGGTCGGGGCTACAACTTATGAGCATTCGCTGCGGCTGATTCGCCGTGGCTGACCCTCGGCGGCTGACTCGCCACGGCTGACGGTCTGTGGCTAACTCGGCGCGGCTGCTCGGCTGATTCGCTGCGGCTGATGCTCTGCGAGTGACGCTCTGCGGCTGATGCTCTGCGAGTGACGCTCTGCGAGTGACGCTCTGCGAGTGACTCGCTGCGAACGACTCGCTGCGAGCGACCCCGTTGGCCGAGAGGGCGGCGCCCGGACGTGCGGCCCGAGTGGGCGGCGAGGCCGTTCCCTGCTAAACGGGACGCCGGAGCCTCCTGGCGTCGAGGGGCGGCGCCGGCAACGGATCACCCTGGTACCCGCCGACCGGGCCGAACTCGCCCGCGCGCCACGCGGCGGTGGCGGCGGCGATTTCCTCCGGTGTGCGCGCGACGAAGTTCCACCACATCAGCAGCGGCTCGCCGAGCGGGACCCCGCCGAGCAGCATGAGCGTGGCGTCCGCTGGGGCGGCGAGCACGGCTTCGGGCCGGCCGTCGGGCAAGTACAGCAGCTGGCCAACCGCGAGGTCGACGCCGTCCACGCTGGCCTGCCCCGCGGCGACGAAGGCGACGTGCTCGAAGTCGGGCGGCAGCGGTAGTAGACAGCTGGCGGGGCGTCCCGCGGCGGTGAGCTCGGCGCCGACGATCGGCGAGAACGTGGTCGCGGGCGAGCCCGCCCCGGCGAGTTCGCCGACGAGCACCGTGATCGCGAAGCCGCCGAGACGAGTCTGTGGAAGCTGCGCGTGGTGCTCAAAGGCAGGCTCGGTGTGCCGGCTGGCGCTGGGAAGAGCGACCCAGAGTTGCACGCCGTGCAAGACGGGATCGTGTTTGGTTGGCGACTCCTCCCCGTGCGCGATACCGCGGCCCGCGGTCATGAGATTGAGCTGACCAGGCCTGATCAGCTGCTCACTGCCCAGGCTGTCGCGGTGCAGCACGTTGCCAGCGAGCAGCCAGGTGACGGTCTGCAGGCCGATGTGCGGATGCGGCGGCACGTTCATGCCGGCCACGCCGTCGACGTCGAGCGGGCCGTAGTGGTCGACGAAGCACCAGGCGCCGACGCTGCGACGCATCCGGAGCGGGAGCAGCCGGCGGACGGTGACGGCACCGACGTTGGCGTTCCTGGCGGCCGTCAATTCAAGGTCGTGCGGTTCGGGAACGGGTTGGCTGGCGACCTCGGGATTTGCCTCGACGGTGCTCATGGGGTGCTCCCTTCGGCCTGGCCGACCGTGCAATCCGAGTGTGCCAGTGCCCGCGCCACCCCGTGTCACGGGCCAGGCCTTGCGCACCCGCCCCGGATTGTCAGTACCTGTCGATACTATTCTCGAAACAGTCCACCTGAGCTGAGAGGAGGCGACGCTGGTGCCAGAATTCGAGGTGACTGACCAGGGCCAGCTCGACCTCTTCGGCTCGCAAGGTTGCGGCTGGGCGGAGCGGCCCGCCGGCGACTCATACGACGAGCTGATGATGGCGGGCTGGGATCCGTTCGCCGGCGATGAGCCGCCAGCAGCCGCGGACGACTACCGGGCAGCAGCCGCGGACGACGACCCGGACGCGTGGCTGGCCAGCCTCCCCGCCGATATCCGCGCTGAGGTCGAGGCGCGGCCCGCAGCAACCGCGCCGCCGTGGGAAGGGCCCGAGGCGGCACGAGCCGCGTTCGCGGACGGCGGCTTAGCCGACACGATGCCGCCGGGCTGGTTCCTCAGCCAGGTGCTGGCCGATGCGACTGTGGACGGGTATGCGGAGCTGACCGACGACGAGCTGTCCGGCTTGCTCCGTGCGTGCCAGCGGCAGATCTCGGGCGGGTACGCAGCGCTGGCTCGGGCCGTGATCGAGGTCGCCGAGCGGCGTGCGGACCAGTCACGTCGGCCGCGGTGGTCCGGACTGGTGGAGCACGTGACCGACGAGCTGGCCGTGGAGCTGACGATGACGGGCCAATCCGCCGGTCGGTTGCTTGACGTCGCCACGGGCCTGCGGCGGCTGCACAGGGTGTACTGCGCGCTGCTGAACGGCGCGATCGACTGGGCGCGGGCGGCCGTGTTCGTGGACGAGTTGTCGGTGCTCGACGATGCGACGGCCGAGGCGATCGCGGAGCGGTTGGCCGAGTCGGCTGCCGGGTGGACGACGGGGCAGTTGCGCGCGGCGCTCGCGCGGGCAGTGCTTGCCGCCGATCCGGAGGCGGCCGAGCGGCGCAAGGCGGCAGCTCGCAAGGACACCAGGGTCGAGGCGTGGCGCGAGCCGTCCGGCAATGCCGTGCTCGCGGGCCGGGAGCTGCCACCCGCGGACGTGATCGCCGCCGATGCCCAGCTGACCGCCGACGCCGACTGGCTCCGCGGCAACGGTGTGGCGGGCACCATGGCCGAGTTGCGCGCCGCTGTCTACCTAGCCCGGCTGTCCGGCCGTGATCTCACGGCGCTGTTGCCGCCGAGTTCCGCTGACGCCAAAGCTGACGGCACGAGCAGGGGCGGCGGTGCTGACGGCGTGAGCAAGGGCGGCGGTGCTGACGGCACGAGCAGGCGCGGCGGAGCCGACGGCATGCGCAAGGGCGACGTTGCCATGAGCAACCGCGGTGGCGGTCCCAGCGCGGGCTCGATTCACCTGACGATGCCGCTGGCGGCGCTGGCCGGTCTGAGCGAATCACCGGGCGAGGTCGCCGGGTACGGGCTCGCGGACGCCGCGACCTGCCGCGACCTGGCAGGCCGGCTTGGTCGTGACCCGGCCACCCGGTGGTGCCTGACCTTGACTGGGCCGGACGGCACGGCGCTAGTGCACGCGTGCGCGCGTCGTGGTCCGGCCCCGGGACAGCCGGTGATCCGGTGGGCAGCAGGCCTTCAGACGCGGCTGCACACTCTGGAGCGCGGCACGTGCGGTCACTCGCGCGAGTCGGCGGGTTACGTCCCGCCGCCGAGGCTGCGCCACCTGGTCCGGGTGCGGCAGCGCCGATGCAGCTTCCGGGGCTGTCGCCGTGCAGCGGTGCGCTGCGATCTTGACCACACAGTCCCGTTCGAAGCGGGCGGCCGGACTTGTGAGTGCAACCTGGCCCCGCTATGCCGACGACATCATCGTGCCAAGCAGGTGCCGGGCTGGCAGCTCTCCCAGGATCGGCCCGGCGAGATGACCTGGCGGCTGCCCAGCGGCCGCGAATACCGGACCACGGGCGCGCCGTATCTCAGCTAGCCCGCCGACCGCATCGGGCCGGCCCCTATCGCCATCCGGCCATCAGAATGCCGCCGGGTCGTCGGTGAGCCAGAACATTCTTGGATAATCTGCTCAGCGTGAACCGCCGTACGGCTATGTGGGACAAAATCTCGGCGCACAACTGCGGGGATCCGCGGCGGTGAAGACGATCATCCTTGGCGGCGGCGTTGCGCTGGTCGCTGCCCTGCTGGGAACACCGCTGGTCATCAGGCTCATGCGGAGGCTCGGTTACGGGCAGCCCATCCGGGTCGAGGGCCTCAAGTCGCACGAGACCAAGCGCGGCACGCCCACGATGGGCGGCGCGGTCTTCGTTGCCGCTTCGTGGATCGGCTACGCGGCCGGCCACGTCCTGACCCACACAGGGGTAACCGCGTCGGGCGTGCTGGTTCTCCTGCTGATGACTGGCTTCGCCCTGGTCGGGTTTGTCGACGACTTCCTCAAGATCTTTCGGCAGACAAGCGTCGGACTCCGCAGCCGGGCGAAGCTCGCCGGGCAAGTGGTTGTCGCAGTGGTGATCGGGCTGGAACTGCTGCAGCACCCTGACAGGTTCGGCTTGACGCCGGCCGACGCGCGGCTGTCTTTCCTGCGGGATTTCGGTCCGGTTATCGGCACCCTGCCGTTCGTGATCTGGGCCGTCATCATGACGGTCGGCGCGTCCAACGCGGTGAACCTCGCCGACGGTCTCGACGGCCTGGCCACCGGCTCGACCATCGTGGTGCTGGCCGCCTACGTGCTCATCGGCATCTGGCAGGAGCGCAACGACTGCACGGCTTTCCTGAGCCTGCAGTGCTATCAGGTGCGCGACCCGCTAGATATGGCCGTGGTCGCAGCCTCGGTGATGGGCGGTTGTGTCGGGTACCTGTGGTGGAACGCGCCGCCAGCCAAGATCATCATGGGTGATACCGGGTCGTTGGCTCTCGGCGGCGTCCTGGCTGGGTTGGCCATCTGCACAAAGACCCAGCTGCTGCTTGGGATACTCGCCGGTCTGTTTGTGATCATCACGATGTCCGACGTCATCCAGGTCGGCGTCTTCAAGTTCACCAGGATCAGAACCGGTCAGGGAAGGCGAGTGTTCAAGATGGCGCCGCTGCAGTTTCACTTCGAGCTGAGCGGCTGGACGGACACTACGATTGTGATCAGGTTCTGGCTGATCTCAGGGCTGTGCGTAGCGCTGGGCCTCGCCATCTTCTACGCGGCCTGGCTCCAGACCTGACACCGGCATCTCCCGGCGGCTGCACGCGCGATCGCCTGGAGTCAGGTCGGCGTGATGCCGGATCTGGAGATGTTGAAGCCCTTGCCGCTTGCGGTACAGGTGACGCCCGTAGTGGCCGATTCGCAGACGAACGGTCCGACGCCGGTCGCCGTTCCATAGGCGAGGGTGGGAGTGCCGATCCCTGGGTTCGAGAGGCACTGCACGCCTGTGCACGTCGTGTAGCTGCCCGTGACGCCCATGCTGACCGACTGTGGCGGCGTGCCAGTCTCGCAGTAGGCCTCCGTGAGGCCGTCGCGGTTGTAGTCGACTTCACATCTGATGTTGCCGGATGGTGAGACGAATTCGCCGCCTTGAGCCGTCTGCATGGGCACCAGCGAGGTGCCGCTGCTCGGCGTGGACGCGCCGGCCGCTGGCAGCGCGGCGGTAGCCGCGGGGCTGGTGCTCGGGGTGGCTGCTGACGTTGCCGAACGGCCGTTGCCCGACACGGCACCGCTCGGCGAGCTGTTCGGCGAGCACGCTGCCACGCCGCACGCTGCCGGCAGCACAAGACCTGTCCATGCTGCCGGGCCCATCATGATCCTGCGCACCGTACTCTCTTTGCAGATAAATCAGAACATCATGGGCATAAGCCCTAGACCGAGCAAGGGAAGCCGGGCAAGGCCGAGCCCCTGTGTCGGCCCTGCCCGGCGTACAGCGGTGCGTTATCCCTGGAACGGAGGCTGCTCGCCGTCGCCGTTGAAGGGGACCACAGACACGACCCCGTTCCCGTTTGCCGGCTCGGTGAGTACGGGCTGGGCGGCACCGGTCGCTGGGTTGAACCAGGCCAGCGAGCTGCCTGGGCGGCACTCCGTGAACTCCTGAAGGAGCAAGTTGTTGCCCTCCGTTGCGACAACCACGTTGCCCCCCGAGGCGCCGGGCACCGTCACAGCCTGAGCGGCGCCGCCTGACGCCTCCCTGGCGAGGAACGGCGGACCGCAGCCGGTCTCCGCCTGCAGGTACAGCCCGGTCGGTAGCTGCCACGCGTCCTCATCACCGAAGTCGGGTGGGGCTGTCCGCACGGGGGTCAGCGCTGTCGGCGCGGCCCCGCTGACGGGGACGATCCAGACCTGAGGCCCGATAGCCCCGCTCGGCGTGCAGGCCGCTAGCACGTCGGCCGCGTTCCACCACCGAATGGGCCTGCATCCGCCCGTCGTGGCGTCGGTTCCGGGGACAGGCAGGAACCTGACTGCGCCGCCGGAGTTGCTGACGAGTTCGACACCCGTCCCGCCGTTCACGACCTCGGTCAGCCCGTCCACTGCGCTCACCGCCGTCGCAATCTCGGTGCCCGTGCTGAGGCGTGCCTGCAGGACTCCGGTCAGGCTGTAGCGGACTACGCCGTCTTGGGCGACGAGGATGTTCTCGCCATCTGGACGGGTGTAGCCAAGTACGTCAGTGACCGTCGACGGGAGCGTGAACGTCGAGACCTGCCCCGTAGCGATGGTGAGCTGGTGCAGCGTGGGCTGGCTCGCGCCGACCTCTTCCAACAGTGCCCTGCTCTTGTCACCGGACCAGGCCAAGAGCTCCCACGGCCGGGTCGTAGCCGGCCAGCGATAGAGCAGATACATGCCGCCCTCGGGATCGGTCATGTACAGCGTGACCGGCCCGGCCGCCTGGTCGCTACCGGTCGTGAACTCCGCCAGCGCCCAGCCTGGTCCGATCTCTCCCCACGGAACCTGGGCGAGGGTCCCCACCTGACCAGCGGCCAGCGGCGGCTGGCTCGGCTGTGCTGATGACGATTTCGCCTGGCTCGACTGCGCGGCCACCGCTCCCGCGCTCTTCGCTCCGGAGCCGGTCGTCTTCGCGCCACAACCAGCGATCGCGGCCGTCACGACGAACACTGACACGGCGACCAGGACCCCGGCAGCACGGCCACGACGTCGACCAGTACGCCGGTCCAGGAATGTGCGCCCGTCCAGGAGTGTGCGCCGATCCAGGAGCGTGCGCCGGTCCAGGAGTGTGCGCCGGTCCAGGAGTGTCGGTCTCATCGGTCCCGCTCCATCCGCTCTCTAACCGCTCAGGTCCGACTGTGCAGCCGCGCTGTGGTCGCACTCAAGGGAAAGCCTCCCCACCGGGGGAGGCCTCCCCGGGTGGGGAGGCATCTGGGCGGCGGCGCGCCATACTGAGGGCGGACGCTGCCTCGGAACGGATGCACATGCTGCTGATCGTGATGTACGAGACCGGCACCTGGCGGGTGCAGCCCGGACAGCAGATCACGTTCGGGCGGGCTCCGACGTGCGACGTCGTGCTGCCGAACGAGGACCGGGGGGTGTCGAGGAACGCCGGAAGCCTGGACTGGCGGCAGGGCGCCTGGTGGCTCACCAACTCGAGCGCGTCGTCCATTCTCTACCTGTCCGGCGACCTCGGGTTCCGCGCCGACATCCCGCCTGGCATGGGGCTGCCGCTGCAGCAGTGGCACGCGAAGGTCCGGCTCGACGGCGTTCTCGACAGCTACACGCTGCGCATGCGGCTCCCCGATCTGGACGAGGCCGAGGAAGACCAGGACACGGTGGCTCCCGAGGTGCCAGAACGCACCGTCACTGCCACAAGGCTGCGCGCCCCGCTCAACGACGCGGACCGTCTGGTGCTGGCGGCCCGTTTCGAGGAATACCTGACCTGGAAGCACTCGGGAGCGGCGGCGCCGCGGAGCGCCCGAGAGGCGGCCGCCCGGATTGGCTGGGAGGCCCACGCGGTGTCGAAGCGATGCGAGAACATCCGCAACCGGTACGTCCGGATCGGAGTTCCCGGTCTGCGCGGCCCGCGTGCCCTTGAGGAACTGGCCGCGCTGCTGATCTCCACCGGTGAGCTGACCACGGACGACCTTCGTCGGTTGCCGCCCGCGGCGCACGGCCGCTAAGCGCGCCGGGTCCGGGAGTCGGCCTGCGGGCTATCTTGCGGCCTGCAGCCTGAGTGCCTGGCGCACCTGATCGGTGAGCTCGTCCTCGGTCATTGTCGTGCCGACCGTGATGGCGGACAGGCCGAGCTGCCGGGTTTGCTCGGCGAGGCGGTTAGTGAACAGCTCGTCGCGCGCGAGCAGGTTGCGCAGTGCGCGTTCGGGGTCGCTGGTCCTGCTGGGGATGTCCGCTATCGTGCCTCGACTGTCCAGCGCGGCCCGGCGGAATCGCGGCGTCGGGAGCAGCCACACCGCGCGGTGACGGTCTGCGAGTAGTGGCTTCACCAGATCTGGCAGCAACCGGAAGCCCTCGGCGATCACCCCCGGGCCAGCCCGCGGCTCGAGCAGGTCAGCCACGATCGCGCTGAAGCCCTCGCCACGGAACCAGTGGAAGGTTTCCAGCATGATCTGCGGCGACCGGCTGACCCACCGCGTGTCCATGTCCATGGCTTTGAACGCGGCCAGGTACGGCGCCTCGTCCGCCGTGATGCGCTCGTCGTGGCCCGCCATCGCGTCGTCGGTCGAGTACACGTTCAGACCGTGCGTCGCAGCCACGCGGCGCGCGATCGTGGATTTACCGGCGCCACTGCCGCCGCCGATCCAGTAGACGTGCCGGAGCCGATCCCTGAGCGAGCTAGGAAGCACCCTTGACCTGACGGCCGCCGGTCCACACGCCGACGATCGAGTCGGGGTCAGTGAGCACGCTGATGTCCGCGATCGGATCTCCCGACAGCGTGATCACGTCGGCGTCATATCCCGCCGTGAGCTGGCCGGACAGCGGCGCTTGCGGCCCCAGCGTGCGCGGCGCCACCGCGGTCGCGGCCTCGATTGCCTCCAGTGGTTTCAGGCCGAGATCGACGAGGTGCCCGAGTTCCGCTCCGTTCGTTCCCCACGACGTCGGGGCGCCTGGCGTGCTGATTCCGATGTCGGTGCCCATCGCGATCGTGACGCCGCGCGCGTGAGCCCGCCCGACGGCCTCGGCGTGGGTTGCCGCGAGGGCCTCTAGCTTGGCGTAGGCGTAGTCGGGCACGGAATCCTTGTGGGCCATGATGTCGGCCACGATCGTCCGGGTCGGCACGAGGATGGCGCCCGTCTCGAGCATCGCGTCGCAGCACTCGTCGTCCAGGTAGGTGCCGTGCTCGATCGTCGCGACGCCGGCCTCCAGGGCTGCCATGATGCCCGGCTTGCCGTGACAGTGCGCCGCCACTGCCCGGTCGGCCAGACCAGCGATCTCGACGATCGTGCGTAGCTCAGCAATCGTGAACTGCTGGTGGATCGGGTGGTCCACCTCCGACAGCACCCCGCCGGACGCGCAGACCTTGATCAGGCGGGCACCGAGCCGAAGCTGCTCACGCACTGCTCGGGCGCACTGGTCCGGTCCGTCGGCGAGCCGCGTCATATCCGGCCAGCTGCTCCCGCCTACCCAGTCGAGCGGATAGGAGTGCAGGTCGCCATGGCCGCCGGTGGTCGACAGGATCGCGCCGGCGCCGTAAACGGTCGGCCCGTCGAGCGTGCCTTCGGCGACGGCGCGAGCGAGAAAGACCCCCATGCCGCCGACCTCGCGGACGGACGTAACGCCGGCGTCCAGGGCTGCCCGGAGGTCACGGGCGCTGCGGGCAGCTCGTAGCTCTACCCGTTCCAGCGGCAGCCTGGCGAGATCGAGCGTCCGCATGCCCATGAAATGGCCGTGGCAGTCCCACATACCGGGCATCACGGCGGCCGCGCGGTGCGTCAGCGCGTCGGGCGTCTCCGGGGCGCCCTCCGCCGGCCCGGCGTAGCTGATCCGGTGTTCGTCCAGCAGCACGACGCCGTCACGCACGGGATCGCCCCGGCCGGGTATCAGCAGGCTCGCCTCAATACGCTGCACGGGCACTCCCAGGGTCTCGGTCAGCCGACGAGCGTCTTCACGGCGGAGGCGAGATCGGTCAGCGCCTTCTTGGCGTCAGCGAAGTACATGCTGGTCTTCGGATCCACGTAGAGCTCATTGTCGATGCCCGCGTAGCCGTGTCCCATCGAGCGCTTGATGACGATGATGCTTTTCGCCTGGTCCACATCGAGGATCGGCATCCCGGATATCGCGGTTCCGGGTCGCCTGGCGGCCGGGTTCGTCACGTCGTTCGCCCCGATGACCAGCGCGACGTCGGTCCGGGCGAACTCCGGATTGACGTCGTCCATTTCCTTCAGCTGGGGGTAAGGCACGTTCGCCTCGGCCAGCAGGACGTTCATATGGCCGGGCATCCGGCCAGCCACCGGGTGGATCGCGTAGCTCACGTCGACGCCCCGCGACTCGAGCAGTTCGGCCAGCGCCGCCACCTCGTGCTGCGCCTGCGCAGCCGCCAGGCCGTAACCAGGCACGATGATGACCTTTGATGCGTAGGCGAGCTGGATGGCCGCGTCGTCTGCCGAGATTGACTTCACGTCGCCGCCCGGGCCCCCGGCGATCGCGGCTGCGGTGTCACCGGTGCCGAACCCGCCGAGCATGATGTTGCGGATCGAGCGGTTCATCGCGTCGGCCATCAGCTTGGTCAGAATGCCACCGGACGCGCCCACGAGCGCACCCGCGATGATCATCGCCCAGTTGCCGATCACGAAGCCGGCCATCGCGACCGCGGTGCCGGTGAACGCGTTCAGGAGTGAGATCACCACCGGCATGTCCGCGCCGCCGATCGGCATCACCATCGAGACGCCGAACACCAGCGCCGCGACGATGACCACGACAAGCAGGCCGGTGCTCGGGGACGCGATCAGGTAGCCGCCGAGCCCGACCCCGACGGCAGCCAGCAGCAGGTTCACCACTCGGGCGCCAGGAAACGTCACCGGCGCCGAGGTGATGACACCCTGGAGCTTGCCGGCCGCGATGATCGAGCCGGAGAAGGTGACGCCGCCGATGATGACGTCCAGCAGGGTCGTGACCGACATCGCCGACGACACCCTGGTGCCCGCTGTCATGTAGTCGTGGATGCCGACCAGTGCCGCCGCACCGCCGCCGACCGCATTGAACATGCTGACCAGTTGCGGCATCGCCGTCATCTGCACGGTCCTGGCCGAGTACAGGCCGAGGGCGCTGCCGATGAGCGCACCCGCGATCATGACGATCCAGCCGGTCACGGTGATGCGGTCATCGTGGACGATGACCGCGAGCGTCGCAGCGATCGCGACGACCATGCCGGCCGTTGACGCCTGGTTACCGCGCCGGGCCGTCGCGGGCGTGTTCATCAGGTGCAGGCCGAACACAAAGCACGACGCGGCGAGGACGTAGATGATCTGGATGGTCCAGGCAAAGTCGCTCATGCGGCGTGGCCCGAGTCGTGATTCCCGCCCGCGCTCGAGCCGTTTGCCGACACCTTGGTTGGCTCGAGCGGCCGTCGGCGGAACATCTTGAGCATGCGGCCGGTCACCACGTAACCGCCGACGACGTTCGCCGCCGCGAACACCGCGGCGAGAAAGGCGATGACGTACCCGACGGCGTCGTGCGCCGTGACCGCAATGAGCATGGCGCCGGCCAGCACGATCCCGTGGATGGAGTTAGCGGCCGACATCAAGGGCGTGTGCAGTGTCGCCGGCACTTTGCTGATGACCTCGAAGCCCACCCACAGGGCGAGCACGAAGATGGCGACGTCAACGAGTAGTGCCGGGTACATCAGACGGTCTCCTGTGTTGCGAGGGCGGGGTGCACGATGGCGCCGTCGCGGGTGATCAGCACGCCAGTCGTGAGCTCGTCGTCGGCCTTGAGGTTCAGCGCGCCGTCGGTGATCAGGTACTGCAGCAGCGCGCTGATATTGCGCGCGTACATGCTCGACGCCGCGCCCGGCATCCGTGAGGGCAGGCCTGCGGCACCGACGATAGTCACGCCATTTTCGGTAACGAAGGTGCTGCCGGGCTCAGATCCCGCCACGTTGCCGCCGAGCGGGCTCGAGCCCATATCGACCACGACGGACCCGGCTGCCATCGCCTTGAGCGCATCCTCGCTCACCAGCAGCGGCGGACGGCGACCCGGCACCTGCGCCGTGGTGATCACCACGTCGTGCCGAGCGATGTGTCCCGCCAGTTCCTGCTGCTGCGCCTCGCGCTCGTCCTCGGTGAGCTCGCGAGCGTAGCCGCCCGCGCCGGAGGCGGAGCCGACGGAACTGAGCTCGATGAACGTCGCGCCGACCGACTCGGCCTCAGTGCGCGTCTCCGGCCGGACGTCGTAGGCGCTGACCACCGCGCCGAGTCGGCGCGCGGTGCCGATGGCCTGCAACCCCGCCACCCCGGTACCGAGCACGAGCACCCGCGCCGGGCGGGCCGTTCCCGCGGCGGTAATGAGCAGCGGGAAGAACCGGCCGTACTCGGTCGCCCCGATCAGCGCAGCGTGGTAGCCGGCGATGTTGGCCTGCGAGGACAGCGCGTCCATCGGCTGCGCCCTGGGCAGCGTGCGGGGCAGCATGTCCAGGCTGATCGCGGTGACCCCGGCGCCCGCCAGCGCGCTGACGAGTTCCGGGTCGGTCAGCGGGGACAGCATGCCGATGAGCACCTGGCCGGCCCGCAGGGCCGCCATCGTGGTGGCGTCGGGCTTGCTCACCGTCAGCACGACGTCGGCCGACAGCGCTTCGGCCCGGTCGACGACGCTGGCTCCCGCCTCGGCGTAGCTGTCGTCGGTGAACCAGGCCGCGTCGCCTGCACCGGACTCGACCAGAACTTCCAGCCCGGCAGCGCGCAGCTTGGCAGCCGCTTCCGGGACCAGCGCTACCCGCCGCTCGCCGGGCGTGGTCTCTTTGACCACGGATACCTTCATTGACAGACCTCGCTCGGGGCCCCAGGGGGGTAGCAGCCTACCGTCAGGCTGCAGATCCAGTATGGCCTGCACCTTAACTGACCACCGACGCGGTAGCCCCCAGCACGCAGCGGGTATGGTTCCCAGGGATTTCGCACCTGTGAGCAGAGGGACGTGGATGCCTGACTTCGTGCCGCCGGCCGACGCGACACTCGCGGCCAAGCTGGCCGAGGCGCGGAAGCGGATGGCCGCGCTCGACCTGCCGCGCCCGCTGGCGGCACGACTGCACCGGCAGTTCATCGCCATCTGCGACGCAGTCAAGGCGCCCGGCGCGGACGAGGCAAGCGGCGAGCGTCGTCTTGCCGCGTTCCTGGCCGCGCTCGAGCAGGCGGCAGCCAGAATCTCCGGGCCTTCCTAGCTGCTCGGGGTTACTACGGGGGGACCAATGAACAAGGGTGACCTAATCGACGCCGTGTCCGACATGATGGGCGACAACAAGAGGACGGCAACCGACGCCGTCAACGCCGTCCTCATGACAATCCAGGAGACGGTGGCGAGCGGAGACAAGGTTTCGATCTCCGGGTTCGGCGTGTTCGAGAAGCAGGTCAGGCCTGCCAGGACGGCGCGCAATCCGGCTACTGGCGCGCCCGTCAAGGTTCCGAAGACCTCGGTGCCGAAGTTCCGGGCCGGAGCCGACTTCAAGGCGATGGTCAATACCAAGCGGACAACCAGGTCGACGGCAAGGTCCGGCAGCCGCTGACCCCAGCCGCGTCGGCTCGGTCTGGCAGCCGCTGACCCAGCCGCGTCGGCCGGTTCTGACAGCCGCTAAGCCGGCCCCATCAGCTCGGTCGGCGGGTTCCGCGACAGCGCGCTCTGACTCGGCAGGCTCGGCAGGCTCGGCAGCGGATTCTGGCGCGGCGGGCTCGGGTGCTGGTGCCTCGGGGCGGCGCCCGCGCACCAGGAAGGCCACCGCTAGCTGCACGACCGCGACGACGAGCGCAGGCGTGACCGCGCTCCAGGTGTCCTGCAGGGGCGTCCCGGACGCGGCCATGAAAGACCAGATGAACAGCAGGATCAGTGCGGCGATGACAACGCCGGTGAGCGCCGCGGGGCCGAGCCCGCGGCGCCGCCGGACGTTCAGCGCGACGGCCGTCGCGGGGCCGCCCACCACGACACAGGCGAGCGCTGCGCTGCCCGCCGCCTGCGAGAGCAGGCCGGCTGCTGGGGAGTGAGCTGTCTGCGCGCTAATGAGCACCGCCAGCGCCGCCGTCGTCAGCATCCACATGCCGAGGACCGTAAGCAGCCACACCAGGCCGAGCGGGATCGCGGCGCGGCGCTGCATGCTCGAGGATGACCTAACGCAGACCGGGTCGCTTCGTCAGGGCGGTCTGCAGCAACCTGTCGATGAGCTGCCCGAACGGCATCCCGCTGACCTCCCACATCTTCTGGAAATAGGACGCGGGGGACAGGCCGGGCATGGTGTTGATCTCGTTCACCAGGATCTCGCCGTCCCTGGTGTAGAAGAAGTCCACCCTCGCCAGCCCCTCGCAGGAGACCGCGTCGAAAGCGGCCGCGGCGAGTCGGCGGATTTCTGTGATCGCGGCGTCCGGGATCGGCGCCGGGATGGCCATGCCGCTCGCCGCGTCAAGGTACTTAGCCTCGAAGTCCCAGAATTCCTCGCCGCCGTCGATGAGCAGCTGACCAGGCAGGCTGGTGTCCGGCGGCGCCCCGTCCACGCCCTCGAGCACCGAGACTTCGACCTCGACCCCGTCGATGGCCTGCTCAATCAGCACCTTCGGGTCGTACTGCCTGGCCATCGCGATCGACTCGCGAAGCTCCTCCATGGTGTGCGCCTTCGAGGTGCCGATGCTGGAGCCGCCCCGCGCGGGCTTGACGAACAGCGGCCAGCCGAGCTCCTCGATGTCGTCGAGCAGTCGCTTCGCCTCGACCGACAGGGTCTCGCTCTGCACGTCCGGCCAGTCGCGCTCCCTGACCACGACGAAGGGCGCGATCGGCAGGCCCTTCGATCTGAAGATCAGGTTCATGTACTCCTTGTCCATGCTCACCGCGCTCGCCAGCACGCCCGCGCCGACGTACCGCACGCCTGCCATCTCCAGCAGGCCCTGGATGGTCCCGTCCTCGCCGTAGGGGCCGTGCAGCACGGGCAGCACCACGTCGACGTCGCCGAACAGCGGCGGGATCTGGGCTGGGGCGGTCGCGATGACGCCGGTGCCGGACCAGGGCACGACGGCTGAGCCGGGCTCAGCGACCGCCGCGACGGTAGGCAGCTTGCCGTCGGTCACCGCCAGCCGGTCGGGGTCGTCGGCCACCAGCACCCAGCTGCCCTCGGTAGTGATGCCGACCGGGATGACCTCATATCGCGAGCGGTCGATGGCGGCCAGCATGTTGCCGCCGCCCATGCAGGACACCTGGTGCTCAGGGCCGCGACCGCCGAAGACGACAGCGACCTTGATCTTGCGCTGCTCGGTCACAACACCTCCATGTCGATTGGTGCCCGCGCCTCAGACACCGTAACGCTCGGGCTTCGCCGATCTGCTCGCCAGCAGCAGCACGGCGTCGGTGATAGCCAGACCGTCGTGCATGACCCCGGCTATCACCTCGGTGATGGGCATCTCCACGCCGTGATCGCGGGCAAGCTGGCGCACCGACTGCGATGACTTGACGCCCTCCACGGTCTGCGTGGTGCTCGCGAGCACCTCCGCCAGCGGCACGCCCTGGCCGAGCTTCTCCCCGAACGAGCGGTTGCGGGCAAGCGGCGAGCTGCAGCTGGCGACCAGGTCACCCAGGCCCGCAAGCCCGGAAAAGGTGTGCTGGTCGGCACCGAGCGCCGTGCCGAGCCGCGCAATCTCGGCGAGGCCCCTGGTGATGAGCGTCGCCTTGGTGTTGTCACCCAGGCCCATGCCGGCGGCGATGCCGACGGCGAGCGCGATGACGTTCTTGACCGCCCCGCCCAGCTCACAACCGATGACGTCAGGGTTGGTATACGCGCGGAAGTAACCGGTGTGGCAGGCCTGCTGCAGCCGTTCGGCGAGGGACTCGTCGGCGCACGCCACGACGGTGGCGCAGAACTGCCGCGCGGCGATTTCCAGCGCCAGGTTGGGTCCGGTGATCACTGCGATCCGTCCTTGCGGTGCGCCGGTCACCTCGCCAATGACCTGGGTCATCCGGTCGCCGGTGCCGAGCTCGATGCCCTTGATCAAGCTGAGCAGCACCGCGTCCGCGGCGATCAGGTCGCGCCAGCTGGTGAGGTTCTGCCGTAGCGACTGGGCCGGGACCGCCAGCACGACCATCTCGGCGCCGCTCAGCGCCTCCGCCGCGTCGCCCGTGGCGCGCAAGCTCGCTGGCAGCGTCACGCCGGGCAGATACTGCGGCGAGGTGTGCGTCGATTCGATGTGTGCGGCCAGCTCGGGGCGGCGACACCAGAGCACGGTGGGCGTGCCAGCGTCACAGAGCACTTGAGCGAACGTGGTGCCCCACGACCCCCCGCCGAGCACCGCGGCCTTCACGGGATGGGGGTCCCTGGCTCGTCGCCCGTCGAGTTGGCCTCCTGCAAAGCGCGCAGGTCCTGCCGAAGTTTCCGGCGCGCGACGGCCGGGTGGTAGAACTCGGCCGGCGGCTGCTCGCTGCGCAACTCACCGAGCAGGTCGGCCACCACCCGCATGACCTTGTCCGTAGCCGCCCGGAGCACCGCGTTCGTGATCGGCTGATCCCGGAACTCCGAGAGGTCGACGGGCGGGCCGGCAACGACGCGGACGGTCTTGCGCGGCAGCAGCTTCGGTACATAGTTGCCGTACGGCAGAATCCGCTGAGCCCCCCAGTGCGCGATCGGCACCACGGGCACGTCCGACTCCAGCGCCAGCCTGGCGACCCCGGTCTTTGCCACCATGGGCCACTTGTCCGGGTCCCTGGTCACGGTGGCCTCGGGGTAGAAGATCACGCACGAGTTCGTCTTGGCGACGAGTTGGGCCGCCTGCTTGAGCACCAGGGCGGCGTCGGCCTGGCCACGGTAGACCGGCAGCTGTCCAAGCCAGCGCAGGATCCGGCCGAGTGCCGGGATGTCGAACAGCGACGACTTAGCCAGGAATACCGGGTACCGCCCAGCACTGTCCGCGAACAGCGACACCGCGAAGATGTCCATATAGGACAGGTGGTTGACGGCGAGGATGACCGGGCCGTCGGACGGGATGTTCTGCTGCCCGCTCCAGTCCAGTCGCATCATCATCCGGATGCCCGGCCGCAAGATGATCTTCGAGACGTTGCGCCAGGCGGTGGAGTACGTGCCGTCTGCGGTCCGAGCCTGCTTGCCTGCCATCGGTTCCCTCCGCCGCCTGCGCTGCCTGGGAGGATCATATGCATGGCACCGGACTCGCAGCCCCCGCTTGCCTGGTCGCTCGTGATCCCCGTGAAGCTACTTGCCCAGGCCAAGAGCAGGCTCACCGGTCTCGCGCCGGAGCGCAGGTCACGGCTCGCGCTGGCGATGGCGACGGACACGGTGGCCGCGGCGCTGCACGCGGACTCGGTCGCAGCGGTCCTCGTGGTCACCGATGATCAGGATGTGCGGCTGGCCGCCGGCGACCTCGGCGCGGTCGTGCTCGCTGACGCACCGGGGGCGGGCCTGAACGAGGCTCTTCGGCACGGCGCCGCGTATGCCATCCAGCGCTGGCCGGACCGCGGTGTCGGTGGCCTCGCCGGCGACCTGCCGGCGATGCGGCCGGCCGAACTCGGCGCCGCGCTCAAGGCGGCCGCCGAACTCGGGGTCGCCCTCGTCGCCGACGCCAACGGCACCGGCACCGTGCTGTACGCCGTGGCGCCCGGCTCGGAGTTCCGGCCCCGGTTCGGCCCCGCTTCCCGCCGGCGGCATCGGGAGGATGGCGCAGCCGAGATCGACGCCACGGGCCTGCCCGGGCTGCGCCGCGACGTCGATACCGTCGATGACCTGCGCGCGGCCGCCGCTATCGGGCTCGGCCCGCGCACCAGGGCGGAACTTCAACAGGGCGGCGGGATCCTCGCGCCGAGTTGCTAAATGTGCACGATGGGGCAGGTGAGGGTCCTGGTGATGCCGCTCACGCCCTGAATCTGGGCAACCACCATGCGGCCGAGCTCATCGACATTCTCCGACTCGGCCCTGACGATCACGTCATACGGCCCCGTCACGTCGTCGGCCTGGGTCACGCCCGCGATCTTGCCGATGGCGGACGCTACCTCGGCTGCCTTACCCACCTCGGTTTGCACGAGAATGTAAGCCTGCACCATTGCGTCCCTCCACACTCGTGGTTGTCTGCTAACGCTATCGCGGGAGGCCGCTATTACCGTTGCCGACCTTGGAGAGTTCGGCCTGATTGCGGCAATCAAGCAGATGCTGCCGCCGAACCCGGCCGCAATCGTCGGTATCGGCGACGACGCGGCGGTGCTGCCAGCGCCAGACGGCCGGACCGTCGCCAGCACGGACCTGCTGATCGAGGGCCGGCACTTCCGCCGTGACTGGTCGAGCGCGCGGGACATCGGGATCAAGGCCGCCGCCCAGAATCTCGCGGACATCGCGGCGATGGGCGCCGCGCCGACCGCGCTACTCTTCGGCCTCGCGGTCCCCGCCGACACCGCGGTGGCCTGGGTCCTCGAGCTGACGCAGGGCCTCCTGCACGAGTGCGAGCGGGCCGGCGCCGCCATCGCGGGCGGCGACGTCACCGGCGCGAACGCCGTCATGCTGGGCATCACCGCGCTCGGGAACCTCGCCGGGCGTGCGCCGGTGACCCGGGCCGGGGCGCGGCCTGGCGACGTGGTCGCCATCAGCGGACCAGTCGGCCGGTCGGCCGCCGGGCTCGCGGTGC
>JASHOE010000046.1 GCA_030041275.1 Streptosporangiaceae bacterium
ACACGCTGACCAGGCCGGCAGGCGGTCCGTCCGCGCGCCCGATGGAGCGTCCGGTCGTCCGCCCCGCGGAGCGTCCGGTTGAGCGTCCGAGCGCGCGCCCGAGCGGGCCTCCGTTCGAGGCGGCTCCGCGGCCCGATGACAGCCCCTCGCGCAGGTCTGGCCCGTCGGGCCTTGGCCACCGGCGGCCGCCAGGGACAGTCGACACTGGCCCCCAGATAGCCCGTTCCCCGATAGAGGAGCGAACGCCCGCGTCGCGGGACCGTCGCGACCGCGGTCGGCGTTCCGCTGTCCAGTCGGCGCCCGCCCGGGACACGAGGCCGTCGGGCCCGATGAAGACGGTCGCCACGGACGCGGTAGCTGGCGCGACAACGACGATCGTCGCGAAGCCCGCGCAACGAGCCGCGCGCGCGAAGGCTCGCCGTCGGCACCGCACGCTGGTCAAGGTGGTCGGCCTCCTCATCGTCGTGGCGCTGGTGCCGGCTGCCGCCCTCGCGGTCTTGCACAGCGGCCTGCTGCGCTCCAGCGGGCCTCGCCACTCCATCTCGGTTCCGGCCCGGCTGCTCGGGTACACGCAGGAACCGGCGCTTGCCAAGGGAATGGGCGCTGAGGCTCTGCGGGCAGAGATCGTGAAGAAGGGCAGCGGCGAGGCGAGCCACGTCGTAGACGGTGTCTACGAGGAGAACTCCACGACAGCCGCCAAGGCCAGCCCGAAGATCATCCTGTTCATCGGCGGGAACCTGTCGGGTTCCGCGGCGTCGTTCATCGCGAGCTTCACGGACATGCTGCCGGGCGCGTTCGCCACGAGCGCGGGATCCCTCGGCGGGCAGGCCGCGTGCGTGCCGGGTACGGCAGGCCGACCGGCGGAGTGCGCCTGGGCGGACAACGACACCTTCGGGCTGTTTGCGTCGCCAGCCCTGAGTGCATCAGCGCTGGGCAAGGAATTGCGCGCCATGCGGCCGCTCGTGGAGCATCGCGCCCAGGGCTGATGTGCAGCGCGTCGCGCAGGTGGGCGGCGTCGGTTTCGATGTGGCACCGAGAGGCCTTTGCGGCTGCGTGGGGAGCCGGTCGGAGCGTGCCGTCTGCGAGAAAGTCCGCGTCGGTTAATGCCGGGCCGCTCTTGAGCCCTCTGATGTCGCTCAGCTGTTCGGCGCCGGTCAGCGGGTTACGGTCGACCGCCGGTTACGGTGTTGGTCCGCGCTCGGTCGTCGGTCAGGGGGTCGGCGCGGCGCCGGTTGGATCAGAGGGCTCCGCGGAGCGCGGCGCTGCGGGCTGAGGCTTGCGCAGCGACAGTCGAACGATCGCGATCGTCACCGCGCCTGCCAGGACAGCAAGCCCGACGATCTGCGCACCCAGCAGCCGCGTGTCGATCGGGACCGTCGACGCTGTCACCGCCGCGTGCAAAGTCGGCCGGGATCTGGCCGACGGCAGGCCGAGAGAATTGCTGTTCGGGCTCGGGCTGACCGTGGGGAACAGGTCCGATGGGTCGGTCGCCGAGACGCCAGTGCCAGGAATCGGTGGCAGTGATTCGAGCGGGGGCACCGCTCCAAACGAGTCGTTTGCGCTGGCGCTCGCCGTGGTCGGCGTCACGACGATGTCGGTCGCGTTGGCCGAATCGGGCGACGCGCCGGTCGCCGTCGCGCGCACCGTGAGTTCGATCTCGGTTGCCAGCGGGGCGCTGGAACTGACCGGTACCGATGCCAGCAGCTCGTAGACCTGGCCGACAGGCAGACTGGCGATCTTGCACGTCGAGCCGCTCGGCGACGGGCAGATGGTGAAGCTGGGATGACCCAGGTAGCTAGCCGCCGGGACGCTGCCAGCAACTGAGACGTTGGTACTGCCCGCCTTGGTGCTCCAGACCCACACGACGTAGCTCGCTGTCCCGCCGGCCACCACGTCATCGTCCGTCGGATACGACTTGACCAGGACGCACAATTGCGGCGTCGCGGGTGCTGAGCTCGAGGTGCTCGGGGTCGGACTTGGCGATGGGCTGGGAGGGTTGAAGGTAGGCGTCGGGCTCGCACTCGTCGGGCTCGGGCTCGGGCTCGGACTTGCGCTCGTTGACGAAGACGCAGCCGGGCTGGCGCTCGACGTGGTATCGGTCGGAGCGGGTGTCGTAGTCGAGGTGCTCGGGGTGGGAGTGGGAGTAGAGGTGTCGGTCGGAGAGTCGCTAGGCGAGGCGGAGTCGCTCGGGCTTGCGTCGCCTGCGCTCGCGCCGCCGCCAGGATCGGTGATCTCCGAAGTGAGGACGGCGGAACCCGACGGCGGCGAACCGCAGACCGAGCTCGCAGCGGCCGCAGGCGAACTAGCAGCAATGGTGGCGGCTACTACCATCGCCGCACCGAAGGACCCGAGTCCTATCGCGGCACCCAGCGCAGTCGGCTTGGCAAACAGCGCTCTCACTCGTGCACCCTCGCTTTAGTCAGCCTGTCCGACCCGGCCGGAGCGCATCCATCGTGTTCGCCACACTACTCGTGGTTTGCGCAGCTTCTACAGGCGTCGCTTGTTCGCCACCAAAGCTTCATGATCGCGCAGCTCTCTTGCCGGCCATGCGATCTCCTTGTACCAGTCGGTCCGTGCGGTCTCCGCTAGAGGTCTGCAGGCGGTGGCGCTAGCAGGCCTGATCGGCTCATGCCCTTCCGCACGGCTGTTAACCGGCGACCACATGAAACGTCTCTGTGCTAGTTCGCTGCGGCTGCTAATCGTGCACGCGGCCGGACACGCCGGGGGAGGTCTCCGAGCCACTGGGCTGGCCAGTCCGCGGCAGGCCTCGGTCGTGTATGCTCGGCTGGCGCGGTGGGGAAGCTGCCGGACATCCGGATTGCGCCCAGGCCCTCGCCCCCTTAGCTCAGTCGGCAGAGCGTCTCCATGGTAAGGAGAAGGTCTACGGTTCGATTCCGTAAGGGGGCTCGTAAACGGATGAATTCGAGTGTCTGTCCATAACCATTCTGGGCATGGGAGCCATTCTGGCTCGATCAGGGTTTCGCTGACTACCCGCGCACGTGACACTAGCGGATCACTGGGACAGGTGATGCGCCTGGATCAGTTCAACCGGGCGGCCGGCGTTCGCGGTCAGGCGCATCAGGAGAAAGTCACCAGCTCCGGCACGGTCCTGAAGCTGCCGTCGGGATGCCCGCCAATTGGCAGATAAAGGGGACCATTTTAACCCGGCAATGCCGGTGCGAGCTGTCCCCAGGAGACAGGTTCCGAGCCAGCAGACACTGTGCCCTGCCTGAGGAAAGCTCCTGACTGTGCTCGTCCGTTCGCTCCAAGGAACTGATGCGATCCTCGGCTGTCTCAGCGGCTGCCGGCATGGCGCATGGACAACGGGTCTCGCATTGCAATGGCGGCAGGCTTACACTCGCGGCCAGGGTGATTGCATGGATGACGCCGCTGGCGAGTTCCTCGATCTGATTCATCGTTTCGAGGAGATCAGGGATGCGGTGTCGCCAGACTGCGCGCATGCGGAGTTCGATGAGACGACCCTGCAACTCTTCTGGAAGAAGTGGCCAAGCTTGTCTACGTGGGCTGGCTCCCTCTGGAGGCTGCTCTCCGAAGAACTCGCCGGGCCAGCCACCCCTTACCGTGACGCCGAAGTGGACGAGGCAGGCGGCAGTGGGTAGCTGCTCGCAACGTCAGCGATGGAGCCCTCGATGATGGTACGGGACCTTATGAACACGCGCGTGGCCACGGCGACGCCGGACACGCCGGTCTCACAGGCGGCAGCGGCCATGGTGGCGGCGAATGCAGGCTCGGCTGTCGTGATGCAGGGTCGGTTCCTCGCTGGCATTCTGACCGAGCGCGATGTTCTGCGGGCGGCTGCATCCGGGCAGAACCTGTCGGCGTCACTCGTATCGGCATGGATGACCCCCGACCCTCACTCGGCCCGCCCGGACACGTCGGCCGAAGAGGCAGGGCAGATTATGCTCTTGCACGGATTTCGGCATCTTCCGATCGTGGAAGGGCGGGAGGTGTGTGGGGTTGTGAGCCTCCGCGACCTGTTCGCATCGAGAATCCGCCGTCCGCAGGAGCGCTGAGCCGCCGGCGGTGTCGCCTCGCCCATCATGAGCGCGACATTCGACTAGGCATAGATGCCGCGTCTTGGATGGGTTGCGTTTGGCGCTTGGATGGTCGGCAGCTCCTTCGGACTCGATGCTCACTTCACCTGTACACGCCACGTGGCCTTGCGCGCGCTCGCCGAGTGGCAGGTGGTCACGGTCCTTTGTCGGCGGTGTGGTGGTTGCGGCGGTAAATGCTGGGTGCGGTGGCGAACTCGCGTTTGAAGGCGCGGCTGAAGGCGTACTCGTTCTGATAGCCGGACTTGGCCGCGATCGCCTGGAGGGGCCAGGTGCCCCCGTCGTCACCAGCGGCGGTGCTGTAGGTCGCCGCCATGTGCGAAGCGCGGTGTCGACGTCGGCCGACGTCAGCTCCTTCAGTCGGATGATGCCGATCGCGGTCAGGATGGGCCGAGCACGTCCTTGTTCTTGCGGATGGTCTTGGCCGACCGGCCGGGTAGCCCGTGGGCGAGCCAGTCCTCGGCGGCGGCGCGCGGGACCACGAGCGATAGCCAGGTTGAGGGATGAGGGCATCGATCGTGGCGACCTGAGCACCAGCGGCGCGGGTCGGGTGAAGAGCTATCCGTTTGCCGGGATGATGAGGCTCTCGAAGTCGTCCGGGTAGTCGGTGAGGAGCTCGTATCCGTCTTCGGTCACGGCGACCGTGTCGGAATGCCGGAATCCGCCGACCTCGGAGTCGTAGAGGCCTGGCTCGACGGTGAACACCATGCCGGGCTGCAATGGCGCAGGGTTTCCCACGTCGATGAACGGCGTCTCGTGCACTCGAAGGCCGGTACCGTGTCCCACGTGCTGGCGCCAGTAGCTTGTGAGGCCGTGCTTCTCGAAGTACACGTTCACGGCACGGTCGACGCTGGCGCTGGTGGCGCCCGGAACGATCGCGTCGAACGCCTCCTTGCGCGCTGCGAGCATGTGGTCGAAGAGCCAGCGCATCCGGTCGGTCGGCTCACCGATCACCATCGTGCGTTCCAGCTCTGCGTGGTAGCCCCAGATGGGCGCGCCCGTCTCGCTCACGAGCACGTCGCCGGGTTGGAATCTGATGTTGTGCGCGACGGCGTGAGCCCAGGCGCTGCGGTGGCCGATCTGGCCCCGGTAGCCTGCCTTGACTCCGTCTCCTGACCCCAGTAGTCCACCCGATCCGCGTTCGGCGAGCATGGTCAGCGTCGCCTCGCTCTGGGCGCGCAGGCTGGCCTCAGCCTCCGTGCTGCCGGGCACGCTGTATTTCTGGAGAAGCCGGTGGGCGTGCGAGCACCAACGGCCGCTCTCCCGGAGCAGTTCGACCTCGGCGGGGCTCTTGCGCGCGAGCATCGTCTCGATCTGCCCGGCGATGTCGATGATCTCGGCGCCGGTCACTTCACTGAGCTCCGGGCCGGTGTAACCGAGGATCCCAGGATAGCCGTCATGATCGGCCGCGATCGTCCCACGCAGGCCGAGGTCGGCGGCGACGCGGGCCAGAATCCGCATCGGGTGCTCGAGACCGGGGTACTCCGGGTAGGTCTCGATGCGCTCGAAGGCCGCTTCGGCTCGGGTACGTTCGAGCTCGAACTCAGCGACGAAGATAACGTCGTCGCCCTCGGCGTTCTGGAGATAGACAGTCGGACGCTCGGTCGACAGGAACCGGAATCCGGTGAAGTAGGTGATGTAGGTCGGCTCACAGACCACGTAGCCCGCGGCGCCGAGCGTGCGTACGTGTTCACTCAGACGTGCACGACGGCCGGCATGCTCGGCGGCCGAGATCGCGTCAGACATTTCGGTCCTCCATTTCACGCGAAAAGTGGGCGCTGCTTGTGGAGATAGGCGTCGTGCCGGAGGGCCTCATGCGGATTGGCGTGCCTGGATTGCGTTGCGGCCGCGGCGCGAGCCCTGCCGTCCGGACGGTTGCCATTACGCCCCGCCGACGGCCGGACACCATCTCGATGAGTATGTGCAGCGCGCCTTGGCTCGGGCCGCCGTTCTCCTCGAGCCCGCAATGCACCCATCAGCTGGGCGGTCGTCGCTCTGCCAGCCATCTCCGTCGTCGAACCATACGAGGTGCCGAGCAGGAACCGCAACTTGCCCGGATTCAGGCCAACGTCATTCTGGCGCAAGGAGATGCGCAGCACGCGAAGGCGCGTGCTCGGCCAGCTTCCTGGCGCGGTCGGCTATCAGCACTTCCTTCGCACCCAAAACTGCGATGGCGTTGAGCGCGTCGGAAGCTGCACCGCGCGAGCGTCCCAACGTGGCACCAGGGTCCTTGCTAACTGCATCGAGACAGCGCGCGCAACTTCGGCACGGTTTGGCGCTCAGGGATGTCGGCCCGGCTGGCGACAGGAGGCTGCCGTCATATCCGGGTCGACGCCCGGGTCGTCAGCTTGTGGTCAGCCGCGAAGTCCACGGGTGGTCGTTGCTGGCCGCCCCCGGATCGCCTGCCCGGCGGCGGAACCCGTGCCACCGGCGCGTTATCGCGTCTTGAAGCCACTCGCGCTGGTCCTGGTCGAGGAGCGGAAGGGCCGAGCTGAAGTCGTACTCGTCTTTGTCTCGTTCGGACATGGATTTCATGGTCAGCACGACTTCCGGAGCCAGGTACGGGATCCCGAACCTGGCCTGGCCCGCCTCGCTGAGCGGCCGCAGGATGGTGGGCTTACCCCGGTGATACACCCAGGTAGTGCCCACGGCTGCCGTGAACAGGACTTGAGTGGGGAGGGGCAAGCGGGGGGAGGTGAGACGGATGCTGTCCGGACCGGCGAGTATCCGGCGGCCTGACGTCCACGGCTGTTGTTGATGGTCCGGGCCGACGATGAGCTGGAGGCCGACGCCGGGCAGGTGGCGCAGGGCGTGCTCGTCGCGTTCCAAGAGCACCACGTCGACATCGTCGTGAGGCCGGGTGACCTGGCCGACGGCAAGGTCAATAGCCCATCCCCCGGTGACCCACCAGGGCACAGTGAGGCTGGACAGGAGTGAGCGGACGGCCTGGACGGGCTCGAAGCCCGCAGGAGCAGCGGTGTGCATGAAAACTGCCTCCAAGGCGGTGGCGGCCGAAACCGTCTCCTCGGAGGCCTCGCAGGCGCCTTGGGTTAGCGCAACGTGCCGGGGGTCGGTGTGGCCAGAAATTCGTTCGTCATGTGGCACCACCTCCCCTTACGCCTGCGTGTCCTATGGCCAGAATAACATCGGATACGGAGCATCCAGCTGATTCCGTTCCGCCAGCCTGCGTGTGTGTCGGCCGACGTCAACAGCGCGCCACCTATCCGGGACGCTCCAAGGCGCGGACCGCGGAAGATGCGCGCACTCGATCTAGCGCGGGCGGTTTATAAACATGCGGCCTGGTTGCACGGCCATGACCGGTTCACCGATGGCGTGACGCTCGCGACAAGCGGGCGCCGAGTCGCCAGTAAGTGAGCGGATGCGCTCCTGGTCGGTCAGGTGATCTGCCAGGACGTGCTGGCCGTGATTGCGGCAGCCATGGCTTCCGCCACTGGCAAACCCTGGTCGCTGCTGATCATGAGCGCGGCGGCGTTCTGGGCTTGGACCGTGCCGAGCATGAAGCACTGGTAGCCGTGGTTGCCACCTGTGTGACCGAAGGTGCGGCGGTCACCATCGTCCGATACCCGCAGGCCCAGGCCCCAGTCGGCCAGCTGGCGGGTCACCATCTGCCAGGCGAGTTCGGTCGGCAGGATCGCACCTTGCTCGCCCGCCAGCGCGGCCTGGATTGCCTGAGCCAGACGCAGCAGGTCGGCTGGCGTGCACCATAGGCCCGCCGCCGCATACTCCGGATAAACCCGCCAGGACACGGATTGGCCTGCGATATATGGTGCCGCAGCATCGGATGAGTCCGGCTCCGCATAGGTGGCAGTCGTCATGCCTGCGGGCCGCAGAACCAGCTCCGCTGCGAGGTCAGTGAATGCCTGCCCGGTGACATCCTCAAGAAGCTGCTGCAGAATCTGGTAGCCACCCCCGGAGTATCGCCACTCCCGGCCCGGCGGGCCGTCTCTGCGCACCGCCGGGGTGTTACTCGGGGGCAGGCCGTCCAGTATCTCGGTCAGGCTGGGCAGCGTCTCGTCCTGCCGGTAGCCGGGAAACCCATCGACGGTGAGCCCACCGCCATGACACAGCAGGTGGCGGACAGTCACCGGGTCTGCCGCTTCGTCGCCGGGCAGCTGCCACGAGGTCAGGAACCGGTTGACATCGGTATCCAGGTCCAGACGGCCGTCGGCGACGAGCCGCAGCGCGACGATGGCCGCCACCGGCTTGCTGATGGACGCAGCCTGGAACACGGTGCTCGCCGGCACCCCCCACGCCGCCACGACCTCCTGCTGATCCACCACGGCCGCAATCGACGCCGCCGGCACAGCACCCAGATCGGGCCGCGATGCGAACGCCTCAGACAGCGCGGCGGCCAGACTCATGACCCCAAACCCTAGCGACGCGCAGCCGCGCAGCGGAAACACCACCGAGTCGCTGATCCCCCGTCCCATAAGCGCTGGAGCCGATGGCAGGCATTCGCGGCAGCCATCGTCCGCACATCAGGAGGCATTCACAGGCGCACGCGGGCACAGGAAGCGGAGCTAGACCTCGGTAATGGATGACACTGACATGGCCCGGAGCGTGGCCTTCGGCCCATGGTAAGGAAAGGTCATGCCCGCGTGAGGCACGCATATTCCCAAGAAGGGTGAGGCGCCGGACCGACCCCAAACCGGCTGTCGGCTCAGCGAAAGCGCCTGGGGATGCGTTCGGGTCCGCAACCCCCAGGCGCTCATTGTGCTCGCGATGCTGGCGCCCCAGCAGGGCCGCGATCTTAGAGTCAGCCCACGGATACGGCAGGAGGACCCCAAAAGGATTGTCCGGCGGGGACGGCTCTGAACTGAGCGAGGGCGCGCGCGTCGCGGCACTCCGTCGCACGACCTTTCTCATCGATTTCGTCTAACTTCTGTCGGCTGGCGATCCAGCGCTGGTCCGGGAGAACCGGCGGCGGCCGCTGGCGATGGCCATGCGGCGCAGGTACCAGTGGAATCGCAGCCGCTCCAGGTCGGTCCAGTCGACTATCTCCTCAGCGTGCCGCGCCGGCTGCTCGATGGTTTCATCGGCGGCGGTGTGGTGGCTCGTGGCGGCAGCGTGTAGTGCATTTGGTCCGGTCAGCTCGACGTGCGCTGATGCGACCGGCCACGGATAGGTGACGAGAATGAACATGAGAATGCTCCTTCTGATCCAGGCTTGGCACTTGCGGTCACCTTCACGATGAACGTGCCGGGGCTGAGGAGCATCGGCCAAAGCGCGTACGCGTGGCGTCGCGAGGTCGTAAATCACGAGGGAGGCCCAAGCGAAGGTACGCGTTATGGCTGATACGCGTACGTCGACGCTGGCTCCCGCTAAGCGTGCGGAGGGACACTATGACCGGGATCGTCATGACCGCTGAAAGGGGCGAACGTGCGGGCTCCTGAGCACTCATCCGCAAGTGGAGTGATGCGGCCGCTGGCTGACATAGCTGACATTGCTGGGCCGCCGGAAGGCGACGCTGAGGTGGCGGCTGCTGCTAGGCGGCGGTTTGCTAACGGTGTCGCGCACAACCTGCCGGTGCAGCTGACCACGTTCATCGGGCGGAATGCCGAGATTTCCGAGGTCCGGGCGCTGCTTGCGGGCAGTCGGCTGGTGACCCTGACAGGCGAGGGAGGGGTGGGGAAGACTCGGCTCGCGCTGCAGGCTGCGGCCACGGTGCTAACGGAGTTTGCAGGTGGCGTCTGGATGGTGGATCTGGCCCCGCTTACCGATGATGCGCTGGTTCCCTTGGCTCTGGCCGGCGTTCTCGGGGTGTCGGATGAAAGAGGCCCCTCGACGACGGCGAAAGTCACCGGCTTTATCGGCGACCGTCGGATGCTGGTGGTGCTCGATAACTGCGAGCACCTGCTAGATGCGTGCGCCCTGCTTGCGGAGGAGCTTCTGCGTGCCTGCCCGGCCGTGGTCGTGCTCGCGACGAGCCGGGAGCCCATTGGCGCTGCTGGCGAGGCAACGTGGCGGGTGCCTTCGCTGTCGGTTAATGGGGAGGCGGTCGAGTTGTTCGCCGACCGTGCCCAGCGCGCCCACGCCGGATTCGCGATCAGTGAAGCGAACGGTGCGGCAGTGGCGGAAATCTGCCGTCGGCTGGACGGGATCCCGCTGGCGATCGAGTTGGCGGCGGCCCGGCTGCGGGCGTTCTCACCAGCCGAGATTGCCGCGGGACTGCACGATCGGTTCCGCCTGCTGACGGGCGGGTCACGGACGGCTGTCCGCAGGCAGCAGACCTTGCGCGCGTCAGTGGACTGGTCGCACGCTTTACTGACCGAGACGGAGCGGGTGTTGTTCCGTCGGCTGGCGGTGTTCGCAGGCGGCTTCGACCTAGGGGCCGCTGAGGTCGTCGGCTCCGGGAATGGCCTGGACCAGCATCAGGTACTCGAGCAACTCGCCGAGCTGGTTGACAAATCTCTTGTGGCAGCCGACGAGTCGCAGGCGCAGGAGGCGACGCGGTACGCGCTACCGGAAACTATCCGCCAGTATGCGGCCGAGAAGCTCGCCGAGGCCGGCGAGGCTGACACCGTCCGGACTCTTCATCGCGATTATTACGCGGCAGTCGGGAGTGAGCTCGCCCGGCCCGCCGGTGACCGGCGCCGCCAGATCCGCCACGTGGAAGACAACATCGACAACCTGCGCGGGGCGTTCCAGTGGAGTCTTGAGCTATCAGACCGTGAGACGGCCCTGCGGCTGGCATCGTTGCTGTGGCCAATCTGGCGCGACCGGAACCGCATGCGCGAGGGCCTGGCCTGGCTCGAATCCGCCCTGGGCGGTGAGCCGCGCTGCATGGCAGCCATCGCGCCCGATGTAAGGGTCCGGGCGCTGGTCGACGTGGTAACCCTCGCCGCCGAAACGAGCGCGGCTCCCCGAATGGCTCAGGCCGAAGAGGCCGTTGCACTAGCGCGCCAGCTTGGCGACCATGCCCTGCTGGGACGCGCACTGCTCGCAGCCGGATTCGCCGCGAGCAACGGTGGTGACGACAGCGAGCCCTACATAACCGAGGCTGCCGTGCTCGCTCGCCAGGCCGGCAGTGCCGAGATGCTGGCAGCCGCTGGCTATCTTGCCAGGGACGGGCTGCCGTACATTGCCGAGGCTACGGCGCTGGCCCGGCAGGCCGGCAATGCAGGGACGCTGGCAGAGATGCTCCGTTGGCAGGCCTTTGCGGCGCTTGACTCACAGGATCTAGTGGCTGCGCGATCGGCGGCAGAAGAGGCAGTCGCACTGGCCGAGCGGGCCGACCGCCAGCTGACCTCATTGCGCTGCCGGACGTTGCTCGGTACAACCCTCATCCTGCAGGGCGAATTTGGCCAGGCACGATCCTTGCTCAGCGGCGTGATCTCAGAGGCAGAGTCGGAGCAACTCCAAGTATGGAAGATGCATGGCCTCGCCAACCTGGGCTGGGCCCTGGCGTTCATGGGGGAGCCCGCTGAGGCCCGCGTTCTCGGAGAAGCAAGCATCGCGATCGCAGACGACCTCGGCATGATTCTCCATGCGATAAGCGGCTATACGTGCCTCGCCCACGCGGCGATGGCCTCCGGCGACGCGGACGCGCTACGCGAGGTGAACGAGGCGGCCTGGCAGCGCTCGAGCTTCCGGTCTCAACTCTGGCCCGGGTATCACATCAACACTGCCGTGGCCGACCTCGCTGCAGGTGATTTCCAGGCGGCCCGCGAGCAGGCCGACCAGGCCATGGCGGTCGCAGTCGAGCTCGGCTTGAAATATGCGCTGATGAGCGGCCTCCTCGTCAGCGCAGCGGTGGCGGCCGCAGCGGGCGATGTCGGGCGCGCTCATGACGACGCGTACCACGCACTCACCATCGGGCGAAACATCGAGTCGCAGAGCGGAGTCATCGGCGCGCTCGAATGCCTAGGTGCCCTGCCGCACGAACCGGAAGAGCAGCACAAGGCGACGCGGCTGCTGGGCGCCGCCGACGCCCACCGGCAGGTCATCGGCTACCGGCGGTTCTCGCTGAGCCAGCCGGGCTACGATCGCGCGGTCGCGGACCTTCGCACCTCGCTGGGCGATGACGAGTTTGAAAAGGCATGGGATGTTGGGGCTGCTCTCACCCTCGATGAAGCAGTGAACTACGCAGTGCGCGGCCGCGGAGAGCGCAACCGGCCCGCTGTCGGATGGCTATCGCTGACGCCGACCGAGCGAGATGTTGCGCGCCTCGTCGCAGACGGACTGGCCAACAAGGACATCGCCGCTCGGCTCTTCGTCTCACCCCGCACCGTGCAAACCCACCTCACCCACGTGTACGGCAAGCTCGGCATTACCTCACGTGTGCAACTCGCTCAGCAGGCCGCGCGCCACTCCTGAAGCCGGGCTGGCTCTCGGGACCCGCGGACCGTCGGGAAGCGGGGATGTCCACTGAGAGCGATTAGTCGGCTCCGTCCGCTGCAGAGCGTTCAATCGCGGCGCAGAACGGGTTGAGCTCAGTGACGTTAGCCAGGGAAACCAACGGTCGCGTGAGGTGACCCACATCCGATCTGGCGACGCCTCCGGCTGAGTTTGACTTGCTCTCGTTTATCGCACGTACGTTTATTGCCGCACAGTCCTGGCGAGTCGTCCTTCGACGCGATCTGCAGCCAGCAGCGGCTGGCCGCCAGGTGCCGGGATGCTGGACGAGACCCGCACTGGGTGATTGATGTTGAGCAGTTCGATTAAGCGCCGGTCTACACGGTGCGGGAGCGCTACCAGGACTGAATCCGCGGCCCGTTCACCGGGAACCATACCTCGATCTACGAGGTCACCGCAGCGCCTGCCGGATGAACGCGGCCACGGCGACCGGCTTCGCGATGAACGCGGTGTGCGAGCCGTCGATGGTGTCGGTCGTGGCGCCCATCCGCTGCGCCATGAACCGCTCCGCGTCCGGCGAGATCGCGTTGTCATGCTCGGAGACGAGGAACCAGGACGGCTTGCTCTTCCAGCCCGCCGAGGTGGCCTTCTCGTTGAGCGCCGCGACCGCGAGCGGGCGCTGGGTCGCGAACATAACATCCGCCATGTCCACCGGCACGTCGGCGCAGAATGTCTCCCTGAACTTGTCCTTCGTGACGTAGAGATCGGGACCGCCCGCGGCGCCTGGCGCGTCGTAGGGGGTCGGAGCGACCGTCGTGGCGAGCAGAGGTGGCGGGAACGGCTGCTGTACGGTCGCGCAGCTCTCGCCCACCTCCAGCCCGAACGCCGCAAGAAAGACCAGGCCGGTCACGTTGTCCAGGCCGGCCGACGCCTGTGTGACCACCGCGCCTCCGTAGGAATGCCCGACCAGCACGACCGGCCCGTCGATGGCCTTGACCACGTCGCTTACGACGCTGGCGTCGAAAGCGACGCCTCGCAACGGGTTCGGCGGGGCGAGCGCCGTGTGGCCGGAGCTCTCGAGCTCGCGGATCAGTCCCGCGAACCCGGATGCGTCGGCGAAAGCGCCGTGGACGAGGACGACGGTGGGACCAGGCATGAGGTTCTCCCGATGGTTGGAGAGCTGGCCCCAACGACGTTACGTCACCGAAGCCGAGCGTGTCGGCGCGGGGCGCGAGGCTCGCGCGCGGCCGACTGTTCAGTACCGCTCAACCGCGATCCGACCAGCACCTGCAGGCGGTACCGAGTAGGCAGGGAGGCCGCCTCAGGATTGGTCAAGCGCTTGCCCCGCCACCGGCGGAGGGACCGCCAGGCCGCGACGCTGGCTGGGCGCGGGCGAGTGGCGGAGGGGTCGCCGAGGTCGACGTGCTCCACGAGACTGTGACAGCCTGCGCCTGGACCAGCGCTAATGGCGCGGCCGAGCCCGGCAGTCGCTCCGTACGGGCGCCGTGCAGCGAAAACGCGCCAGCTGCCTTATCACTGCTGCGTCTCCGACTTAGCGAAGCTACGGAGAAGGGTGCTCGCCCGTGACGGCTGTGAGGAGCCCGGCGTAGTCGTCGCCGCATGGCCCGCATGCCGCCAGGTGAGCCGCTACGCCGGGGTAGCGGTCGGCCGCGTCCTCGCCAGCTGCGACCAGGTCCACATAGACGTGCAGCACAGCCATCGCCTCGCCACACCCGACGTCGCGAGGATCGGTCAGGAGGAACCTCTCCAGCATTTCTCGTTCGCTCATCACAGCTCCGGACCCGTCCCGTCCAGATAGCCCTTAGCTACGAGCGCGCGACGGATCTTACGCCGGGCGTCGAAGATCACCTTGTAGATCGCATTGCGCCGCAGGTCCAGCTTGTCGGCCAGCGCGTTCAAGGGTATCCCGTCTACCACAATGGCGACGAAGATCCGCCGCTGGTGGGCGGTCAGCTCGGTGTCCACCACGTGTCGGACCTCGGCGAGGATGCTTGCTGCCTCGGCATGCTGGTGCGGGTCAAGCCCAAGTCGGTCCGGAAGGCACTCCCAGCGCTCGGCGTCGAGCGCGACCGTCGTATTGCGCCAATAGTGGCGACCGAGCTTGTTGGACACCTCCAGAACGACGAACCTGTAGGCCCAGGTGGTGAAGCGGCTCTCACCACGGAACTCTGCAAGTTTCGCGAGGATCGCCAGCATCGCGTCGCCGGCCGCCTGGTGGGCAACATCGTCAAGCTCCGGTCCTGTCACCCGGCTTGTGGCCGAACGCCTCCGGACCTCGGCGAGCGCAATCCTCAGCAGCCGGTCGTGCAGTTCACGCTCAGCTGCATGTCGCTCCGCCTCGGCTGCACTGGCCAGCCGGCGCAGCCAGTTCGCCGACTCCTCGTCCAATCCGGTAGTCGCTGACCTGGCAGGCTGCACAGCGTCATGGTAGCCCGGCGGCCCTGTGTCGAGCTGCCCGAGTTTCTCGGCCACTCGGGCGGCGGCCGCCGTTGATTGGCGGGGCGGTGGTTACCGCCGCACTCGTGGAGCTGCCGTCTGCTTCCGCAGCCGCATCGCGGTCCGGCAGAGCTTTGCAGGTGTCTCGTGATTTTCAGCCGGTAAGACTTGCGGACCCTGCGGACGCGGAACAGATGTCCATCTCACCCTCATGGCCCGAAGGAGAGTCATGAAACCCATCTGGAAGCTGTCCGCTGCCACTGCTGGCGCCGCGGCGGCGACAGCATTGTCGGTGCTCCCGGCCAGTGCCGCCGCTGTGCACGACGCGCCGACCCCCGTACACGCGGTGTTCGTGCAAACCGACAACACGGCGGGCAACACGATCGTTGCCTACGAACCGACCTCCGATGGCGGCCTGCAACAGGTAGGCAGCTACCCGACAGGCGGGAACGGCGCCGTCCTCAGTGGTTCCGTCGTCGACCATCTGGCTTCAGAGGGTTCGCTAGCGTACGACCGCCGGGCCGGCCTGCTCTACGCGGTCAACGCCGGAAGCAACACCATCACCGTCTTCCTAGTGCGTGGCGATCAGCTCATCCGCACCCAGGTGATCAGCTCGGGCGGGCAATTTCCGGTCAGCATCACCGTTCACGGCAACCAGGTCTACGTGCTCAACGCCTTGGGCGGCGGCTCGGTGGCGGGATTCGTCCAGTTCGGCAGCCGCTTGATCTCGGAGCCGTTCTGGTCCCGCGCTCTCGACCTTGGTACAAGCTCCGCCACTGTGTTCACGGGGACACCCGGCCAGATCGCTTTCACGCCTGACGGCTCGCACCTGGTGATCACGACCAAGGGCGCGGCCAACACCGTTGACGTCTTCCAGGCCGGGCCCCTTGGCCCATCTGCGGCGCCGGCCGTCACCTCGCTACCCGGCACTGTGCCGTTCGGCGTCACCTTCGACGCCTACGGGCATCTCGTGGTCGCTGAGGCCGGCACCGACACCGTCGCGACCTTCAGCATCGGCGCTGACGGGCAGCTTGCTCAGCTGGGCAGCGTCGGCACCGCGCAGGCTGCGACCTGCTGGATCACCGCGGCGCCCAGCGGCGCGTTGTACGCCTCCAACGCCGGCAGCGCCACTGAGTCGGTGCTCCGTAGCCAGCCCGACGGTGCCGTGACGCTGCTCGGCGCCACGCCGACCGACGCTGGAACCGTCGACGCGGCCTCCTCAGCCGACGGCCAGTACCTGTATGTGCAGGCCGGCGGCCCCGGCAGCGTCGACGCGTACCGCATAGGCCCGGACGGCTCGCTGACCGAGACCGGCTCGGTCACTGTCCCCGGGGCAGCTGGCGGTGAGGGCATCGTCGCCCTCTGACCGCGGCCCCGTTTGACCGCGGGCAGCGCCGGGCGCTGAGCACCTATGACTGGCCAGCAGCCCGGCGCTGCTCGCTACCATCCAAAGAGCCGATGGGAGCTCCGCTAAGTGTGACCGGTGTCCGTGCGCGCAACGCGGTCGCATCACCGTCGCTTGTGATCGGCCTCGCGATCGCGGTTCGGCTCGGTACAGGCAGCACCCGTACAACCGACGGCTTGCTCGGCCCGTCCGCACAATCGACCGTGACGTCGCTTCCTGGCACCATCCCGTTCGGCTTCACCTTCGACCGCTACGGGCATCTCGCGCTCGTTGAGACGGGAGCGGGCGCTGTTGCCACTTTCGCAGTCGCCTCTGACGGCACGCTCACCCAGCTTGGCATCGCCGCCACCGGGCAGGCCGCGAGCTGCTGGATCACGGCAGCCCCAGAGGGCACCCTGTACGCGTCCAACGCCGGAAGCGGCACCGAATCCACGCTCAGCACGCAGCCGGACGGCGCTGGCACCCAACTCGGCACGACGCCGACCGACCCCGGCACCACCGACGCGGCGGTGTCATCTGACGGTCAGTACCTGTATGTGCAGGCCGGCGGCCCTGGCAACGTCGACGCCTACCGCATCGGTCCCGGCGGTTCACTGACCCAGACCGGCTCGGTCACCGTTCCCGGCGCGGTCGGCGGCGAGGGCATCGCCGCAACCTGACCACGGCGGCACCCGGCACCGGGCAGCGCAGGCCCCTGCCACCACCGTTGGCTAGCGGTCGGCGCTGCCCGTCGCCGCGACTGTGATGAGGAGAAGGCGTGTCACACCATTTCGACAGCCCGACTGCGATCGAGGACGGTCGGCTTAACCTGTGCGATGTATATGTGTTCCCGGGCTCGCCAGGCACATCGACGCTGGTAGTTACCGTGAACCCGGACGCCGGGCGGTCCAACCCGACCACTTTCCGCCCTGATGCGCTGTACGAGTTCGTAATCGCTAGCGACGGCGGCACGCGCGAGGACCGGGCATTCCGGCTGAGTTTCAGCGAGCCCGACGCGGCCGGAAACCAGGAAATGCAGGTCCGCTACGCAGTTGGCGAGCGAAGCTGGTGGGGCCTGGAGGGCACCGAGCTAGGCGCTGGTCGCACGGGCGAAGCCTTCGCGGTGAGCAAGGGCGGATCAGGGTGGTTCGGCCTGGTGCAGGACCCGTTCTGGGGTGACGCTGTCGCGCTGTTCGCCTTCAACCACGCGCTGGCTGAGAACCAGTACCGTCCCGAGTTGTTCACCGGCACGCCGGGCAACCTGCTGGCCGGGCGGAACGTCACTGCCATTGCGCTTCAGGTCCCTGACGCGACATTTGGCGGCACCGACGTCGCGCTGTGGGCAAGGATCAGCCTCTACGGGCATACCGCCCAGCGGCAGGTTAGCCGGGCCGCCCATCCGCTGCTGCGGTCATTCTTCTTCCCTCGGCCGGGCTCGGATACCGAGGCACTCAATGCGGCCTCGCCGGTCGACGACGTCGCCTCGTACGGCAACGTGGTGCGGCAGGCCGCACTGCACGTTGCGCAGCTCAGCGGAGTGACCAACCCCGACGAGCACGCGGCGGAGGTTGCAGCTGCATTCCTGCCTGATCAGCTGAGGTATCGCCCCGGTCAGCCGGCACACTTCGCGCCGGGCCGGGGAAACGGACGCGGCCTTCACGACGACGCGTTTGGAGCGACGCTATCGCTGGTGGTCGGCCGTCCGCTGGGCGTCACCGCTTCGCCGCACCAGGTTGTGCCCGCGTTCCCACACCTTGCCCCCGCCAGACACGACGACATCCCGGCACTGACGGACATGCTGGGCCTCCGCGAGCACGGCTCGCAGCCGCCGTCCGCGTGACCGCGAGAGCAGGGGGACCCCGGCTACTTCACCAGGTACAAGAACGTTCCCCTGAGCGGGCGCAGGCGGCGTGCTGGCCCGCCACTTCCAAACGGGCGGTGGGCCGCACGTCCTCGACGGCACCGAGCGTGGCAGCGCTAAGTGTTAGTCATCGTGTTCCGCGTGTACGAGCCCTGCCAGACCTCTTTAGGCTCCATGGGATCGTGAACTCGCCAGACAGAAGGGCACCTAGACAGCCATGACGGGGATTCTGGTCACGAGCGCCAGCGGCGATGGATACGGTACGGTTCTGCGCTTCTCCGTCGACGGGGAGCTGGCCGGGCCGTTCAGCGACGAACCCCGAATCACTGATCCGCGCGGCATGAGCATGAGCCCGGCCGGTGATCTCGTGTACGTCACCAGCGGCGATGACCGGGTGCTCGCACTCGACAAGAACGGCAATGTCACCCTGGACACGGGCCGGAAGGAAGGCCTGGACGGCGGCGGCGGCACATTCGCGCCGGACGGCCGGTACTGCCTTACCCTGAGGCGTCGTGGCACCATACTGGCCTTGCCTGCGCAACTCGACGCCGATGGCGAGCCGCTCCTGCCAGACGGCTCCGTTCCATTCCCTCGGGGATTCGCCTTCGGCGATCACGGTCAGCTGTACCTGTCCTCAGGAATCGGTCCGGCGGGGGAGGGCGACAACACTGTCATGATCTTTGACCACGACGGCGAACTCCGCAAAGCCCGGCTGGTCAGCGACCCGAAGCTGAGTCCTCTCGACCTGACCATCGGTCCCGGAGGCAACCTTGTGGTCTCCAGCGAGTGGCCGTTCGGGTCAGCCAGCGCGAATGCCACTATCCGCGAATACGACTCGTCCACTGGCAGGCTGCTGCGAGTGCTGACGCCTGACCCCGCCGTCAAGTTCGCTAGGCCCCGCGGATTGCGGTTCGGGCCTGGTGGAGAGCTCTACTGCGTAGGCCGGGACCACGTTGTAGCGTTCGACTTTTCGACCGGGAGATTTCTCGGAGTGATCGTGGACTTGCCGAGACTCAACGGCCAGGCCGTCCTCCTACTGCAGTAGCGGGGCCGGCGATTGACAGGGGCGGTCGACGGCAGCAGTGCTATGGCGGCGGTCAAGGCTAATAGCACCACGCCGGCAGCGACACGCAGGGGCACTCGCATCACCTCGAGGCCGGCCGGGTGAGGAGGCTTGCCGGGAAGCGCGGGATACAACATCCCGACCCGCGCGAGACTCGACCTCGCCACCGCCGAGCGCGAGCTGCAGATCGCGCGCGACGACCTGCACTGCAATGCCGTCCGCTTGATAGGGCTCGAGGTTGACAGGCTGGTGCAGGTCGCTCAGCGCGCCCTAGCCCTCGGGCTCGAAGTATGGCTGTCGCCTGCCCTGTGGGGCCGACCTCCCGATGAGACGCTCCACTATGACGTTTCGGCGGCCGAGCGGGCCGAGGAGCTACGCCAGCAGCACCCCGATCGTTTCGTCCTCGTTCTGGGCAGCGAGCTGACGCTGTTCATTCAGGGCATCATGCCGGGCGGGGACTTCGCCGCGCGCACCCGCGAAGCATTCACCCGGATAAAGGCGGGAGACCGCAGCGCCAACGACCGGCTTAACGACTTCCTCGGCCGCGCAAGTACTGCGGTGCGCGGCGTCTACCACGGACCCCTCACCTACGCCTCGCTCATCTGGGAGGACGTTGACTGGGCCCGCTTCGACCTGATCGGTGTCGACCATTACCGCGACGCACGGATCAAGGACCGCTACGTCGAAATGCTGCAACCGCTCCTGACGCTCGGCAAGCCGGTCATCAACACCGAGTTCGGGATGCGCACGTACCGCGGTGCCGAGAGCGACGGGACGCTCGGCTTCGGCGTCGCCGACCAGAAGCGAGTCGGCCTGCACCACCTGCCTCTGGTTGGCCGATTCGTTCGCGAGCGTCTCAACGGTGATTACGTACGAGACGAGGCCATGCAAGCCAGGGAGCTCACCGAGACCCTGACGATCCTCGACGCCGCGGGCGTCGATGGCGCCTTCGTCGCCGAGTTCGTCACCGCGGGAGCCATGTTCAGCCTCAAACCCCGCTATGACCTCGACATGAACGCCTTCGCCCTCGTCAAGAGCTACCGACACGGCAAAGGCACGACCTACCCAGACATGAACTGGGAGCCCAAAAAATCCTTCCACGCCGTCGCCAACTACTACGCCGCGCACTGAGCTGGGAGCGATCCGCAAGCACTGGAGCGGGGATGCACAGCCAAACCGGCTTCTCAGCAGGGTGTCGGCGACTGCTCGCGAGGAACAGGCCTGCTTGTGGACGCGAACGGCTTCATCGACCAGGGTCTCGGTTAACTGGCCGCGGGTCTTCCCGCCCCAGCCGCAATGGGCGGAGACCGTGGTCGGGTGGATCCGCCCAAGCGGGGCAACCGCATCGCGCGCTCCTTTGGCTCTGTGGTTGCGCTAGCTCCTCCACCAAGAGCGATAGTTGCTGACCTTTTCTACCGTCCCATGCAGGTAACGGGAACGTCCCGGTGGCGCGTTGAATGGGCGTGAGAACTCAGCAACTGGACTTCGCGGAGTTCTACCGCCGCGCCGCCGATGATTGCCTGCGGGCTGTCCTGGTCAGCGTCGGTGATCAGGACACAGCACGGGAGCTTGTCGACGAGGCATTCGCCCGAGCATGGGCATCGTGGCGGACCGTGAGCACGCATCCCGCGCCGAAAGCCTGGGTGGTGCGTACCGCACTGAACGCGAACATCTCCCGGTGGCGACGCCGACGCCGGGAGGTACTCATGCCCGATCCTGGCGGGCCGGACCAGCCCGGATTCGGCGGAGGGCCGATCGGCCTGGTGGACCCGTGGATCATGACAGCGCTGATGCGGCTACCCGCCCGGCAGAGGCAGGTCGTCGCGCTTCGGTTTGTCCTCGACTTCGACACCGCCCGCACCGCAGAAGTGCTCGGCATCGCCCCTGGCACAGTCATGGCGCACCTGGGCCGGGCAGTAGCCACGCTGCGGCATGAACTTCGATCCGAGCACCAGCAACTCCATGAGGAACACCGGCCATGAAAGACGATGACCTGATCACCGCAGTGCGCGAATCAGTTGCCGATGTTCACGCGGCCACGCCGGTAGCGCAGATCATCAGCCGCGGCCGCGCAGTGCGCGCGCGGCGGCGGCTTCCCGCCATGGCGGCAGCTATCTCCATCGCGGCAGGGACTGCCCTGGGCGTGGCCACGCTGCTGCCCTCCGGTCATCCGGAAAGCCGTCCCGGCAGCGCGCGGCTTGCTGACTGGACGGTGGCCAAACTTGCCAACGGCGACATCGACGTCTCTATCAATCAGCTCCACAACCCGGCCGGCCTGCAAAGCGCGCTGCGTGCAGACGGGCTGCCCGTCAACGTCAACTTCTACAGCCAGTCGCCGGGCGCGGCCTGCCGGTTCGACCCCATCAGCGAAACGGCCCTGAACGCCGTCCTCCAACCCGGCCCCGACCTCGTCAACAGCAGTACGTTTGTCTTCAGACCCTCGGCGCTACCCGTCGGCGCCGGCCTGGCTGTCTTCCTCGGCGCGGAGACATCCAACGTTTCGACTCCACATGGCAACGCGCTCCAAGTGTCTAACCCAAACGAAATCCCGATCCCACGCAACGTGCCACGCGGCACCGGTATCAGCTCCTCATACAGCGGAGGCGGTGGCCCCGCAGGCCATCTTCGGTTGACCTATTCGCTGACTGTCGTCCCCGTATACGCCACGCAGGCCTGCACGGGCGGCCCGGCCAGCGAGAGCTGAGATGGCGGGCTACCGACTGGTATGCCCGCTTGGCCTCCACTCGACTGACCTGGCTCGGGGCTGCGGCTCCCGGAGTGTCGACGTCGCCATCGATCGCTCGACCCCAAGACTGCATTGACGCAACCAACAGGTTGCTATATATTAGCAACCAATCAGTTGCATCATTCACGTCAGCCAAGAGGAGCATCGCCAATGACCACGACCACCAACTACCGCACGACCGTCCGGGTGAACGCCCCCGCCGGCGTCGTGTTCGACGCCGTTACCACCGCCGAGGCCCTCGCCGCGTGGTGGAGCCCGGTGACCGGCTCGGGCCTGACCGGCGGTGAGCTGCGCTTCCCGATGGTGGCGGGTGAGCCGCCGCTTCTGATCCGGGTCGACGAGGCAACCCGCCCGACCACCGTGCGCTGGACGGTGGCCGAGTGCACCTTCATGGAGGACTGGCTCGGTACACAGCCAACCTTCACGATCACGCCAGTCGACGACGGTGCCTGCGAGCTCACCTTCGAGCACCTCGGCCTTGACGACGAGCTCGAGTGCAAGGACATGTGCAGCCGCAGCTGGGACCACTTCGTTCGCACCAGCCTGCGGGAGCTCGCTGAGGGCGGTCCCGGCGCTCCCAACCGTAGCCCACGGGACCTCGCCCGCCGCGCCGCCGAGGAGCAGGCCTGATTCCCACAGCCGCGGACGGCCCGTAGCCTGGGCGTCCTCACGCTCGCGCCTGCCAATTGAGGAGGACCTGATGGCGTTCCCTGACCGCATCGAGCGGGCCATGACGCTGGCTCGCCCGCCCCGCGAGGTGTGGCCGGCGCTGACCACGGCCGAGGGGTTGAGCGCCTGGTTCGGGGAGCGAGCCACGATCGACTTGCGTCCCGGCGGGGCAGCGTCGATGACGTTCGCCGGCGGCATGAACGTCGAGATGCGCGTGGAGCGGGTTGAGGAGCCGAGCGTGTTCGCCTACACGTGGCGACTGCCGAACCTGCCCGAGGACGACCCGCGCCGCACCTACGTCGAGTTCACTCTGGAACCTGCTGGCGACGGCACGCTGCTTCGCGTCACGGAGACGGGCTTCGCCCAGTTGCCCGCCGACATCCGGCGCGAGACGTACGAGTCGCATCGCGACGGCTGGTCGCGTGAGCTGGCTGAGCTGGCGGACCATCTCCATGGCGCTTGACATCGAGGCCGTGGCCGAGCAGGTCTTCGTCGCCCTGGCTGACCCGAGCCGCCGCGCCATCCTCGCCGCCCTGGCCACCGACGGGCCGGCCACGGCCACCGACCTGGCGGGGAGCCTGCCGATTACGCGCCAGGCGATCGCCAAGCACCTCGCCCTCATGGCCGACGCGGGCCTCGTGACCCCCGAGCCGGGCGAACGCCGCCGCATCCGCTACCGCCTGCGGTCTGCACCGGTCCAACTCGCGCAACAGTTCCTCGCCGCGCTCGCGAACGACTGGGACGACCGGCTCGAGGCTCTGAAACACCACCTCACGGCGGGATAAGCCACGCGGAAGCTGCATCCGGGGACGGCGGCGACCCCGGCGAGCTGGACAGACGTGCCAGCCGACGGCGACCGCTGTCGCTATGGCCAGCCAGACAGCTCGGCCAGCTTACTTTCGGCGCGCCGGCCGATCGCCGAGTTGTGCCGCGGACCACGGCGACTGGTCGCGATGGCAGATTTCAGTCGGGTGACGCAAGCGGGGAGCGCACGGTGCGCGCGAGCCTTGGTGGGAACCGCGTCAGCTGCAGCACAGGAACAGGAGAAGCGATGACGGGAGCCGGGGAACCGGAGATCAGCGAACGCTACATGCAGATTGCCCGGCAATGGTTCGCCGGAGGGTGGCGAGGGGATCTGGCGATGGCCGACGACATTTTCAGCGAGGAACTGCGGACAAACGGAGCCCATGTCGGAGTGGCCGGACCGGTCGGCAGGATCCGCGACCGACTCACAGGCTTCCCCGACCTGACCACGACCATCGAGGACATGCTGGTCTCTGGAGACAAGCTCGCCGTCACACTTATCTGGCGGGGAACCCACACCGGCGAGTATGGCGGGGTAGCGGCGACTGGCAAGCGCGTCGAGGTGCGCGACACAGCGATCTGGCACTTCCGCGACGGCAAGGTCATCGTGATCTTGACGCTCCAGGACCAGTTTGGTCTCTTGAAGCAGATCGGGTACCTGCCTGACAGCGTCCACGCCGCCTGAGCTTGGCACACTGCTGCCTGGTGCCGGTTACAAGGTGGGGATGAGGCCTCCATCGATGACAAAGTCAGATCCAGTGATGTTGGCCGCCCGGTCGCTGGCCAGGTAGACGATCAGGTCAGCGACCTCGTCAGACCGGCTGAAACGCCCCGTCACCGACTGAGCCGCAGCCTGGCCTTGCACATCGCCTGGGTCGGCCCCGGTGGCCTGGCCGACGGTCGCGGCCACGCCGTCGCTGCCGAGCCACAAGTCGGTGGCGACCGGGCCAGGGCTGACCGTGTTAACTCGGATCCCGCGCGGCCCGACCTCCTTGGACAGCGCCTTGGCGAAGCCGGCCAGGGCGGCCTTGGCTGCGCTGTAGTCCAGCACGGCCGGGTCCGGGAGCCGGGCGTTGACCGAGCAGGTGATCACGATGACGCCGGCTCCGGCGGCCAGCATCCCCCGCAGCGCCGCCCGGGTAGCGCGGACCGCCGCCATGAGGTTCAGGTTCAGGCTCGCCAGCCAGTCATCCTCGCTGATCGACAGGAAGCCGCCCGGCCGTGCGCGGGCGCTGCCGACGTTGTTGACCAGGATGTCGACCCGGTCTCCGGCTCTTGCGATCAGCTGCGCCGGGCCGCTGGGGTCAGCGAGGTCGATCTCGGCGAAGATCACCCGGCCATCGCTCGTCAGCGCCTCGACCTCGGGCGATGAGCTTTTGGCAGCGGTGACCACGCGCGCGCCACCGGCAGCCAGCTGTCGGACCACAGCCAGCCCGATGCCCTTGCTCCCCCCCGTTACCACAGCGGTCCGTCCGGCCAGGTCAATGTCCATGCCGATCCTCCAGTCCACCGTCCGGCGCTACTTCTCCCACGCTAGGACCAGGACATTCCGGCGACTTGAGTCAGGTAACTGAACCGCGCCCGGCCGCCTCAGTCACATGACTGAAGCGAGGTGACGCCAGCGCTGGCGACGATGCCAATAACAACCGCATCAGCGTACGGAAGGAATCTCACTACATGATCAGCGACCGGACTCCCGTCGTGTTCATCCACGGCCTGTGGCTCCACGCCACGTCGTGGGCCCCCTGGGTGGAGCTGTTCCGCGACGCCGGCTATGAGGCGATCGCCCCTGGGTGGCCCGGCGACCCCGGCACTGTCGAAGCAGCCCGCGCGAACCCCGACGCGGTGGCTGACCACGGCATCGACGACGTCACCGGCCACTACGCGCAGATCATCGACCAGCTCCCCGCGCGGCCTCTGCTCATCGGTCACTCCTTCGGTGGGATGATCGCCCAGAAGCTCCTCGGCGAGGACTACGGCGTGGGCGCCGTCGCCATCGATGCCGCCCAGATCAAGGGAGTGCTGCCGCTGCCGCTCTCCGCGCTTCACTCCACTCTGCCGGTGTTCAAGAACCCGGCCAACAAGCACAAGGCCGTCTCGCTCACCGCCGAGCAGTTCCGCTACAGCTTTGGCAACGCCATCAGCGAAGACGAGTCCAACCACCTGCACGAGCGATGGGCCATTCCCGCCCCTGGCCGCCCGCTGTTCGAGGCCGCCGCAGCCAACTTCGAACTGCACTCGCCCGCGAAGGTCAACACGCGCAACCAGAACCGTGGCCCGCTCCTGCTCGTCATGGGCGGCCGCGACCACACCGTCCCTGAGGTCATTACCAAGGCGACCCTCAAGCAGTACCGGCACTCCGACGCGACCACCGACCTCGCCGAGTTCCCCGACCGCGGTCACTCACTCACGATCGACTCGGGCTGGCGCGCAGTCGCCGACCACTGCCTAGCCTGGCTCGGCAAGCAGGGCCTGTAACCAGTTACCGGAAACGCGCCGACCCGGCCGTCAGCGGCGCGATCCCGTCATCGTGCGGAAGGTCTGCAGGCCCGCTACGGAGGCGGTGCTAGCGGCAGGTCCAGGCTCATGGCGGTGAGCTGCGCCCGCCCAGTAATGCCTAGCTTGGGGAAGATGCGGTAGAGGTGACTGGCCACCGTGCGATGCGACAGGTAGAGACGTTCTCCGATCTGGCGGTTCGAGAGCCCTTCTGCCGCCATCCGTGCGACCTGGAGTTCCTGGGCCGACAGTGAACTCCACACGGTCGGCGTCGGCGCCCGGCTCGGTACCCCTGAAGCGCGCAGCTCTTCACGGGCCCGTTCCGCCCACAGCCTGGCTCCGAGGCTGTCGAAGCCCTCCTGGGCCGCCCGCAGCAGCTCACGCGCTTCCTGGATCTGCTTGCGCCGTCTCAGCCGTGACCCGAGCATGAGCTGCATTCGGCTGCGCTCGAAGGGCCAGCTGCCGACGTCGCGGTCCAGCGCGGCGCGGATGCGCTGCTCGATCAGCTCGTCGGGGGCCAGCAGGGCATCGGCGTAGATCACGTTCATGCGAAGCGTTGACACGATCGGCTCGGGCGGCAGGCTCGAGATCAGATGCTGGATCATCTCGCGAGTACGGTCGACGCGGTCGCACTGGACTGCGGCGTACGCCAAATGCGACAGCGACCACAGGGACTGGAACGGGCTGGCGCCGGGGTCGGTCACGTGGTGGAGTCGGCTGAGATAGTCCCAGGCAGTGGAGAAATCCGCCACCGCCGCCGCTGCGGTGGCGCGCGCTAGCAGCGTTATCGCCGCGACGTTGGTCATTCGGCCGGGGACGGCGATCTGCTCGGCTCGGTCGGCAGCGGCAGCCGCCTCGGCTAGTTCCCCGCGCAGGGCAGCGACCATGGCGCGGCCGGCAAGACCGGCCGCCAGCCACTCGGCCTGACCGGACTCCTCGGCCAGGCGGCAGCCTTCCGCCGCCAAGGGCATGGCATTCGACCACTGGCCCCGCCGTAGCCGAGCCCACGCCTGCATCACAACCGCCCGCGCGAGTACCTGAAGCCGACCCTCAGCACGCAACCGTGCCACGGCATCTGCGTAGAACATGTCGGCCAGCTCGAAGTCCCCGATGCAGGACGCGGCGTGGCCCAGGGTGTAGACGGTTACCGAGTCCAGATCAGTGGTGACCAGCGCGCGCATGACCGCCGTCACGACCGAGGAGCTGTCAATCGGATCGGCGTAGGCGAGCAGGATGGCGCGCTGCGAATCGCTAAGCCAGTAAGCCGAGTCCCTGACGAGTCTCGATACGGTGCGGGCGACGGCGTGTCCCGGCTCCCGCATCCAGCAACGGTAAGCCGCCGAGCGCAGGAACGATCCCGCAAGCCGCTCGTCGCCGAGCCGACGAGATCGCTCAACCAGGCCGATAAGCGCCTCGATCCGGGCGACCCCGCCGCCGGCACCGGCATCAGCGATCTCGCCGAGCTCCTCGATCAGCAGACGAGTGTGCTCGTCATCCGCCAGCAGAGTGAGGGCGGCACGATGCGCGTGCCCGACATCAGTCTGGCCGAGCTCGTAGGCCAGCGTCGCCGCCCGGTAGAGATACTTGCGCTTCTCGGACGCCGATTTCGTGAGGTCTGCAGCGCGGGCCACTGCCGTCACGGCAGCGGAAACTGCGCCGCGCCCCACGGCTCGGTCGGCGACCAGTTCGAGCTGGGCGGCCAGGGCTTCGTCGTACCCGGTCGCCGCCTGCGCGCGGTGCAGGATCCCTCGGTCAGTGCCGGAGCCCACAGCTCGTGCCAGCGCCAAGTGCCCGTCCGCCCGGCTGCTCGGGGACGCGAGGTTATACACCGCAGATCGCATCAGCGGGTGGCGGAACCGCAGTTCACTGTCCTGCAACTGGACGAGGCCCGCGACAATGGCTGGATCTAGGACCTCTAGACGGGCGGGTGCCCGTGCCGTGCCAAGAGCATCGAGTAGTTCGGGTAGCGAGTCTGCGTCGTGCAGCGCCAGCAGGATGAGGGCCCGCTGGGCCTCAGCAGGGAGCCGCCCGACACGTGCGGCGAAGGCGGCCTGAAGACGTTGCGTGAGCGGCACCCACTCGGTACTTCCCGCCGTTCCCGATGTCACGTCGGCAGTCAGCGGTAGCTCCACCAGGGCGAGCGGGTTGCCCTCTGCGAGCCGCAGCAACCTGGCCCTGGCCGCACCGCTGAGGTCCGGCGCGACGGAGGCGAGCAGTCGGCGCGAGTCGCGTGCGCCGAGCGGCTCGAGGTCGAGCACACGGCCGGCGCCGTGGAACAGGTCGGGTTCGTCGTCTCGGGTTGTGGCCAACAGAACGATCGGGTCGCGCTCAAGCCGTCGTCCCACAAAGCGGAGCACGCCAATCGTGGCAGGATCTAGCCACTGCACGTCCTCGACCACCACCAGCAGCGGCTGTTCGGCTGCTGCTTCGGCCAGCAGGTCGAGGGCCGCCATGGCTAGCGCGAAGGGCTCCGGTGGCGGGCCGGCGGCCAATCCGAAGGCAACCCGCAGAGCCGCGTGCCTAGGCTCGGGGATCAGGTGAGCGAGCGGCAGCAACGGCCGGAGAAGCTGAAACAGCCCGGCCATCGCCAGGCCAGTCTCCGCGGAGTTACCGACGGTCCGCATGATCCGCCTGGACGGAGCGGCCCGCCGAACGGCCTCGTCTACCAGCGCCGTCTTGCCAATGCCGGCCGGTCCGCGGACCAGGAAGGCGGTGCCGGTCTCCCGGTCGGCCAGACGGGTGTCAATCAAAGCCAGTTCGGGATCCCTGCCGATGAGCAGGCCGCCCGCACCGCCGTCCGCTCCCGTCACGACTACCGAGTATCGCACCCCGTGGTAGTACACGAATCGACCGATTTCGTCCAACCTTCCCGCGCATTCGCCGCGGTGCGGGCGCTAGGTTCTCGACTCGGGAGGAGCGACGGCGAAGCGATGGAACCATCAGAAGTTGGGTCAGGCCGCTTCTCCATCAGACAGCCGACGACCTCGAAGTCGAGGTTGCTCACCGGCTGGCCGAAACTGGTAGCCCGGTAGCTGGGCTTGCGCCTGGGGTCGAGCCGCGTGTCTATGTCCATGAGGAGTTCGCCGTCACGCTGTGGACGTATCACGAACAGGTGGGGTCGTCAGACATCGCGGCGGCAGATTACGCGCAGGCGCTTGTCCGCCTCCACGCTGGCCTTCGCCAGCTCGAGGGGTTGCTGTTCGTTGACTTCGAGACTTGCTGCCGTGGCCCGGTCGAGTTTGACATCGCCGATGGTCTCGTGCCGAGCGAGGACGGCCACGTGCTGGCTGCCGCGGACGTTTGCGAGCACTATCCCGGTGCCAACCAGGCCTTGATCGACCAGTGCCACCTCCTCATATGGGCGATGATCACCACGTGGCGCTGGCAGCGAGACGACCAGCTCCCCAACGGGCGCTACTGGCAAATCGAGGGACTCAACCACATTCGGGCCGCATTGAATGGCCGGGACCGGATGTTCTGGGCGACTACACCTGACGCTGTATGAGATCGACGGTCACCGAGTCGAGCCGCCGCGGGGCCCAAGCATGCCGCTCAGGATGCGACCAATGACCTCCGCATACCGGTCGCGCTCACTGCGACTGGCAGGCGGCGGTTCGGACAGGAGCTCGGTTAGTCGCGGCCATTCGCCGGAACTGAGCGCGTGGGTCAGGAAGGACGCGTTGCGCTGCTGGCTCGCTGACCCATCGGCGTGCTCGGCTTGGACGTAGACCGCGGTGACCGCCATCAGAATTCCAAATGCCTCGAGCTTGGCCGCGTTGTCTGCCGGATGCGGCGTCAGGATCTCAAGGAAGTGCTGAAGCAAGGCGAGGCCGTTCGGTCCGAGGGTGGGCCTGCGCGGCACCAGATCCGCCAGCCATGGGTGGCGGCGCATGATGGTCCTGGCCTGGATGCCGACATCGACAACGTCGGCTAGCCAGTCTCCGGTCGGGGGATTGAGAGAGTACTCGGCCGCTGTGGCGTCGCTCATCAGGTCAAGCAGGTCCTCGCGCCTATCCAGGTAGCGGTACAGCGACGCAGCGCCGGTGCCGAGTTCGCCCGCGACGCGCCGCATCGAAAGGGCGTCCACGCCCTCGCGGTCGGCCACGGAGATCGCAGCCGCCGTTATCTCCGCGCGGCTGCGTCGCGGCGGCCGCCCGACACGCGGGGGCTCTGCCCGAGGCTCGCTCGCATGCCCAGGTGACCTGGCCGTCATCGTGCTCGCAGAGCTTGGGGCTGGCGTCGATGCCTCATGTCGGTATCATAGTTAGCGAATGATGTTCGCGAACTGAGCGGAGCTGACAAACGAACCTGAGAAGATCGGGCGCCGCTACTGCGTGCCGTGATTGAGATCACTCTCGACAACTGCTCTCGGCTCCGGGAATCAGTGACTTATCCGGGCACGATGTGGTTATGGACAAGCAGGCTGCCCCGCGCCGAACTCGCAAGTATCGGGCGCTCAGGGTCTTGCTATGGGGCGGTAATCACGCGATGCGCTGGCAGCTACGACATGGACTGGCCCCGCACGCGTTCGCGCTGCTGGAGACCACCGGCCGCAATAGCGGCAAGCCACGTCACACGTGCGTGGGCAACGGTCTGATCGGCGAGACCTTCTGGGTGATCGCCGCCCATGGGAAGCAAGCGGATTGGGTTCGCAACGTCATCAAGCAACCCCAGGTGCGCATCCTGGTCAACCGGAGCTGGCGCACCGGGACCGCTGTTGTGCTGCCGCAGGACGATACTGAGCAACGATCACACACCCTGCCCTATCAGTGGGACGCGGCCATCGGGCGCGCCATCGCGACGACGCCGCTGACGGTGCGCATCGACCTGCTGTAGGCCGCCTTTCCGGATTCAGACGCGCGACTCGGCAGAGCCACGGCCGGTCCGCTTTGCCCTATCGGCGCGCAGGTCGGAGCGGCGAAGCTTGCCGGCATCGTCGCGAAGCGGCTGGTCCACATACTCGACTGATCGAGGAACCTTGTACGGAGCCACGCGCTCGGCGGTGAAGGCCAGGAGTTCCTCTCGGGAAACGACGGACTCGTCAGCTTCCACGATGGCGTGGACGATATTGCCCATATCCTCGTCGGGCAAGCCGATCACGGCGACGGAGCCGACCGCCGGGTGCTCTTGCATGGCCGCCTCGACCTCGGCTGGATACACGTTTGCCCCGCCGGTGAGAACCATGTCGAGCATTCGGTCACCTAGGTACAGGTAGCCATCCTCGTCCACGCGGCCCATGTCACCGAGGGACTCCCAGCCACCCTCCCGGGTCCGGGCCGTGGCGCCGACATAGTGATAGGTGGGACTTTCGCGCGCCGACCGCAGCCACACCTCACCCTCCTGGCCCGCCGGTACCTCGTTGCCCTCGGGGTCGCAGATCATCACCGTGCCGGACGTCGGCTTGCCGACCGAGCCGCGGTGAGCCAGCCACTCGTCACCGGTGATGACGGTAGCGGCCTGCGCTTCGGTCCCGGCGTACAGCTCGAAGATGCGCTCCGGACCGAGCCAGTCGATCCAGACCTGCTTCAGCCACTCCGGGCAGGGCTCGGCCAAATGCCAGAGCGTTTGCAGCGACGAGAGGTCATGGGCATTCCTCTCGTCTTCTGGCAGGCGCCAGATCCGCTTCATCATCGTCGGGACCAGGTAAACGATCTCAGCCCGATGCTGGTCGATAGCCGCGAGAGTGGCGATCGGATCGAAACGGGGTAGCACGACGACATGCCCGCCAGCGAGCCAGGCCGAGCAAGACCACACGATCGGACCGTTGTGATAGAGCGGTCCGGGCATCACCAGGCATCCACCCGGCGGCCCGAACAATAGGTGGGTCGCCGGGTCATACGTGCTCGGGTCACCGGAGAGGATCAGCTTGGGGCGGCCGGTCGACCCTCCCGAGGTCGGGGCCTTCCAAGCCGGTGATGTGGCGTCGTCCAAAGCGTCGGTGGAGATGAGCGTGTCCGGGCGATAACCAGCCGGCAGGGCCCGCCGGCCCGCTGCCATCTCGGGCGGCACGCCGATGACCGCCGATGGGTCGGCGAGCTCCAGGATGGCATGCAGCTCCCGCTCGGGCAGCCGCGACGAAACCGGCTGGGGAATGGCGCCGATCTTCCAGCACGCCGCAACGGCCACGAACCACTCGGTCGAGTTGGGTAGCGCGATGGTGACCATGTCCCCCAGCCTGACCCCGCCAGCCCCCAGGTCCCGAGCCAGGCGGTTGGCCGCCCGCTCGAGCTCGGCACGGGTGAGCGTCTGCTCGCCACAGGTCACCGCAAGTCGATTCGGATCCTGCTCAGCCAACTCGGACAAGCGGCGGCTGTAGGAGGTCACACTCATCACGTCCAGCCTGCGACCACTGCGCTGCCGTCCTCAGCGACCAGTTCAGAAGCGCGCGGATGCTGAAGTCGAGCAGGCATGTGGCTACTTCCTGGCAGTTGGGAGACCGGGCTGGCTGCGGGTGTCCGTGGTGGGCTCGTTGGCTGGGTCATGCTGGCTTCTCAGCGCCTGACCGGGCTAGCCGAGCAGTTCTCGGACCCGGGCGATGGTACCGGTTGGATCAGGGCCAGTGGGCCTGACGGTCAGTACCGTGACACCGGCCTCGCGGTAGGCCGCGAGCCGGTCACGTACAAGCCCGGCTGGGCCGATCATCGTGGTGCCCTCGACGAGTTCGGCTGGCACCGCCGCGGCGGCCTCGTCCCGGCGTCCGGCCAGGTAGAGCTCCTGGATCTGCCGGGCGGCCCCGTCGAGGCCGTACCGGCAGGCCAGGTCGTTGTAGAAGTTCATCTCGCGAGCGCCCATGCCGCCGATGTACAGGGCCAGCTGCGGTCGGACCGTGTCTCGCACGTGCGCGGCCTGGTCGGCGTCGTCGGTGATGGCGACCGTGGCACTGGCGACGACCTCCAGCTTGCCGAGCGCGGGGTCGCGCTCGCGCAGTCCGGCGGCGAGCGCGTCGCCCCAGACCTGCCGGGCCCGCTCGGGCCAGTAGAAGATCGGGATCCATCCGTCGGCCACGCGCGCCACGTTCGCCACGTTCCTCGGACCGGTGGCCGCTACGTAGATGGGGATCGAGGGTCGCACGGGATGGTCGATCAGCTTGAGCGGCTTGCCAAGGCCGAGGCCCTGGCCAGCTGGCAGCGGTACCTGGTAGTGCCGGCCTTCGTGCACCAGGGGCTCTCGGCGCCAGATGGTCCGGCAGATGCTGATCAGCTCGTCGACCCGGCCCACCGGGCTGTCGAACGGCGTCCCGTGGAAGCCTTCGATGACTTGCGGACCAGAGGCACCGATGCCGAGGATGCACCGGCCGCCGGAGAGGGCGTCCACGCCGGCCGCTGTCATGGCGAGCAGCGCAGGGCTGCGCGAGTAGAACGGCAGGATCGACGACCCGATCTGCACCCGTTCGGTAACGGCAGCCAGGAAGCCCATCAAGCTGGCAGCGTCGAAGCCGTACAACTCGGCGGCCCACAGAATGTCGATCCCAGCGTCTTCGAGATCCCGGGCACGCTGGCGCACGGCGGCGGGGTCTGCTTTGCCGACGCTTGCTCCTAGTCGCATCTTTGGCTCCTGGGGGTTGGAATTCGGGCCAGAGCTTAGCGGCACGCCGTCGCTTCGGTGCCGGACGTCCCACTCCGATCTTCGGTGCTCGGGGACGCGCGTGCCTACCGGCGGGCGACGAGTGGTACGGCGAAGACGATGAAGACCTTGGCCTTGAGCTGCCCGGGCGCGTCCGACGGCGCGAAGGCCGCGATGCCCGCGGCGTGGGCAACCTGCCCCGCGAGAGGGAAGATGGTGGCGGGCGAAGCACCGGTGTCCCTATCGCCATCTTTAACCTTGGGTCAGACTGCCCAGGTTCCGCGAGAGGTCCAGACCTCCTAGGAAGGGGTAACGGCGTGACGCCTCACATCGCCAGATCCCAGGCGCTCGCTGCCCTCTTCGACCCCAAATCTGTCGCAGTCATTGGCGCTTCGACCAACCCTCATGGCCTGGGGAGCCGCCCGCTTAGCCTGCTGCGCGCTCGTGGGTACCAGGGCGCAGTGTTCCCGGTCAACCGCTCTCATTCCGTTGTTCAAGGTGAACGGGCGTATCCGAGCATCGGAGAAGTTCCGGAGCCTGTGGACGTGGCCATGGTTGCCGTGCCTGCTGGGCTCGTTCCGACGGTTCTGCGAGAGTGCGCGGCCGCTGGAGTAAAGCTGGCCGTGGTCGTGAGCTCCGGGTTTGGCGAGGGACAGGGAAGCGGCCTCGAACTTGCCGAGGAAGTCCGTAGCGATCTGCTGGCCACCGACATGCGCGTTCTTGGACCTAACTGTGAGGGATTTGCCAGCCTCCCCGCTCATGCCCCGGTGACTTTCAGTCCTGTGCTGGACTACGAGAGGAGCGGTGCGCCGCTGAAAGTCGGCGGGGTCACTGTGCTCTCGCAAAGTGGCGGGCTGGGCTTCGCGGTTGCTCAGTGGGGCAGTGAAGTCGGGATCGGCTTCAACCACATCGTGACTACCGGCAATGAAATTGATCTCGACATCCTGGACGTAGCGGCGGAGGCAGTCGAGGAGCCCAGCACAAACACCGTCGTCATGCTGCTGGAGGGCTTTCGCGAACCGGCGCGATTGCCCCCGATCGCGGATCGTGCGCTAGCTCTCGGCAAGACTTTTATGCTGGTCAAACTGGGCGTGTCAGAGGCGGGCGTGCGGGGAGCCTTCGCTCATACCCGCCACGACGCGGGGACTCCTGCGGCGTATGGCCGACTGCTCGACCATCCTGCGATTCAGGTGATCACCGACGCCGACAGCCTGATCGATGTGCTTCAGGCTCGATCTAAGTGCCCGCCCATGGCGGGCCGGAAGGTGGCTGTTGTTACCACATCGGGCGGGGCCGGGGTGTGGACGTCGGACGCCTGCTGCCTTCAGGGACTTCAGCTTGCCGCCTTGAGCCCGGCGACGCAGGCGAGGCTGGCGAATCACATGCCCGCGTACGGGTCGCCCATCAACCCGGTGGACCTCACGGCTCAATTCATAGCGGGAGGACAGTTCTCACCTGCGCTGGAGATCCTGGCCGCCTCCGGCGAGGTGGATGGGATCGTGTTCGTTACGTCGCTGTCTTCGCCGGGCCGTTTGGAGAACGAACGGGACGCGTTGACAGCGCTGGTGGCACGAAGCCCGATACCGCTGGTCGTGTACGCCTATACGAGGCCCGCCCGGTCGTGCATCGATCTGCTTGAGGAAATAGGTCTCGCCTGGTACACCGGGTCGCACCGGGCAGCCAGAGGACTCGCTTCCCTGGCCCCGGCGATGGCTCAGGCATGAATCGGGCGAGGGCGACAGAACACGGTTGCCGGCTGGCGTCACAGTGGAACGTCTGAGCGCGCTGCTCTTGTTCATGGCGCGCGTTACGGTGCGAGCGCGGCTGGCCTGTCCCTGACCGCGGCGGCGAGCACACGGCGGAACTCCACCGAGACCCGGTCTGCTCTCGTGTGTAGCTCGGCCGCAGGGTCGAGCGGGAACTCCAGGCCAGAAAGAGCCCGCCGCTGCAAGTCCAGGTCCTCCTCGAAGATCGACATTTCGTACTTCGCCGCGCTGCTTGCCTGCTCAGGGTCGGCGAGGCCGGGTCCGGTCACGCTCTGGTACACACGGCAGGCCAGCCCGTCCTCGGGCGTCACGACGAATGTCAGGAACTGCCAGGTGTCGGCGTCGAGGAACTCCAGCAGCAGGGTCGCGGTCAGCGGCGCCTGATACCGGTAGGTCATCCGACGCCGCTGCACGACGGGTCGCACGCCATCGCGCACCGCGGGGTCGGCGAGGTTGGTGAAGGTGTGCTCGCGAACCGCGGTGAACGACAGGCCTTGCCTGGCGACGTCGGCGCGCGGAATTCGTTCAGGGCCCGCGCCCCCGATCGTGGCGGCGTGCACGAACGGCAGGTGCGCCTCGTCGAGGAAGTTGTCCAGCAGGATCGCCGCGTTGGCCTCGACCCGGATGACGGGCAGGAACACGGTCGCGATGCCATCACCGCCCAGCCCCGCGCCCGGTGCTAGTTCCGGCAAGGCTGCGCGCGGTGGCGTCGGTGCGAGCCATACCAGGCCATCGCGTTCGGTGACCTCCGCAGGGCGACGCAACTGCGCGCGCTCGGGGATCGATCCGGCGTCCTGCAGCGCCGGTATTTCCACGCACCTGCCGTCGGCAGCGAATCGCCATCCGTGGTACATGCACTGCAGGGTGCCGTCACTGACATGGCCTGCTGAGAGCCGTGCCCGCCGGTGCGGGCACGCGTCAGCGAAGCCTGCAACAGTGCCGCCGAATCGGGCCAGGGCCCAGCCCTGGCCCGCGAGCCGGACCGCCACCGGCTCAACGCCCACTTCGGACGACAGCGCCACTGGATGCCAGAACTCCGCAAGTGCCGGATGTGCATTCGTGAACTCCGGAGGCCTCATCAGCCCAGCATCACCCAGCATGACGCCGCCAGACAATCTCGCGGCCGCCCGCCAACGCGCCCAGCCGCCGACCGCGCGAGGCGGAGGCCCAGGACGCGTGATGCGCGGGCCATGACTTCAAGGTCAACGCGCGGCGGCCAGCTCACTGAACGTTGCAGCGACCCAATCGGCGATGAAAGCGCTGGCGTGCGGCAGCTGATCCAGGCCGATGTGCTCGGCGCCGCCCTCCGCGGCGGTCAAGACGCGTAGCTCACGTGTCGGGCTAGCCAACAGCTCGAACCGACCATCCAGGCGACTGCGAAACAGATTGCGGCCAGGGTGATTTGATTTCACCCGGCGCCTGACTGCTCAATTAGCAGCCAACGGCTCGATTTGGTGGTGTCGTCCGGACCGGGCAGCGCTCCGAGCCGCGCTGCAGCGCACCTGTGTCCTTCAGAGGAGGATTCTTGGCATGATCATCGCGATCGTCGCCGCCGCCGCCGGGATTCTCATTGCGCTCGCATGCGTAGAGATCCCCCGACTAGTGGCCCGCCGGAACGACCCGTACAGCGACGCTGACGCGCTCGCCTACGAAAACAGAACCGGCCGGTCAGCACAGCAGATCGAGCAGGAGAACGCCGCTGTGGAGACGTGGCAGCACGACAATTCACAGCAGGAGGGGGGCTCAGAAGGCTAGAAGATTCTCGCGGCTCCTAGCCACCGGTGGGTTCTGTGGGCGTTCCGCCCGCTGCTGGTGCTTGCACCTCGGGGTCGACGGCATCGGCCACTGGGCCGGCCGCCAGCTCGACACCTGTTCGGGCGGCCGTGCGCGATGAGCAGGCAGCAGAAAACCCGACCTCTCATCCCCGATTTCCGGGAAGAGGGTCTGGCCGCTGATGCGCCGGCCTATTTGCCCTCGTCCCTGCTCTGCAGCCACCGGTCCAGTCGCGTCAGACCGATGACGCAGCCGACCGCGAGCGCCAGGCAGCCGTCCACGATTCCGATCATGAACGCATGTCTGGCGACCCAGAACCCGAACCCGGCAACGATTCCGAGGACGACGAAAAGGCTGCACTGCGTCGCGAACCACTGGCTCCAGCTGAGTTGCGGGTGCTCCTTGGCCATCTTTGCTCCCTCCCTCAGTAATGACGCCTTGCTCCCCCTCCGGGATGACGTCTGGCCGGTACCCGCTCAATACGCCTCAGTCGGTCGTTCGCTGTGCTCGGTTCTGAGGGCCGCCAGTGATCGTCACCACGCACGGCAGGCTAGGCAGGCCGCCATGACCGCGGCCTTGCCTAGCCGGCGCGTGACAGGTCAGCCGGACAGGTGGCTTGCGCTTCGGTCGGATCGGTCGTGGACCCCGGTGTGACTTTCGCGCTAGTTCCGCTGGTGCCGTTGGTTCCGATGGTTCCATCAGTGCCGTTCTGGCCGGGCGGTCCCTGCTCGCTCCAGTTCAGCGCCGAGTAACCCTTCGGGCACGTCGTGCTCCCAGCGGGAGGATTACCTTCAGGTCCCCGCCGCTGTCGTAGCAGCCATAGATGGTGGTGGAGCTGACCGAATCGGCCGTCGCAGCTGACGTCGACGACGCCGCGTATGCGGTCCCGCCGGCCATCAGGCCTATCTCCGCCGTTGGGCGCCTGCCCCGCACCTGGGGCAGGATGCCCCGATGCGACGCGTCAGCCCGGCCGGGACCACGATCGTGTAGCACGTCCGGCCGTCGCGTCCCCCACCCCTAAATCTCGTCCACAAATGCCTCGCGTGGAGGAGGGTCTTCGTCTGGCTCGTCACCAACGGACGGAAACAGCATTCCGCATATCAGCAGGTAAAGTTGCTCGGGATATTTCACAAAATCACTAATGAGCTCCGAGCGCCCGCCAGACTCATTGACGAACGCGCCATAGCCAAGTATCCGGCCCGCCCAGGTACGCCCGAAGGACATGTTCACGAGTTGGTGGAGCGGAGTCTGGGTCACGAGGCGATATCCGAACCCTGAAATGAGCAGCAGCCGTTCGCTCGTCACCACTAGGTACTCGACCTGCGACCGAGCCGCCATGCGAATCAGATGCCCCAGCAGCAACGCTACGGCGGCCCATATCACGACCAGTCGCACGGTAGTTTCCGGGATGGCGAATGCAGCAACAGATCCAACGAGCAAACCGCCGCATGCCTGCGCCGCTGGCACGATCAAGACAGCGCGGTGGAGTCGCACCGTTGCGACGAGCGCCTCGCGTGGAAGCAAGTACTTTGAGACCGCCACTACTGATCGCGGGTGTCCCGGCGTTGCCCGCCTCATCATTGCCTCGCTTGGGGGTTGTGGTGCTTGCAGCTCGCTCATTTTTCCCTCCGCCGGCTGGTGGGCTTTTCAGCGGCTGGTCGCATTGTGGTGCGGGTTTCTGGGATGGCGTCAGTGGCAGCAATGGCCGCAAAGGGACTGGCACTGCCTGGCAGATTTCCTGAGCAACGACCAGCTTGTCCGGGAAGAAGACGACTGCCCGGCCGTTCTGTAGCAGTACTTCCATCGCCACATCGGAGTCGGCGAGCACGTATCCCAGCACCGGCGGCCGCGAATCGAGTGTGATCCGCTCCTCAGGCAGCCATGGTTGCTTGATCAATTGCTCGTAGTACGACCCTCCGACGGGAAGCGGATAGAGCACGAGCACCAGTGCTACGAGTGCCACCGCCATCACAACGCCGACAGTCCTGGACAGCACCGCGATGCCGAAGAGCGCGGTGAGCAGCAACAACACTCCCGCAATGATGGCTAGGAGGACGATAGCCGGGTTCCCGATCGCCCAGTCCCAGCCGTGGGTGCCGTCGGTCTTGAACAGGCGTAGCGCCTGGCTCCTCGGGTACGCCAGCGGCGAAACGAGGGCACCGGCGCCGAGCGCCAGGAGGCCAGTAATGAAGCGGCGAGAGAGCAACAGCAGCAACGCCAGGTACGGGATGAGCAGCGGAACGATGGGGAGCAGACTGCCAAGCAGGGTGTTGAGATAGCCGTTGCTGGTAACGATGGCCGTTGCCGTGGTCACCTTGTAATCCGACACGATGAGCAGTCGGGTCACCGCAATCAGGATGAGGCCGACGGGCGACAGGGCTAAGGCGAGCGTCGTCGACCGCTGCAGCCGCCGGATCGGATCAAACACAGCCGGCCTGCAAGCGCATAATTCCCTCCCGGCACAGCGACGCTCGACACAAGACGGACGTTTGCAACGCCGACAAGCTGCAGCCTTGGCGTGTGTTGCACCAGGGACCCGGCCATTGAGCAGCCGTTTCCGCACACGCCCATCCCATGATGAGTTGTTACACGACAGCAGATATGGGCGGCCATCCCCGGACTCGGGGGCAGCAGCAGGACCGGCAGCCAGCCACCTCATGTGTCTCGACGGGAAGGAGTTCGATCGCTCGCGGTCTGAGCTGCTGGCCGCCAGCGCTGCGCGCGGAGGCCCGCGTACGGTGAGCATGAGAAGCGCACTGACGCGGCGGACCCAGGCTGTCCCGACTGGTATCAAGCATCGTGGCCGAGCAGGCCGGAACGGAGCTGCCGACATGACCGATTATGACGTGATCGTATTCGGCGGAGGGGCGCCCGGTGAGCACTGCGCGGCCGCGCTGGCTGCGCGCGGACTGCGCGTTGCCGTCGTTGAGCGCGAGCTTGTCGGAGGTGAGTGCTCCTACTGGGCTTGCATTCCGTCAAAGTCGCTGCTGCGCCCCGGCGAGGCCGTGCATGGCGCGCGTGAGGCCGCCGCCAGCGCTCAGGTTGACGTCCAGGCTGCGCTGGCCTGGCGGGACTTCATGGTGTCGAATTATTCCGACGTCGGCCAGCAGCAGTGGCTGGAGAGCCGTGGCATTGACCTGCTGCGGGGGGTGGGCAAGCTGGCTGGGACTGGCGTGGTGGAAGTCGACGGCGCCCGCCACACCGCCGAGCACGTTGTGGTGGCGACGGGCGCAGAACCGATCGTGCCGCCGGTACCCGGATTGCGTGACCTTGAGGGCGTCTGGGGCACCCGCGAGGCGACCAGCATGAAGTCTGTTCCGCGACGCATGCTCGTCCTAGGGGGTGGGGCGGCCGGTGTTGAGCTTGCGCAAATCGTCCGGCGCCTGGGCGGCGAGGCGGTGATCATTGAGGGTGCCGAGCGGGTGCTGCCGCGCGAGGCCGCGCCGCTGGGTGCGGCGCTGGCCGAGGCCCTGCGGCAGGACGGGGTCGAGCTGATACTCGGGAAACGCGCCATCGCGGCGCGCCGAGAAGGTGACGAGTATGTCCTCGGTTTCGATGACGGTCCTGAGCTACGGGGCGACCGACTTCTCGTCGCAACCGGTCGGCGGCCGCGCGTTGCCGGGATCGGCCTGGATACCGTCGGCATCACCGCCGACCCCCACCGCGGCATTCCGGTTGACGAGTACCTGCGCGCGGGCGAGCGCCTGTGGGCCATAGGGGACGTCAACGGCATCTGGCCGCTCACCCATGTCGGCGAGTATGAGGGTGATGTCGTGGCGGCGAACATCGCCGGCGACGCGCGCCCGGCGAACTACGAAGCCGTTCCCCGCGTCACCTACACCGATCCGCAGGCAGCGGCGGTGGGCGCGGTCGAGGCGAAGTACACGGCCACCGCGCCGCTGTCAGAAGAGCCGAAGACCGCCACGTACACCCACGCGTACGCCAAGTCCACTGGCTTCCTGACGTTGCTCAGCGACGGTCAGCGACTCACTGGCGCTTACGCTCTCGGGCCTGAAGCCGGCGAGTGGCTGCAGCAAGCCACGGTTGCCATCCGCGCGCACATTCCGATCGAGGTGCTGAGCGACACGATCCAGCCCTTCCCTAGCTTCTCCGGGATCTACAACGCGGCCCTGACGGTGCTCCGCATGCGGGTAGCGGACATGCCGCCGCCAGTCCGGCCGATGGCCGCTCAGACGGCGAACCTGTGACGAGATGAGATGAGACCGCGGACGTCATCACCGTCACGCCCATCCTGACGGCAGGTCAGCGCCTGCTGAGCAATGACCGCGCCGCTGCGGGGCCGACTATGAGGTCGTGAAGGTCGCCGCCCACCTCGAGTCGGCCCGACTGTTCGATCCCGCCGATCCTCGCGGGCTCAAAGCCGGCCACTCGGATCAGCCGCTCGACCTCCTCGCCAGCGTGGTCGTCATCGGTGGCGTAGAAGAGGACGGCCGGCTCCGGCCATCGGTTGCTGGAGGACTCGAAGACGTCGGCCGACAGGGTTCCAAATGCCATGGCCAACCGCGCGCCCGGCGGCAGCCACCCGGCCACAATCTCGCCAGAAGATTGCCCGTCCGGCAGGACACGTGAGACCTTCCCGTGCGCGTCGGTGCTGAGCGGGTTGCTCGGAACGACCACAACCTTGCCAGCTAGCGAGTCGCCAATCTCGTCAATAACGCTCTTCAGCACGGTAAACCGCAGCGCTAGAACGACGGCCTCTGCACCCTCGAGCGCGTCGCGGTTGTCGGCGGCGACGACCACAGCGCGACCTATCTGTGAAGCCAGCTCTCGTGCCGACTTGGTGTCGGCGCTTGAAAGCCGCAGGATCTCGCCGCCCGAGGCGAGCTGGCGGGCGATGGCCGATCCGAGCGCCCCGGTGCCGATGATGCCGGAGGTCATGACCGAACCTCGGCAGCGTCACGCGTTGTTTCGGGGCTCAGTGTCAGAGGCTGGCCACGTCCGCTCGCGTTGTTGAGACTGACCTCGGCAATCACGCGGAATCGCCGGCGCGCGTACTCGGCGGCCAGTGAGCGGGAGACCAGTCCCCTGCTGGATCAGTGGTTTGCCCCACTTCGATCAGATGACCGTCGGGATCGCGGATGTAGCAACGAATCTCGTACTCATGCTGTTTGGGCGGCGTCAGGAACTGAGCTCCCCGAGCGCTCCACTCCGCGTACACAGCGTGGATGTCTTTGACCCTGATATTAAGGAAGCTGCTGACCCGGCTGTGATCGCGTGGCGCCTCGAGAGTGACCGACGGCTTGTCGTCGGTCGGGCCCCCGCCGACATTAATGATGATCCAGCTGTTGGCTAGCGCGACATAGGTCACGTCTCCAGAGAAGACCACTCTGCCGCCTAGCACTTCGGTATAGAAGCGCCGAGAGCGCTCGACATCCTCCGACACGATGAAATGGGCCAGCACAATTCCCTCTGGCGGTGGCGGGAGCTCAGCCATCCGGCACCTCTGACTGGTTGGGTCTCACATCCCCGCTTATGACGGGTCTGCAGCAAACGCTACTACGAGTAAGCGATCGCTCTCTTTCCGCGGCCAGCTTCGGCGACCGCATGGACCCCGAGCGTGGGTCAACGCGGCCATGGCCGGGCTGGGGCGCCCGCCTATCGTGGGTTGATGGAGGCAAACGAAGTGCGCTCACTCAGGCTGGCCGGTGGCGAGTGCGAGGAGGCGCTGATGCGGGTGACCGGCGTCCAGGGCGACCCCAGGATCGCCGACCACGAGCGCCGGGAACTGGACCGCATCGCGGACACGCTGAGGTCCGCGGCGGTTCAGATAGGGAGCCTCTGCGACATGATGGGCACGGGGCCGCAAAAAGGCATCTGACAGCTCGGCGGGTGGCTAGCGGATCGTCGCTGGCTCCGTGCAGGTGCGCTGTATTCGTGGTGCGCTTCCCAAGACGAGGCTCGTGGCATAGATCACGTTGGATTTCCCTTGACCGGCAGCTTGCTCGCATTAGACCCTCGGTTAGCGCGGCTAACTGACATGACTGCACAGGCAAAGGAACTTCCTTCAGTGAGCATTCAGCAAGAGCGGGCTACACCGACGGCTCCAGCGGTCAAGGTAAATCCAGCGACGGACGGCGATGGTCCTTCGGACAGGTTCTTGCTGCCTATATGGGCGCTGGTACTCATGTACGCTGTGGTCATCGGTGGAGCCATCATCATTGGAATGGTCTTCTTCGGAAGCCACTAACGCAGCGCGTGACAAGCTTGCCCTCGAAAATCTGGGCGGAGGATGGCTGTCTTCGATACCCGGTGATTCCCGTCTCCGGACAAGCTGAATAGCAATGGTCTCGGTCGCTCAGCATCGACCGGGGCTTTTGTTATTTCACAGTGGAGGCCGGGAACGATGGGTCACATGCGGGGGACGGGTGCGTCAGGCCAGGCCGGGCGGTTCAGGCTCAAGGGCCAGCGCGGGCTGCACGTCCTCTCGCTGATCCACGACCCTGTTGCGGGCAACGTCACCCGCCTGCGGGTGCAGCCGTAGGGCCTGGACTGTGACTGCGACGGCGATGACCGCGAGCAGCACGAATGCAACGCTGTAGGCAGTCTCGCCAGTCGGCGTGCCGGGCAGCAGCCGCCCGAGCGGCCCGCCGATGCGCAATGCGATCGTTGCTGCGGCAATAGACAGGCCCGAGGCGAGCTGGGTGGTGGTCGCAGCTAGCGTGTTCGCGTCTCGCATCTGAGTCGGCGCGATTTCGGCCATTCCGACTGTGTTGTAGACGGTGAGCGCCGCGGACCTGGCGACCCCGCTCACCAGCGCCAGCGCGGCGATGACAACCAGCGGAGTCGAGGCGGAGATCAGGGCCAGGCCTGCCATGGCAAGGGCCATGCAGCCGGTGGAGGCGACCAGCAGCGGCCGGAACCCGAACCTGTTGATCAGCGGCGTAGTGGCCGGCTTGATCCCGACGTTGCCGACGAAGATGAACGCCGTGACCGCGCCGGACTTGACCGGGCTCCAGCCGAACTGGGTCTGGAAAAGCAGCGGTAGGAGGAAGGGCCCAGCGCCGACGACGAACCAGTAGAGAAACCCGCCGGTCTGCGTGAGCCGGAACGTTGGCACGCGCAGCGTCCGGAGGTTGAGCAGCGGGTGGGGGGTGCGGGAAAGGTGCCAGCCGGCGCCGCAGAGCAGCGCTACCGACACGACCGCGAACGCGATCGTCTCGGCTGGCCGCGGCGCGGCGCGGGACACCAGGCTGGCCGTGTACGTGAGGCCACCGAGGCCGGCGCAGGTGAGCAGGACCCCAGCCCAGTCCAGTGGCGGCGGGGTGATCGCGCCGGCGTTCTCCACCAGTCGCCAGGCGACAGCAAACGCAATGACGCCGAGCGGAGCGTTGATGAGGAACAGCCAGTGCCAGGATGCGTACGTGGTGATGAGCCCGCCAGCCAGCGGGGCGATGACCGGCGCGATCAGGCCTGGCCACACGACGTAGGACATGATCCGGACGAGGTCCCGCTTGTCCGCGCCGGATACCACCATGTTCCGGCCGACCGGGACCATCATCGCGCCGCCGGCTCCTTGAAGCACCCGCATAGCGACTAGCTCGCCGAGGCTGATGCTCGAGGCGCAGGCGACGGAGGCCGCTGTGAAGATCACGATCGCGGACAGGAAAACGGCGCGGTTGCCGAAGCGGCGGGTCAGCCATCCGCTCAGCGGGATCAGCACGGCCAGCGTCAGCAGGTAGGCCGTGATCACGAGGCCGACCTGAGTCGCCGGCACGTGCAGTGACCGGCCGATGCGCGGGCTGGCCGTAGTTACGATCGTGCCGTCGAGCATCTCCATGAAGAAACACCCGGCGACAAGCAGAGCCGTGTTGCGCTGACGCTTGAGTATCACTGATACCGATTATCCATCGCGGTCAGCCGCGAGGGACTACTCCAAGCCCGCGTTCCGATGGCGGGCTCAGCCACCGGCAGTTGCAGCGCCGGAGCCGGGCCTGACTGGCGCCGTGGCCGCAGTCAGAGCGCCGCAACCGCCGGGATGATCTTGCTGCCGATAATGTCGATCGGCTTGCGGTCCCAGATGCGTGCGACGTTGCAGATGGCCGTGCCGATGCCCAGCTCGGCGAGCTTTCCCAGCTCGTCGACCACTTCCGCGGCCCGTTCCCCCCGCTCGCCCACGTCCAGGTGAAAGAGCACACTTTTCTCGATCTCGTTGTAGTCGCGGCCGAGGGTCTCGCAATGCGCGTGCAGCACGTCGAGTTTGTGCGGCAGCTGCGGCCCGGGAAAGAACAAGTTGCAGGCCTGCGCGTACCGCGCTACCAGGCGGAGGGTCTTGCGCTCGCCGGCTCCGCCGATCATGATCGGCGGATGCGGCCGGGTGATCGCCCGGGGTTGGTTCAGCGGCCGACCGAGCTGGAAGTACTCGCCGCGGAACGGTGCCTCGTCGCCTGCCCACATCTGAAGGCAGATCCGCAGCGTCTCCTCAAGCTGCCCAAAGCGCTGCGCCAGCGGCGGAAACGGGATGCCGAGCGCGCGCGCTTCCTGCTCGTACCAGGCCGCACCGATCCCTAGCCAGGCACGGCCGCCGGACAGCACGTCGAGGGTGGTGACGATCTTGGCGAGCACACCGGGGTGCCGGTACGGCACGCCGGTCACCACAGCGAGCAGCCGGGCCCGGGACGTGCTGGCGGCGAGGTAACCGAGCGTTGTGTAGGCCTCCAGCATGTTCTGCTCGGGCGGCCCTATGCCTGCTATCTGGAAGAAGTGGTCCATCACTCCGATCATGTCGAAGCCCGCATCGTCCAGGGCACGGCCCACTGATGCCAGGTCGCTGCCAAGCCGCGGTCCGCTGGTGCCGCTGAAATCCGCGATCGACACGCCAATCCGCACGGCCATCACCTCAGCGCTCAGCTTGCCATAGCGGTAAGGGGTCGCTGTTCACCGTGCATGTCGTTCAGCCTGCTCGCGCCCGGCTGAGGGGAGGTGGCCGCACGACGGTTGCGCGCCGCCGGGAATGTATGGATGCGGGCTCTGTTGTTTGCCGTGTGGCAACAAACGGCCTGGCGTGAGCGCAGCCCAGCGCTCCGAGAGACCGCCCCTCGGACAGGCTTGCCCTGGCCGGGTAGCGCGCGGTTCAGGCGGTGCCCGCACCCGACCTGTGCCGAGCGGGTGGCGGCTGGTCGCGCTGGTCGGCACCATGTCGATTTTCGGGCCGCTGTGCATAGACATGTACCTGCCTGCGCTCCCCGAGCTGAGCTCGCAACTGCACGTCGGGGCGTCGGCCACACAGCTCACCCTCACCGCGTGCGTGATCAGCATCGCGGTCGGCCAGCTCGTGCTCGGGCCGATCAGCGATCGGGTCGGACGCCGCCCACCGCTGCTGGCGGGCCTGGCTGCCTTCCTCGGGTCATCGGCGGTCTGCGCGATTGCACCTAACATCTACGTGCTCACCAGTTTCCGGCTGATCCAGGGCCTCGGGGGGGCAGCCGGCATCGCGATCTCCCGGTCCATCGTCCGGGACCTGCATTCGGGCCCGGCGCTGGCTCGGTTCTACGCGACGCTCATGCTGGCGACCGGACTCGGTCCGGTCCTGGCGCCGCAGATCGGCAGCTGGATTCTGGCCGTTTCCTCGTGGCGCGGAGTTTTTGCCGCGCTGGCCGTTTTCGGCGCCATCCTGCTGGCGCTGGTGTGGTGGCGGGTGCCGGAGACGCGGCCTCCGTCGGCCCGCTCCACGGGCAGCATGTGGCGCGCGCTCGGCACGACCGCGCTGGTGAGCCGCGACCGGACGTTCCTCGCTTACGCACTGGGCTGTGCGCTGGCGATGGGTGCGGTGTTCTCCTACGTCGCCGGGTCCTCGTTCGTCCTGCAGAACGTCTACCGGCTGTCGCCGCAAAAGTACGGGCTCATCTTCGCGCTGACTGGCTGCGCCATGGTGGCGGGCGCGCAGTTGAGCGGCAGGCTGGCGGGGCGCATTGGCTCGGCTTCGCTCCTCGCCGCCGGCCTTGGCACGATGACCGCTGGCGGCGGGCTGCTGCTCGGGGTTGTCGTCTCCCGCGCGGCCGGCCTGGCTGGCGTGATTCCTGCGGTAATCATGATCATGGCTGGCTGGGGACTGGTGGGGCCGAACGCGCTAGCGCTGGGGATGCAGAGATATCCGCAGTCGGCCGGGGCGGCCTCGGCGGTTGTCGGCTTCCTGCAGTTCACGGTCGCTGCGATCGCTGCACCGCTACCGGGCCTCGGTGGCACCGCCGACCCGCTGCCGATGGCGATTCTGGTTGCGGGCTTCCCGATGGTGGCCATCGTCACTGTCCTGGCGGTGCCGGCGGGCGCCGCAGCCCGCGCGTTGGCGCTCCCGCACAAGCTATGAGGGGATGGTTTGGGATCCGTGATACTGCGCACTCGGCAAGTAATCTCTTAGCCTGCCAGCAACTGCTGTTCCACTGGCGAGGCGCTGCCGGCGCGGATCCCCTGGAGGCGGCAGTTTTCCGCGCCTTATGACCAGGAGGCAGCGACATTCGATTGCGTGCGATCCCCTGCGTCCTATCGAGGAGTATGGCGGCGGGCTGCCACGACTGGAGAGCTCGTTCCGGCAACCGGCGTGTGATGCGTACTGACGTCCGAGCTCAGACGCTCGCGCCACGAACGACGGAGAGGATGAGGACGGGTTGATTATTGAAGACGCAGGTGAGCGGACATACGAAGTAGTCGCGGGTTGGGGGGAGCTGCCGAGTGGCTGGGAGTGGGGGCAGGTCGCGGCCGTAGCGGTTGACTCAGCGGACAACGTCCACGTTTTCACCCGCGCTGACCATCCGTACTTGATCTTCGACCGTAACGGCAAGCTGCTCGACCAGTGGGGCGCTGGTCTGTTTAAGCAGCCGCACGGAATTTGCGTCGCCGCCGACGACTCCGTCTACTTCGTCGACGTGCACGGCCACATCATCATGAAGTTCAATGCTCAAGGTCGTCATCAGCTGACCCTAGGAAACCGCGACACACCCTCGGACACCGGTTACACGCGTGAGATCAGGGAACCGGATCGCGCAGCAAGTGCTGGCGAGCTGCCCGGCGGAGGACCGGGGTCTTACACCGAGGCCGTCGCGATGATCAATGGTGTGGCCCGCGCGGGCGGCCCATTCCACCAGCCGACCGACGTGTCGATCGCAGCGAACGGCGACATCTACGTCAGCGACGGTTATCGCAACGCGCGCGTTCACCGTTTTGCCAGCGATGGCACGCTGATCAAGTCGTGGGGAAAGCCCGGCAACGCCAGGGAACTTCGCAATACCCGGGACGCGCCAGGCTCATTCCACACTCCGCACGGGATCTGGGTGCACAAGGACCGGGTCTATGCTTCCGACCGCGAGAACAATCGGATCCAGCTCTTCACGCTCGATGGCGATCACGTCGACACCTGGCTCGGATATCTTCGGCCGACGAAAATCTACGTCAGTCCGGACGAAGAGGTTATGTATGTTTCCGAGCTCGACGACCGGGTCAGTATCGTCGACCTGGCTGGCAACGTCATCGGCCATCTTGGCCCAGGGCACGTCATTGGCCAGTCTGACGGTGGGCGGAGCCACGAGCCCGGGAAATTCTGGGGGCCACACGGGGTGTGGACGGACTCCGAGGGCTCGATTTATGTCGGCGAGGTTCTCGAGGGACGGCGCCTGCAGAAATTTGCTCGGCGCACGTAGCCATCCTGGCGGCAGAAACAAGAGACGCCGGAAACAAGATCAGTCTGCCACCGGGACACCGCGAGCCTGCGTGCAGACATAACCGGAAGGTTCGCCCGTGGAAATCATAGATGGCCAGTTTCACGAGCCATCGCCGCCGAAGCCGATCGATGACGCGTTCGATGCGGCGGCATCGCAACTTATCAACGTCGAGCTGGCCCGGGAAGCTATCGATTGCGTCGGGGTCGACAAGGCGCTGGCGTTCGCCAGTCAGCCGTACATCGAGGCCTGCGTTGCGAGATATCCCGAGCGCTTCGCCGGCGTCCTCGTGTTCGATCACCTGGCCGAGGACCTTGAGGAGCAGATCGCTACGTACCGGCTGAAGCCCGGCTGCCTCGCTGGCCGCAACCTAGTCGCCAACGCGGCCACCGCCGAACTTCGGCCTGAATTCCGCGAAGGCAAGTTCGATCGCTACTGGTCGTACGCCGAGAAATATGACGTGCCGTTGTTCTTCTCCACGCATGGGTGGGCAGGCGTGATGAGCGTGGTGGCAGAGCGTCACCCAGGCCTGACCATGATCATTGATCATATTGGTGTCAGCCAGTCACCGGTCTCGCCCCCGCGCGATGAGCCGTGGGACAAGCTGGATGGCCTTCTCAGCCTCGCGCAATACCCGAATGTCAACGTGAAGCTTTGCGGTGCGCCGTTGCTGTCCTCGGAGCCCTACCCCTACAAGGACGTATGGCCGTACCTCCATCGCGTCTTCGAGGCGTTCGGCGCGCACCGGATCCTGTGGGCGTCGGATTACACGAGGATGCGCTGGCTGCCGTCACTTCAGGCAACGGGCACGCGGTACGCGCCTTTCAAGGACTGGAAGTATTACAGCGACTGCCTGAGTTACGTTCGGGATACGACCGAGATCTCGGAGTCCGAGAAAGAGTGGGTGCTGGGTAAGACCGTTCGGCGCGTGCTCCGCTGGCAGGACTGACCGGCCCTAGCAGCCCAGGAGGTGGCAGCTGACGGCGGCAGGCTGTGACGCTCACCCTGGCGGCCCGCAAGGCTGCAGCGTCTGACCGGCCCGCGATACCGTTACTGGCGTGAGCTTGTCATGAGCAGGGTTCACGACATGGGCGGCCAGACTGGGTTCGGGCCCGTCCCGGTCGAGGATGACGACGGGCAGTTCTTCCACGCAGACTGGGAGGCCCGGGTCTACGCGCTCGTCCGGGCACTGCAGCGGCGGGGCATCATCGGTGCGCAGTTCGACGATCTTCGCGACGCGATCGAGCGCATCCCGCCCGCGGAGTACCTCGCGTCGTCCTACTACGAACGCTGGCTCCGCGCGGCGGAGATGCTGCTCACCGAGCGCGGGTTGCTCCACGATGGCTAGGTTCGCCCCTGGTGATCGAGTGCGAGCCCGCAGTGTGGATTCGGACGGCCACACTCGTCTGCCGCGTTACGTCCGGGGTCATGTCGGTGAGGTCGTCGCGGTCCGGGCGGTATGGGCATTGCCCGATCAGACGCTGCGCGGGACTTCCCGCCCCGAGCAGGTGTATGCGGTGCGGTTCACGGCCGATGAGCTCTGGGGCTCTGGGTCGCACTCTGTGACCCTGGACCTTTGGGAGTCCTACGTGGAGCAACAGCGATGACCGGGAATCATGCAGAGCTTCCGGTCGCGGCCCGGGTGCGCTCGCTGGAGGAGCGGCTTATCGCGGCGGGTCTGATCACCGACGACGAACTGGATGGCATCCTGACCGAGGTCTTCGAGTCTGCCTCGCCCGCCAACGGGGCGCGGATGGTGGCCCGCGCCTGGATCGATCGCGCGTACGCGCACCGGCTGATCGCGGACGGCAATGCCGCAGCCGAGGAGCTTGGCTTCGCGGCTGAAACCACGGGTTACCTGCTCAAGGCCGTCGAGAATACCCCGGCTGTCCACAACGTGATCGTTTGCACGCTCTGCTCGTGCTACCCGACCGCCCTGCTTGGCCCGTCGCCCAGCTGGTACAAGAGTTTTGCGTACCGCTCGCGGGTGGTACGCGAGCCCCGCGCTGTGCTGGCGGAGTTCGGGCTCGAACTGGCCGAGGGCACCGAGATCCGGGTATGGGACGCTAACTCTGAGACCCGTTACCTGGTCCTCCCGCGGCCGCCCGAGTCCGTGAGCGGCATGGATGAGGGCACGCTGGCGTCCCTGGTGACGCGGAACGGCCTCATCGGCACGGCTGCCTGCTAAACCCTGTCTGGAAAGCAGAGGTAGCTGTCCTGACCAGCAAAGGCATCGAGCCCATGGCGCTGGATTGGACCTAAGCGCTCTCCGGTCGACACACTGACGTGGTGAACGTCGAGCGGGGGGTGTATGGCTCGTTGCCCTATGCCGCCGTAGGGAACGGTCCTCCTCTCGTGGTGTTCGCGGGACTGATGCCCGTGACCGGGGTTGCCAGTGATGGTGTGGTGAACAGCGCGCTGCATCCGCTGTTGCCGCTTGCGCGATCACGGCGCCTGGTGCTGTTCAACCGCCGCGACGGGTTGCCTCGCGGGATGACGATGGCTGACCTGGCGCGCGAGCATGCTGATGCGCTGCGCGACGGTTTCGCGACGCCGGTCGATCTGGCAGGCACGTCGACGGGAGGCACCATCGCCGCTCAGTTCAGCGCTGATCACGGTGAACTGGTCGCCCGGCTAGCTCTGATCAGCGCCGCCTGCCGTCTTGGCCCAGTCGGCAAACAGCTACAGGCTCAGGTAGCGGCAGCCATCCGTAGCGGCAGGTACCGGCGCGCCGCCGCCACCGCGGCGGCGGGGCTGGTGCCGCCCTGGCGGGGAAAGCTCATCGTCGCCGGCCGTGACGACCGGTTCTACAGTCCGGCCCTGTTCGAGCAGACCGCCCAGCTCATCGCGGCCAGTCGGTTGCATCTCATCAGCGGCCGCGGCCACATCACTGTGACCCGCGACCGCTCTTTCGGCCCGACTCTTGGCGCATTCTTCGGCTGACCCAGATAGCAAGGAGATGGCGCATTTCGTGTGATGTCATCGAGCTTTCCGTTGTCCCAAGAGTCGATGTGGCTCGAGCCTGCAGCACGGCCTGGTGGCTGCGGAGGGTGACCAAGGGCGACAGTGGGCTCGCTGGCTACGGTGCGGCCATGGCCTCTTTGGCTGACAGCGTCGTTCTGACAGTTCGCACGGCTTTGCCGAATGCCAATAGGGCTCGGCCCTTGACGAACCAAGCCGTGCCAAATGCCAGAAACGCGACGGTCTCTGCGTAGAGCAGCCACGGCGCTTCGCTCTTGAGCGACGGACTGAACGCGACCTGCTGGATGACGGCGAAGGCTCCCGCGACCGCCATGGCAGCGATGCAACCCCAGTAGATTCTGTTGTTGCGGCCCTTCAGGCTCGGATTCAGCTCAATCTGTCGCTCGTCATCGGTCATCGCGTCGATCTCATCGCTCGAGTACGACTTGGTAAATCGCCACGCCATGAGCGCGATCATCGTCATCAGGCCGCACAGGCACACCACATGAACGATGCCGATCTCGGAGCCATCGGGCGATGGCTGCAATACGACGGGAGTGACCGGACCACAGCTAGTGGTCTGGAGATAGTCACTGGTTGGCGGCGCCGTCGGGAACAAGGCGATCCCGACGGCAAACAGCCCGGCGAAGTTAGTTACCCAGCGCTCCAGTCGGTCGCGGCCCCGGTAGAAGATCAGGAACACGCTGGCTGCCCACATCGCGCCGACGAAGACATCCCGCATGTGCGAGTAGTAGTAGCCGCTTAGCGAGTCCGGCAGCTTGTTCGATATCGGCACCAGGCAGGCGCCAATGTGGTGGGAGAAAACTACCCAGTTGCCAAGGAAGACGGCGAATGGCAGGCAGACTCCGATCCAGCCGATGGCTTTACGGAGAGTCATGTAGCTGCCGACGAGTTGTCCGGATACAGCCGCACTATCTGTTGCTGCCGCTTGTCCGGTGGTCGCAATGTTCGGCGCCGACATCTTCGCTCCTTTGATCGCGGTCTGACAGTGAGTGGTGACGGAGCGCGCTGGCTGATTTGTGCCGACGTGGCTCTTCGATGCCGCTGCGTCGCGGGTGGGAGCCGTGCTCCCTTGTGCAGCCGCGGTTGCCGGCACGGAGGGCGCCGGCTTCGTGGCTGATACATCCGCTCGATTAATCCGGCGCTCGACCGGTGCGTGACTTTCTCTAGTCAGGATCAGCACATATACGACGCGAGAGGACTATTCTGAGCGCCTAGTCCACCACTCGTCTCGGTCAGCGCTGATCGCGACGCCCGCTGTGGTTGCCAATATCGATCGGGCTGTTCTGGGAGAGCAGTTGTGGTGAGCTTCGTGCCCTATGACCGCCCGGTGCGGGCAGCGTTCATCGGCCTAGGCCGGATCTACGATCTCAACGTTCGCGGCTATCGCGACAACCCCGACGTGGAAGTCGTCGCGCTCGTCGACCCAAGCCGGGAGCGACGCGAACAGCGCCAGGCCGACTGGCCCACAGCTCGCACATTCGCGTCCGCCGCGGAGCTGGCGTCCAGCGGCATTGAGGTCGACGTGGCTGAGGTCTTGCTGCCCATTCCGTTGCACGCCGACGGCGTGGTCGAGATGCTGGGCTTCGGCTGGCACGTCAACATGCAGAAGCCGATGTGCAATGACCTGCTGGATGCGGATCGGATGCTGGATGCGGCGAAGGCCAGCGACCGGATCTTGCGGGTGATGGAGAACTACCTCTTCTATGAACCCCTGCGAAAGCTCAAGCAGACCGTCGAGTCCGGAGATATTGGTGAGGTCTGCGGCTATCACATGAAGATGGTCGGCACTGGCCGTGGCGGCTGGGACGTGCCGTGGAGCAGCTTCGAATGGCAGATGGAGCAGATGAAGCGCGGTCGTGGCATCGAAGTGTTCGACGACGGCTGGCACAAGCTCTCGACGGCGCTGTGGCTGTTCGGCCCGGTTAGGGAAGTCCGAGCCTGGATCGGGAATCTCGCTGTCGGACCCGGCGTGGATCTCGACACGCCGAGCACGATCATCTGGGAGCACGACAACGGCGTGCGCGGCGTGTGGGATATCACCATCGCGATGGACATGTACCTGCGATCCGACTACTACACGAACGACGAACGCTGGGAAGTAACGGGCAGCAAGGGGTTCGCGCGGGTGAATCGCTGCACCGGTCGGGGCATCCAGCAGCCCAGCCTCGAGGTCTACGCCGACGGGGAAATGCGCGCCTACCACGCGCTCGATGACGACTGGGCGAGCAGTTTCCGCGATTCTGGCCGTCACTGGCTGCGCTGGCTGCACACGGGCGACGGCCCGCTGTTGTGGAGTGGTGAAGAGGCCGTCGATGTACTCAGATTCGCGCTGGCGGCGTATGCGAGCAGCGCCGCAGGAGGCGTCGGCCTGAATCCCAGGCACGTTACCTAGAAGCTCGGAGCCTGAGGCTACCTATCGGGCCGCAGGCTGGTACAGGCGTTCGGGTCGGCTGCCGCGGAGCGCAGCATCCGCCCGCACGAGGTCGCCGGGCGGCAGCCCGTTCCAGTGCGGCACGCAAACCGACTCTCCGCCGTCGCCTGCGAACAGCGACGCGGTGATCAGCCGCACCGGTTCCCCGCACTCCGGGCAGGCGCCGGCGGCGCCGGCGAATGAAAAGCAGCAGCCACAAAAGCATGCAACGTTAGCCATGATCGGCACCCCCTCCGCGCGCAGCGGCTTCACGGCCGCGCGGCTGATGGTGGCGCCGTTAGCTGGCGCCACCATCGTTGCGGAGGTAGAGGCGCAGCTTCAGATACACGAGCCCGCCGATCAGATCGGCGTAGCCTCGTCCCGGTGCGTGCGGTCAGCGGTGGCGCAGGTGGGCCCGTCACCCGCCATGGTGGCCTGCCTGCCGACGTCCTTCAGGTAGCCCAGGGCCTGCGAGTACGAGCCTACGAGGCTGGTCTGGGTGTACGGCAGCCCTTGCTCTCGGCAGAACTCGCTGATCAATGCCTGCGAGCGGCGCAGACTCGGCCGGGGCATGGACGGGAACAGATGGTGCTCAATCTGGTAGTTCAGGCCGCCGAGGGCCAGGTCGGTCAACCAGCCCCCGCGGACATTGCGTGAGGTCAGGACCTGACGCCGGAGGAAGTCGAGCTCGTCCTCGGCCTGCAGGATTGGCATGCCCTTGTGGTTGGGGGCGAATGAGGCGCCCATGTAGAAGCCGAACAGGCCCTGCTGGAGCAGGATGAAGATGATGGCCTTCAGCGGGCTGAGGACCGCGAACACCACGGTGAGGTAACCCGCAATGTGCAGCCCGAGCAGGATTATCTCGGCGGGACGACGCCGGCCGCCGCGGCCAGCGAGGGCTCTGATGCTCGCTACGTGCAGGCTCGCGGCCTCTCCGAGCAGCATGGGAAAGAACAGGTACGCCTGGCAGCGGAAGACGATCTGGGCTAGGCCGCCGCTCGCCTTGGCCTGCCGGGCCGTCATCGCCAGGGCCTTCATCATGATGTCGGGGTCGAGGTCTTCGGTGTTCGGGTTCGCGTGATGGCGGTTGTGTTTGCTCACCCACCAGCCGTAGCTGAGCCCGATACCGAGATTGCCGAGCAGGATGCCAAGGACGTAGCTGACCCGTCTGGATCCGCTGATCTGGCGATGCCCGGCATCGTGGCCTAGGAAGCCCAGCTGGGTGAACATGACGGCGAGATAGACGGCGACCGCCAGCTGCCACCACGAGTTACCCAGCAGCAGGAAAGCCGCCCAGCCTCCGAGGAGCAGCCCGACGGTGATCGTGATCCGCCAGGCGTAGTGTCCGGTGCGTCGGTCTAGCAGACCGGCCTGGCGCACTTGGCGGGACAGCCTGGCATATTCGCTCCCGCGCGTACTTTGGTGGGTGCGCGCTGAGACAGCCGCGCTGAGGTCGCCAGTCATCGCACCGCTGCTGCGCCGGTAATCGCGGCCTCCGCTGTGGCATAGATAAGGAGCTGATCGAGTCTGGTCGCACTGACCGATGCGAGCATGGCAACGGACGATGACTGGGCACCGACGAGAGCTCCTCCGGTAAGCCCCGTTTGCAGGTTGCCGCTGACGGCCGAGGTCGGTGCCCACGATGCACGCTACGGCAGTGGAAGAACATAACTAGCAAATTAATTCTGAAATCTAAGAAGAACGTTGACTAAAGTCCCGGACCTTCTGTCCCTAGTGTGCCTGGCCGTCAGGCGTCCGGGTGCGTTGGGTGGGCCGTAGGCCTCTAGTCCACGGATATAACCGTGGTCGCAGAGTCGTAGTGCGCTGCTGGCTTGCCTGGCTCCTCGACCGTGATGACCGGGGAATACAGCGACCTTCCCTCCGGGCTTAGCGCGGCCATGGCCCCAGGAGAGCGAGTCGCACGCATGGCCGCCGTTATCCGGCTACCACGGCCGACCCTCACGTACTGCATGTCTGGCCGGGACCTGACGTAGTGACCGGCGCCACGCCTCGTCGCGATCATCCCGTACGTGCGCAGGATCCCGAGCGCCCGGCGTGCCGTGTCCCGGCTCACGCCGAACAGCTCTGCCAGTTCGTTCTCGGGGGGAAGCGGGGTGCCCACGGGGAGCTGCCATTGGATGACGTGCCAGCGGACGTTGGACGCCACCTGGAGGTAGACGGGCACGATTCCCTCCAGGTCAATCTCGCTGGTGTCCACCTGCGTCCATATGCTGCCGCCGTCGGTCACGGCTGGGATTTTAACCGGACTCGGCGACTTGTACACAGTTAGCAACACCACCTTGACCATACAAGTTGTCGTCCGGTATACCGATAAGGCAATGACATGCCCCCGGTCCTGGGGGGAGCGGGCCGGGACCGGGGGCATGACGTTGGTCCCGAGCCCCGAGACGTAGCCGTGGTTCGCGGCTTCGCGGTATGAGAGAGCGCAGCGCGAGTACCGCTGACAGGCCTGTGGCTCACCGTGCCGATGGGTGCGGACGTCGAGGCCCGGCGTGCGTAGCGGCGGCCTCTTAGGCCCAGGCCAACTCGAATCCGCTGGGCGTAGTGGAGACCCTTAGGCCGGGCCGGCTCGTGCTTGCCACAACGGCCCTGGCAAGCACGAACCCTCCCCCCGGCCCGGCTCTTCCGTATCTTGCGTTGCGAAGAACCGGTTGCGAAATAGGTAATTATGCCTACTCTTGGCGCGAGGGGGTGACTATGGCACTTTCGAGCACTGAGCTGCGCGGGCTCGTCAACGTGCTGGAGGGGCTGTACGAGCCGGTCGGCAGCCAGGAATATCCGGCCCGGGTGATCGCCTTGATTTCCGATCTCATCGGTGTCGGGTCCTGCTCGTACAACCACCTAGACGGAAGCACGGCACTCGCCTACGAGATCCAGCCCGTGGAGGTGTTGGCCTTTCCCGACGCCTATGAGCTATTCGAACTGCACCTGCCCGAGCACCCCTTGCTGTCTTACGTAGTGGCCAGTGGCGACGGCAGCGCGTGCCGCGTGTCTGACATCGTCAGTGACCGCCAATTCCGGTCACTCGGCCTCTATCGTGACTTCTACCGCCACGCCGAGGTCGACTATCAGCTGTGCTTCCTGGTACCCCACCCAGGCGTGGGCGAAATCGCGGTCGCCCTGAACCGGAAGGGCCGTGACTTCTCGGCCGAGGAACGGGATGTTCTGGAACTGCTGCGCCCGCATGTCGCGCAGGCTGCCTCCATTGCAGCGCTGCTGAGCCAGCCCGTTCCTGGGAATCTCGATGCTTCCGGCGACACACCCCCGCTCACGCCGCGCCAGAAGCGCATCCTCCAGCTCGTCGCCGACGGTCACGCCGATCGCGAAGTTGGCCGGATGCTTGGCATCAGCACCCGCACGGTCCACGCTCACTTGCAGCGCATCTACCGGGTCCTGGACGTCACGTCCCGTACCGAAGCGCTTGCCCGGCTCCGGGAGCGCTCGCTGACGCGCAGCGCGAGGGGCGCGAGAAACGTCGGCCGCTGGGCCATTCCGGCCACGCCAGCGGCAGCAGGCCTAGGGGGAGCGAGCGCGCTCGGAGGCGCCGCGACTCGTGATTAGCGATTAGCCCCACTTTCAGGCAGTTAGAGCCGGCTGGCTTTGCGCGCGACGACGAGCCGGTACCGGGGGCTCCCGTCCTCGCGGTGGCCTAGAACCGCCAGGGGGACGCTGGTGACGGTGAATCCGGACGCCCTCAGGTCGTCGCGGATCGCGTGCAGCGGGCAGGTCCGGTAGTACATGACGAATGGCGGACGCCACATGGCGTTCCGTACCCGCATGGTCAGGTCGAACCCGAGCAGTGCCCAGTACCAGCCGGAGGTGATGCGCTGCGGCGCCGCGACCGGGAAGGCCAGGATTGCGTCAGGTCGCAGCGCCCGGTAAACGCCGTCGAACAGTGCGGGCCGTTCGGCGGGCAGGAAGTGTCCGAGGGCTCCGAAACTAACGGCAACGTCAAAGACGCCGACGAAAGGCAGCGCCCGGGCGTCCGCCCGTACCCACCCAGCGCCTCGGTGGGCACGGCGCGCCTGCGCGAGCATGCCCCTGCTGAAATCGACGCCCGTAATCCGTCCGTGGCATACGGATCTCAGGACCCCGATGCCCGCGCCGGTGCCGCAGCACACGTCCAGTCCGTGACCGAACGGGCCGAGTGGGCGCAGCGCGGCCGCAGTCGCGTCGAGCACGCCGTCGGGGGTGCGGAATGGCGTGTGGTCGAACTTGGGGGAAAGCAAGTCGTAGCCGCCCTCGACCGATGACAGTGCCTGCTTCGCCAGTTCACGCACAGACGGGCCTTCAAGCGAGAACACCGGCCAAGGCTACTTCCCGCGCCTAGGCCGGCGTCCAGACGATCCTTGACTCGGGCAATCACGGCACGTTCTAATCGCGCGATGGCGGCGCGCGAAGGCGGCGTCCCTGGGGCGGGCGGGTTCCGCATTGGATTGCGGGACTTGAGTAGGGGAGCTGGTCTATGCGCGACCAAGGCAGCCGAAGGCTGATCGCGTTCCGGACTTTGTCGAGTAACGGACAGCTCGTTCGCGTGCTGACCGGTTACGCACTGTTCATGGTCACCGAGCTCGCGGTGTGGATCGCGATGCTGGTCTACGCCTACGGTCGCGGTGGCGCCACGCTCGCCGGACTGATTGCGGTTGCGCAACTGGTCCCGGCCGCGATCGCCGCCAAGGTGCCAGCAGCCGCCTACGTGGCGGCGGTCGTCGCTTCCACTGCGGTCGCCACCACGCGGCCTGCCCAGGCCGCGGTGGTCTCCGCGGTCAGCGTGAGTGCTGACCCGCTCCCGGATGACTCCACGTCCGAGAACGAGTCGAGCCTTCGGGAAGCTCTGCGGCTGGTCGTTTTCCGGCCCGGGCTGCGGCTGATGGTGACGCTGCTGACCGCAGCGGTACTCGCGGCCAGTTGAGCCCCGTGCTGGTTGGCCGTCGGCTCGGTAAGCCGATTCTCGGCTCGGCGCTGGCCCTGAGTGCGGCTATGGCCATGCTTGCTGTTGACGCAGGGCTGGCGGGCACGATCGTGTTGCTTGCGGCGATCGGGGCGAGCAGTCAGCTCCTGAACGTGGCGACTCGGACGCTGCTGCAGCGGTCCGTGCCGGCGCATCTCATTAGCCGGATCTTCGGCATCCAGGAAGGTCTGTATATGGCGGGGCTCGCGGCCGGCAGCTTGCTGGTGCCGCTACTGGTGTACCTGGGCGGCAGCAAGCTGGCGCTGATCGGCACCGCCGCCGTCTTGCCGCTGGCCGCCCTGGCTTGCGGACGCAGCCTGTTCAAGCTGGACGCAGAGGCTCCGGTCCCGGTGGTGGAGATCTCGCTGCTGAGGTCGCTCCCGTTGTTCGCAGACCTACCTGTTCCCGCAATCGAAGGCCTCGCCGCCGCGCTCACGATGGTCGAGATGGCGCCGGGAGATGTGCTGATCCGGCAGGGCGACGAAGGAGACGCCTACTACGTCATCGCGGCTGGCGAGTTCGACGTGTTCCAGGACGATGAGTTCCGGCGGCGGTCTCGGCCACGCACCCACCCACCTGCAAGCCAGCCGGATTGCTGAGACACGCCTCGCGACGGGCGGTGACCAGCATGACCCGGACCGTCGGCAAGCAGGTGATGCCATCACGGGCTAGCCCACGCCTGCGACCTGGTTAGCGATACTCGTGGCTCAGGTCAACAATGCAGAAGCGATTCCCGTCGGGGTCTTCCAGCACGATGAAGTCCGGATCCTCCGGGTAGCTGTCCCAATCGACCCGACGGGCGCCGAGCGACACCAGCCTGGCCGCCTCTGCCTCTTGATCGCTGGCGTCGGCGGCGTGCAGGTCGATGTGCAGCCGCGGGTGAGTACCCGGCGGCGTCTGACTGAGCTGGAGGGCGATTGCCGGGCCCGCTGTGTTAGGTGGCATGAGCACGTTCGCCCATCCGCCGAACCCGTCCTCGCGCAGCGTGTAGCCGAGGGCCGCTGACCAGAACCCAGCTGCTCGCTGAACATCGGCAACTCCGAGCACCAGCACGCCGAAATTCACCACGGCGCCGAGTGTAATCACAAACGACCGACCGGCCGCTGAGGCCGTTTGCCGAACCAACGCCATGGCGCCGGGCCCAGTGCGACGCCGCAACGGCCGTTCTCAAGATTAGGTGGCCCCCGGAAGCGAAGCCAGCGAGCCGAACTTACGCTCGCTCTGCATCCGGAGAGTGAGAAAGATCAATTCCCGATGTATTGATTTCCCGATCGATCCCTCCGGCATGACAGCAGGGCACCGTTAACAGGAGGGGAGCGGCTATGACTGAGAGCAACGGAGATGGCGGCGTTTCCAGGCGCCGGTTGCTTGCTGGGGCTGGCGCGGCGGGAGCCGGGCTAGCGGCGGCATCGGCCGGGGTGCTGCCCGGCTTAGCCACATCGGCGCGGGCCGCTGCTTTAGCTCCCGCAGGCTCAGCTCACGGACTTCCGCCGGGTGCACCGGCCAACAGCATGCTGTTCGGCCGGATTTTCCCGCAGTTTCCTCCGTTCGCGGCTGACACATCGGTCGTACGAGAGGCGCTACTCGAGGTCGGCGTGCAGGGCGGCATCATGGACGCCCAGGACGACCTGGCCGCCGGGCCGAAGGCGCTGATCGTTGACCCGACTGTCAACGGCAACCCGACTGCTACGAATCCCTACGGGACCAATCCCGACAACCCGACGATGACGGCAGGCTCCACCTTCGTCGGGCAGTTCACCGACCACGACATCACGTTCGATCAGACGTCGCAGCTTGGCGTCACGACGAATCCGCTTACCTCGCCCAACACCCGCACTCCGGCGCTGGACCTGGACTCGGTGTTCGGCGGCGGGCCCGCGATCAGCCCGAACCTCTACGTGTCTAACCCGGACGGCAGCGCCGGTCCAGCCCTCAAGATCGGCACGGGCGGAGTGCACGAGGACATCCCGCGCACGCCCAACGGCGACGGGACCTACACGGCGATACTGAGCGACCCGCGCAACGACGAGAACCTGATGATCGCAGGTCTGCACTGCGCCCACATCTTGTTCTACAACCGGGTGCTCGGCGATCTGGGCAGCATGAACCTCAGCAGGTTTCCCTCCGCCCGCGGCGCAGACACCGCAGTCGGCTACCTCCAGTACCTGATCGCCCGCGAGGTGACGCTGTGGCACTACCAGTGGCTGCTGGTGAACGAGCACCTGCCGCAGATTGCCGGGCAGGCGGTGGTCAGCGACGTGCTCGCCCGCGGCAACAAGTTCTACCGGCCGCCGCCCGGCGACGCGTTCATGCCGATCGAGTTCGGCGCCGCGTGCTACCGGTTCGGCCACTCCATGGCGCGGCCGTCGTACCGGGCCAATTTCACCTCCGGCACGGGGGACAGTACCAACCCGGCGGCCGATCCTTTCTTTGGCCTGCTCTTCGATGCCACTGAGCCGAACTTCAACGGCCCGATCAATTACGACCGCGACGACCTGCTCGGCGGCTACCCCGCGCCCAACCGCTACATCGGCTGGCAGACCTTCTTCGATCTCGGAGACGGCCAGGTCAAGAACAACAAGAAGATCGACACGACGATCTCCTCGGTCATGTTCACCCTGCCGGTGCCGGCTATCGCCCCGCACACCCAGACCTCGCCCACCGTGCTGCCGCAGCGCAACCTGCTGCGTCAGCTCACCTGGAGCCTGCCCTCCGGCCAGTCCATCGCCGTCGCCATGGGCACCACCCCGCTGACCGCCACCGACCTGGCTGACATCGGCTCGGTGTATGCGCCGTTCGCCACCAGCACGCCGCTGTGGTACTACATCCTCGCCGAGGCCAAGCTGGCAACCGACGGCCTGACGCTCGGGCCGGTCGGTGGCCGGATCGTCGCCGAGACCCTCATCGGCCTGCTGCGCGCAGATCCCACCAGTTACCTGTCGGTCTACCCAAAGTTCACCCCCTTCCTCGGCACAGACCTGACCATGGGACCAACCCCTGACACCAGCATCACCGGGAATCGCAGTTACACCCGCGCCAACTTCCTTTACTACGCAGGAGTCGTCCAGCCAGGCACCTACCGATAACGCTCACGCTGCCCGCGCTTGCGCAACCGAGCATTAGAGCCGAAGTCGCCCACTCTGGCGCGTCCGACTCGCTCTCTAGCTGACTACGGCCGTTTTGCTGTGTCCGTCGGCCGGAAAAGCGAGCGCGAGCGCGTGCGCGATGGCGGCAGCACGGATGGCGTAACCGGCGGAGGTGTAGTGAATGCCGTCGGAGAGGTGCCAGCCCGGTTGAACCATGCCCGCCCAGTTGAAGATCCGCATGTTCGGGTAGTGCGCGCTGGCCTGGACCAGCGCGCTGTTCCACTGCTGCATGTTGGACTCGGCCCAGGGCCCGCTGGTCAGGTCGGTCTGGGTATTCACCCACAGGACCGGCTCGCCGTGCACCGCCGCCATCATCTCGGCAATTCTCGTCTGCATGCCCACATTCGAGCCGACATCGATGTTTGCGGCATCGTTGGTGCCCAGCGCGATTACCCAGCAGCCCCGGTACCCCGCGCTGTACCAGCCGGTGGCGACGAGGTAACCGTTCTGCTGGCCGGGAAGCTCCTCGACGATGGAGCGGCCCCCGGAAGCGTCGATCTGCACGTGCCGGACACCCACGTCTCGGTACTGCGCGGCCAGCCGCTGTGCTGCGTCGGGCAGCGACGCCGGGGAGACCATGCCTACGGACGTGGAGTCGCCGATGTGGGCGACCGATGTGCAGGAGGTTCGCAGGCCCGCCGCTGACAGGGCCGCCGGGGAACGAGACGTCTTCAGTCGAGCGGGCGTGGTGGCAGCAGCCGTGGCCTTGGGCCCGGCGAACAAACCGCCGAAAGCCGCACCGGCGAAGCCGAGGATCAGGGCCGCGACGACAACGGCTGCGAATGCGCCAGCGCGGTGCCGGGACAGCAGGCCGTTCCGTGTCTGGCTGGGGTCGGCACCTCGCCTGCGCATCGAGACTCCGTTCTCTGTCCCTCAGCTCAACGCCTCGTTCTTGACGGCCGATTCCTGTGAGATGTCTGCTGCGCACTGATTGTGATGCTCGTCACGGCAACGCAGGCCGGGTTAGCCTCGGTCAGGCGCAGACGGACCAGGAGGCGTGAATGACAGCGGGCTTTACTTCCAAGAACGTCGGCATCGACGGGCTTACGTTCCACTACGCCGACTGGGGTGGCAGTGGGGCACCGCTCGTGATGTTGCACGGGCTGTCTGGTCACGCCCGCACCTGGGACCACACAGCCGCGGCCCTGAGCGGCCGGTATCACGTGCTTGCCCTTGATCAGCGCGGCCACGGTGATACCGACTGGGCGCCTCAGTACGGCCTCCGGCCGATGGCCAAAGATCTTCTGGGCTTCCTGGACGCTCTGGACCTAGGCGAAGTGACGCTGATGGGGCTGTCCATGGGCGGGCTGGTCTCCTTCGTCTTCGCCGCGGCTCACTCCGACCGCGTCACCCGAATGGTGATCATGGACATCGGCCCGGAGATCGCTCCCGCGGGGTCTGCGAACGTTGCCAGCAGCCTGGCCGCCAAAGACGTCTTCAGCTCAGTGGAGGAGGCATTCGCGCAGGCGCGGGCGGCCAACCCGCGACCGACGGACGCGACGCTCCGCCACCGGGTGACGCATAATCTGCGTCCGCTCTCAGACGGCACGCTCACGTTCAAATATGACAAGGACCTCCGGCGCAACCCCAGGGCGCTGTTCGACCACACGCCCGATGAATTGTGGGCAGCCTGGCGGGCCGTGAGCTGTCCGGTGCTGCTCGTGCGCGGCGCTGATAGCGATGTTCTCGCCGCCGACACCGCGCAGCGGATGCTGGCGGAGAACCCGAACGTGAGCTTCGCCAGCATCCCGGACTGCGGCCACAGCATCACGCTCGATCGTCCGGACGGGCTGCTGGAGGTGGTCACTCCCTGGCTAGCCGCCACCGCGGCCGGACAGCCGGCCTGAGATCTACCTTTACGGCGGGAACGACGGTAGATCGGGTTCGAGTAGCTTGACCTGTTCGCGGGTCGCGAAACCCCCGTGCTCAAGTGCAGGTCGCTGGTGGACAATTCAAACATGGACCAGGGACGCCGCAATCTGGTGTGGACCGTGCTCACCGCTGCGGCCCGATGGACCAGGAACCAGTCCTGGCTCCGGAGGCAGCGGCCGCCCGCAGACCTCGCTGGTGTCCGCGAACCCCGCCGCCCGAAGCCCACCCTTCCGGCAGCGGCGGTCGCGCTTGCTGAGCCGCGGACAGAAGCGCGCCGAAGGATCAGGCTGACCAACCTGCGCGACCACCGGCGCTGATCGATGACAGATCACGCGCGCGGCCGGTGGTGCGTGCCCCCAGAAAGTGGTATTAGGAGCGTCACCTGCTCCTCCGTCTGAGTGATGGCGCTCAGTTGCGCGGTTGACAACATCGGTCGACGCGAGGTACACGCAGGGCGAGAGCCATAACCGGGAGAACAGGCAATGCGCGACGACCCAACGGTCGTGTCGCTGGTCGCCAGGGCCGCCAGCGGCGAACAGGCGGCGTGGGACGAGATTGTCGAGCGGTACGCACCGCTGGTGTGGGCGATCTGCCTGCGTCACCAGCTCGACCGCCAGAGCATCGACGACATTGGCCAGGGCGTCTGGCTGCTCCTGGTCGAGAACATCGGCCGGCTCCGCGAGCCTGCGGCGCTGCCGGGCTGGATTGCGACAACGACCCGCCGCGAGTGCCTGCGCGCGATTCGGCCAGGCGGTCGGCACGGGACGGAAGTTCCGACGCCCTTTGACGAGCAGCTACCTGCCGGGTCGGCAGAGATAGAGCACGAGATCATCGAGGCTGAACTGCATGCTGCACTCCGCACCGCGTTCGCCGAATTGCCGGCCGGCTGCCGGGAGCTGCTGTCCATGCTGCTCGGTGACCCGGCGCCGGGCTACGCGAGCATCAGCGCGACGTTAGGAATACCGGTGGGCAGCATCGGGCCGACGAGAGCCCGCTGCCTGGCCAAGCTTCGCCGGTCTCGGCACCTGGCAGGAGTTCTGGCTGGTCAGGATGAGACTGCTCGGGTCGGCGAGGCCGGGAGGTGACCGGGTTGTCCGCAAACTGGGACGACGAGGAGCTGCTAGCCGCGTTGCGAGACGCACTGCGGTCGCGGGAGACGGTGCCAGCGGACTTCGTTGAGGCCGGGAAGGGTGCCTTCGCCTGGCACAACATAGACGCCGAGCTCGCCGAGCTGACCTACGACTCGCTGCTGAGTACCGAGGACGCACTGGCCACGCGGTCCGAGGCGGCGTCGATCCGGGCGCTGACGTTCACCTCGGCGCACGTGACGATGGAGCTGGAGATCGTCGGCGAGACCCTGCTGGGCCAGGTCGTTCCTGCACAGTCAGCAACGGTCACGGTGCAGCTGGATGATGGCGGCGGACAAGCGCTCGAGGCGGATGTGATCGGGCGGTTTTCGGTGCAGCCGGTACCGTCCGGACCGTTCCGGCTTCGCTGCCGCACGACGGATGGTACCGAAGCACTGACCGGCTGGATCATGCTCTAGGGCGGCCGGCCTCTGGCTAGCCGGATGACCCACTTCACCGGGATCAGCAGGTGCCGTACGCAAGGAGAGAGACAGCCGCGGCGCGGCGGACCGGGTCACCCGACGTCTCCTGACGGACGTGGCGCAGCGACACGGCGAGGCTGCATTCGGCGCGAAGATGTCGATGCAGCGCGACCATCACCGGCACGGCAGCTTGGTCGTTGAGCGGAACGATGCTGGCAACGACACCGGCGGTGCCCAGCGGCAGCAGGCTGGCGACAAGCCCGAGCAGTTCATCCGCACCAGTCGGGGCGAGCCTGCCAGAATCGCAGCTCGGGAGGACCAGCCAGTACGGAGCTTGGCCCAACTGCTCGAAGTCGTACACCGTCAGGGGACCGTCGTGCATGCGCAGCGCTGAAAACAGCGGGCTGTCGGCGCGGAAGATGCCGTGCGCGGCAACGTGGCCGAGCCAGGCGCCATCCAGTTCCGACAGCAGCCGCGCGGCTGTGGCCTCGGGGCCAGACAGGACGGTCGCGTCGGCATGCAGGTTCGCTGCCAGCGGTACCTCGGCGCCGTCCGTCGCCAGACCCGGACCCCGGGCGAGTACGACGTGGCGTACAGTCGGCGGTCGCAGGGACTCGGCCCGCAACCAGGCGGTGGCTGAAGGGGCGACGCTGAACACCCGGTCGCCGAGTATCGGCAGCAGGGCCCAGGGGATCCCGTGCAGGCGGCCCGGCGGGACCACGACCGCCGGACCGTCGTGCAGCGCGGCTGCGGCCGGCCCAAGAGCAGCCTGCTGGAGCTCGACACCGACTGCGTTGAGAACAGCCCATGCGCTGTCCGGGTCGTCGCTATCGCGGTTCCTCGCCAGCCGCCGCAGCGCAAACCGCGCGAAGTCAGCGGCCCGGCTGACGTCTGCGGTGCGACCCGCCGGGAATTGCCGAACCCGTCCATTCGTCGCGATGAGCACGTGCAGGGCGCCGTCGACGTCGACGATCTCCACGAGCTGCACGCCGCCGAGCGTGGCGAGCAATCGCGCGACGTCAAGTACCTGGTGAGTCGAAATCGGCGTTCCCTTTGCTTGCAGTGACCGCGCGCGGATCGCCTTTTCCAACCGCAGCTGCTCACGTTCGAGCGCGGAGGTTGGGCCGCCGTCCCGGCGCGCGTCTGCCAGCCGGCTGGTTGCCTGCCGAAGCATGGCCAGGTCGGTCGCAAACCCGGTGCCCGGAGCGAGTCGAACCGGCGGGACGGCAAGCGCGGTCGACCGCCACCGCTCGCTCCAGGCGAGCAGGTTCCGGGGCCGACGCTGCTGAGCCGCATGACGCTGTGCGAGCGCGGCCAGCTCTGCGCCTTGAGCGGTGGAACGAGCGCGAAGCTCGGTCGCACCCAGTGTGAGCCTGTGTTCGTCAAGTACTGCCAGGCCGCGACGGCAGGCCATCAGCATGCGCGCGCTATCAGTCGCCGCCTCAGCGGCCAACGCCTCGCTCAGCCAGCCGCTAATCCGGTTAGTCGCCAGGCCGCGGTTCTTGCTTCGCGCCGCCACGGACAGGTGCGCAGTTGCCTCATCGCGCCGACTCAGCTCCAAGGCAATTCGTCCAGCCACCAAGTGCGCCTGGGTGGCTTCGCGAGATCCGAGCTCCTCGAGCTGACCGGCGGCTCGGTTTGCCGCGGTCAGCATCTGGGGGGTCAGCGGTCCTTGCGCATAGCTGGCTTGCACAACGGCCAGGTCGGCGTGTGCCGCAAACCAATCTCGCTGCTGGAGCCGGAAGAGCCGCAGCGCAGCTTGGGCATTCTGTATCGCGGCCTGGGGGCGGTCGGCGGCCAGCGCGCAGTTAGCAGTAGTCAGCAACAGCTCGGCTTTCAAGCTTGCCGGGCCGCGTGCCCGCTCGATGTCAGCTAAGGCTGCTTCGGCCTCGGTCAGTGCCTCACTGCTGAGCCCTGCGGCCAGCAGCACATTGCAGCGGTCCCGACTGAGCTCCGGGGTAGGGACATTCAGCGGACGATATCGAGAGGCTGCGTCGTCGATCAACCGCAGCGCGCCCGGAAGGTCTCCTGACTGGAAAGCAGCCCACGCCCGGCTGACCAGCGCAAGATTCGACTCCAGCTCCTGGTTGGTCTGTGAGTACAGCTGCTCGGCCACCACGAAGTCAGCGTCCGCCCGTGCTGGACGGCCTAGGTCCAGGTAGATGAGTCCGCGGGCGCTGAGAGCGCGCGCCGTCCAGGCCAAGTCCCCGTCACGCTGCAGCAAGCTGACGGCACGGCGCAAGTCCTCAAGGGCGGGCTGGTACCGGCCGAGGACCCAGAGGACGCCGCCGCGGCGGTGCAGCATGCGACCCAGTTGGGCGCCCGCTGACGCGGAGGCCACGGCATCATCCAGTGCGGCTAGTCCCGCGACCGTCCGGTTGGCGTGCACTAGCGCGACGCCGAGCGAGGCGAGCACATCGGCCTCGCGATCGGCCGATACGGCCTGCCTGGCCGAGCGGAGCGCCCTGCGTAGTTCGGCGAGCGCAGCCCGAACGTCCCCGGTGTCGCGCAGCACGATTCCGGCCGTCTGATGCGCGACAGACGCCATGAGCGGACCGGGTCGGTTGGCAAGAATCTCCCGTGCCTGTGCCATCGCGTCGTGCGGCCGAGATACGGCCAGCTTCAACAGGTCATCCGCATCGCGCTGATCTGGCACGAAGGCGCCGCCACTCACGGCCAGAGTTTAGATCGAAATTCGAGGCGCCCAAATGCACGTCTCGGTCTGCGGCAAGTGGTATTAGACCCGTGGGCGACCACTCCGTATGCACCAGAGCACCATTACCTACTGAACTCACGTGGAGTACAGCATGACCGAGCAGCCGACTGACTGGCGTGACGGCTTAGCACAGAACGCCATCGATGAGGTACAGCACATCATCAGCGCCTTTGAGGCTCGCGCCGAAGAGGGACCAGGCCGAGACGACGGAACAACAAATGGCCCGATCCGCGTCGGCGTGGCCCGCAAGGGTGACCAGATCGACTATCTCTACGCCGAAGGTCAGATCCTGGTGCAGGACCAGTACCTCGGCCGCGTGCTCGAGATTCTCGGCCTGCCTACCGAGCAAGAGCTGAGGCAAGACGAACGGCAGCCGATCAGACCCGTGATCGCTGGGGTGATCGGACTCACACTGCTGCCACCGCGCGCAGGCGAACAGGCCGTTTCCGTCCCCGAAGCGCTAGCGATAATCGACCGGTACCTGGGTTCGGGGGTAGCGACGCCGGATCACCTACTCACTGTTGCGGGTGGGGGCATCACGTTCTGTCCGGCGACCGAGCCCGACGGCGTGTACTTCGACGCCGAGCCGTTCCCGCCTGTTTGCCGCGACAATGGCGGCGACATTGCGCTGGTGTACGTCGCCGACACTGGCTTGCTGAGGAATGCGGCGACGGACCACTCGTGGCTCGCAGGCGTCCAGGTGGAGAATCCGGCGTCCGACTACGAGAGCTACCAGCCGCCGACTCCCGGCCATGCGGCTGTTCCGCCGATCATCCCTCCGTACACGGGACACGGGACGTTCGTCGCTGGCGTGCTGCGGTGCATGGCGCCAGCCGCGGATGTCGTCGTTGCCAAGGTGTCGCTCGCTGCCGGCAGCACTGTGGAATCCCAGCTGGTCATGCGGCTGACCGGCGCGCTGGGACTCGCGCCAGACGTCTTCCACGTCACGCTTGCCTGTCCATCGAGGCTCGACCTGCCCCTCATCGGATTCCGCCAGTGGCTCCGGCAGTTGCGCGACTATGGCGGTGCGGTGTGCGTCGCACCGGCCGGCAACAGCGGTAGCCGGCGGCCCAGCTGGCCCGCCGCGTTTGCCGACGTTGTGTCCGTCGGCGCGCTCGGCACCGACTGGCGCGGCCGCGCATCGTTCAGCAACTTCGGCTCGTGGGTCGACGTGTACGCGCCCGGCAGGGACCTCGTCAACGCTTACACGACGGGCACGTACCAGTGCCAGGTCTCGCCCTACGCGGGCACCGACCGGACGTTCTATGGCATGGCCAAGTGGAGCGGCACGTCGTTCTCGACACCGATCGTCAGCGGGTTGATCGCAGCGCGGATGAGCGCAACCGGCGAGAGCGCGAGAACGGCGGCAGCGGCTCTGCTGGCGCAAGCGCGCGCCGAGGGGGTGGCTGGTGTCGGCCCTGTCTTGCTTCCCCGCTGCCGGGACAGCAGGCCGTGTGGTTGCTCGTGCCAGTGCTCGTGCTGCGGCCGGGAGGATCGGCATCGGTAGCCCTGCTAGCCGTCGGCCGGGTAGCGGGGGAGGCCTGCGACTGAAGGCAACCCCGTTCCCGTCCTGCTCGGATTGTGTCGTTGCATTGGCAAGCCTGGCGGCCCCCCTCAGCGCCGCCAGGCTCGTCCTCGTCCGACGGGGCCGGTCACTTCACGTGGACATCGACCGGGTCGGAGGCGATTCCGTTGGCCACGATTTCCAGATGCGCGCGGCCTGACGGCGCCGATGCGGGTACCTCGACTGTCGTGTGCACGAGATGGTGGCCGGTCGCCACAGCCATCGTCGAGTGGTCGAACGTGCGGCAGTACACCACCCGGCCGCCGTTGTAGCGCAGCCGCGCGATCGGGTAGTTCGTGGCGCAGGAGCAGTCGTCGCCGTAGCTGCAGGCCTGGGAGACACCGTTGAACCGCCGGCCGTGCACTTTGTGGAAACTGCCGGGAATGAGCTCGTCCGACACCTCGGTGATCTCCGGCTCGATCTCCTCCTCGCGCCGCCGCTCGCGCCTCGCTGGGGTGCCGATGTTGATGTTGGAGTTGTCAGATGCGTAGAGCACCTGACCGGTGGGCAGCAGGATCATCCGCCCCACAAACGGCACCGACGCGTTGAGTGGCGGTGTGGCGATCGCGTGCAGCAGATCGTCCTCCGGGTTGTACTCGAAGAACTCCGGTGGACCGCCCCAGCCGCCCCCGCCGGTGGCCAGGCCGGCGCAGCAGAGCACGCGGCCGTTGGGCAGCAGGCAGGCCGGCGCGTCACGCACGGTCATCAGTTGCCCGTCGGTGCCTATCGGGAAGTCGGGACCTGGCGACCAGACACCTGGTCCGCCATGGTTGAGGGCGTACACCGCGGTGTGGCCGGTTCCGCCGAACGCGATGACGCGGCCGTCTGCACGCAGGATGGCCGGGCCGATCTCGGTGCTGAACGCGTGCGCGACGAGGTCGACCTGGGTCGAGCCCGCGTCAACCCACGCGCCAAGCGAAGGCACGTACCGCTCGGAGGCCTTGGGGTAGACGGGGTTGCACTGCACCGTCAGCACGCTGCCGTCGCGCAGCAGCGTCCAGGTCTCCTCCGAGCTGATGTCGCCTTTCGTGCCGGTGCCGGTCCAGGCGTTCGCCACGGCGTCGTAGATCACGGTCCGGGTGCTGTTGATGTCGCCAAGCAGTACTCGCCCGTCGTCGAGGACGGCACACGGCGCGTCGCCAATGTGGCTCCAGCCGGCAGGCGGCGAGATCACGGTCCATGAGTCAGCGACCGGGTCGTAGATCTCGCAGTCATTCGTGTCCGCGGTCGGGGCGTCTTCGCCGCCCGCTACGAACACTTTCCCGCTCGCCAGGACGGCAGAGGCGTAGTAGCGCCGCCAGCTCGCCATTGGGGCAATCGGCGCCCACGTCCCGTTCTTGTATGAGCCATGGGAATCCGGCGTGAGCGCAGACCAATGCACGGTGCCGTCGTCCTGGCAGATCACTCGTCCGTCGGTGAGCAGCAGCATGGTGCTGGTCGGGAACCCCGGCGGATTCGCCAGCACCTCCCATGTAAACGACATGTCCCCCCATTGGGCCTTGCCCGCCTTCGTGGCGGGTCAACTGGCTCGGAGGCGGCACCCGGCAGGCTGATACACCCAAGTCGAGGACGGGTCAAATAGAGCAATCCACGTTGATTACATCAATCTAGATTGATGTAATGTCCGGCCTTATGGGCGTGCGGCAGACTTCGGCGACGCCTGGGTTCCTGGGGCTGGCCGGGCACCCGCTGCGCTGGCGACTTCTCAGCGAACTGGCCCGCAGCGACCGGCAGGTTCGCGAGCTGACTTTCCTGACCGGCCAGCCGCAGAACCTGGTCTCCTACCATCTTGCGCGGTTGCGGGACGCCGGCCTGGTCGTGACGCGGCGCAGCTCGGCCGATCGGCGCGACGCTTACTACAGCGCGGACCTGACCCGTTGTGGCGAGCTGCTCACCGCCGCCGGCGGGGCGCTGCATCCCGGGCTGCGGCTGATCCAGCCAGCCGCCGGCCGGCCGGGCACCCAGGTTCGGGTGCTGTTCTTGTGCACCGGCAACAGCGCGCGCTCGCAGATTGCGGAGGCCATCCTCGAGCGGCTGGCCGACGGCATGATCACTGTTGACAGCGCAGGTAGCCACCCCAAGCCGCTGCATCAGAACGCCATCCGGATCATGCGCGAGCAAGGCATCGACATCAGCGCCAGGCAGACTCGGCATCTCAGCGTCTTCGCCGGGCAGCGGTTCGACTATGTGATCAGCCTGTGCGACCGGTTGCGTGAAATCTGCCCTGAATTCCCTGGCCAGCCGGAGGTGATCCACTGGAGCATCCCGGACCCAGGGGCAGCAGGCAGCAGCGACGCCGACACCTACCCAGCGTTCCGGGCTGTCGCCGCAGATTTGCGGACTCGCATCGGGTTTCTGCTCGCGCGCATCAGCCACTCAGCTGACTCAGCACTCAGCTGACTCAGCACCGGAGGTGAGATAGCCATCCCGGCCGACCCGCAAGCAGGGCAGCCGCCGGAGGCCGCGGCGCCTGAAGCAGATGCGCAGCCTCGCTGGCTGGCTAGCTTGGCCACCGTAGCTCGAGAATGGGGCCGGATCGGCTGCATCGGTTTCGGTGGCCCGCCTGCCCATATCGCCTTGCTGCGGAGGCTGTGCGTCGACCGCATGCGCTGGCTGGACGCGCGAGAGTTCGAGGACGCGATCGCGGCCTGCAACCTGTTGCCAGGACCGGCCTCGACGCAGCTGGCAATCTTCTGCGCCTGGCGCGTCCGCGGCCGCCTCGGCGCCCTGGTCGGCGGCCTCACGTTCATCGTGCCCGGCCTCATCGTCATCCTCGCACTGTCGGTCCTTTTCCTCGGCAAGACTTCGCCGCTGTGGGTGCAAGGCGCCGCGGCCGGCGCGGGCGCAGCCGTTGCCGCCGTCGCAGTGCAAGCCGGGTGGTCCCTTGTGCCGTCGAGCTGGGAACGCGCCGCCGATTCGCGGCGGCTGCGATGGGTCGCCTACTTGCTCGCCGGCGGTGCCGCCGCTGCCACCATCGGTCCATGGCTGGTCCTGGTTCTGCTCGGCTGCGGCCTTATCGAGCTGGCTATCAGGCGCCCCGCCCGGGCAACGGCCGCTCACGCGATCACCGGCTGGCCGCTGCTGGCTGCGCGGACCATCCGAAGCGCGGGCCTGGCCAGGACCGCCGCCGCCGTAACCGGCGCAGCCGCGCTGCTTCCGGTGGCCTGGACGGCATTCAAGGTGGGCGCGCTGTCTTTCGGCGGCGGCTTCGTCATCATTCCGCTCATGCAGGCCGACGCGGTTGGGCACCACTGGATGACCAGCAGCCAGTTCCTGAGCGGTGTCGCACTCGGCCAGATCACGCCCGGCCCGGTTGTGCAAACGGTCGCCACCGTCGGCTATGCCGCGGCCGGTATCGGAGGCGGGCTGCTCGCCGCCCTCGTCGCGTTCTTGCCTTCATTTGTCTTTGTGCACGGCGGCGCCCGGCACTTCGACGCCTTGCGCAGCAACCGCTCAGCGCAGGCATTCCTCGACGGGTCCGGGCCCGCTGCCATCGGCGCCATCCTCGGCGCGGCCGTCACGCTTGCCCGCGCCCTGACCCACCCCTGGCAGTACGCGGTGCTCGCGGGCGCCCTCGTTCTGCTGCTGGCGCTGCGCCGCGGCGTCGTGCTGACCTTGCTGTCGGCCGGCGCGATCGGCGTCATCATCGCACTGGCCGCTGGCACGGTCTCGCCGTGACGTGCTAGCTAACTCGCGATGCTGGCCGGACAAAGCCGCCCAGCATCTTCCCGACGTCCATCGTGCCGGTGCGGGTGGTCACGACGGGATCGTCAGCAGCGAAGGCCCGCAACTCCTCTTCATCGTCGGTCTCCACGACAGCAAGGCCCCACGAGCCGCTGGCGTCGAGCACCGGACCGAAGACCACCATCTGGCCCGAGTCAATCCAGGGTCGCCAGTGGGCGGCGTGGCGGGCCATGATCTGGCGCTCGTCGTCGCTCATGTCCAGCGCGAACGTCGGGCGGGGCGCGGTCAGTCTCAGTACGTACGTGGTCACTGTGTTCTCCGTGATGGCTTCAGAATGCTCGCCGCCGCTGCTCATCAGCGGGCTTGTACCTGAACACCGGTCGTCGCAGTCAGCCGGGCGGCGAACGCGGGCCCGGACACGAGCCAGGGATGACCGGCGTGCGGGTGCCCGCCGTGCGCCCAGCCTGACACTTCGACAAGGGCGCGAAGGCATATCAGAGCCTGATGCCACCGGAGTTCGGCCGGGGAGGTTACGGCTCCGGAGTGGTCTTGGTAACTGCGGATGAATCGGCGGGCCATCCGGCGCCCGAGCAGACGAACCTCCGGCTGCATCAGCCTGGGGACTGCGAGCGGCGGCTCGGATAGCAGCAGAGTGGTGAACGCGACGTCATGTGCTCGGGATCCGACGAGCGCCGAACTCCAGTCGAGAACGGTGATCTGATCGCCGTCGGCGAGCACGTTGAACGGGTGCAGATCGCCATGGCAGATCACCGCGGGCCCCGGAGGTGGCTGATGGTCTATCAGCCACTCGGCAGCCTTGGTCAGGTCAGCGCGTTCGTAACCCGTCGCCAGTTGCCGCTGGGCTTCCAGCAGCTTGCCGACCGACCCACCGGCGTACCTGATGCTGTCGAGCTGACTGCGGACCGGCTCGGGGTCAAGCATGTGCAGATTCGCCATCGTGACGGCGAGCACATCCGGAATCCGGAAGAGCAGGCCCGTTCCCTGGGCTATGGCCGTGATCCCGGCCAGGTCGGCCAGCAGCGGTCGGCCGGGCGCCCTGTCCATGATCATGAATGCTCGTCCCAGTCCATCGGCGGGGCCGCCCGAGGCTCGCACGGCCGGAGTGGGGAAGCCGGCGGCGGCCACAGCGCCCTGAACGATGGTCTCCTTCCTGGCAACATTCGGATCTGGCATGAGCCGTGCGACCAGCTCCCCGGCCCAGCCGAGCGGCGGGTCGGCGAGCGAGAAGGCGACCAGTTCTGCCCAGAACCCTCCGGTCAGCCGCTCAGGCGGCCGCGCGTACTCGAGGGCTGGCGAGCCCGTCAGGGCGCGCACGACACTCAGCAGCTGGCCAGCGAGGGTGTCCCCGTTTAACTTGACTCCGCTGTTTACTGTCACGGTGTTTACCGTAACTGTTTTCCTTGGTATTGTCTAGTCCGTGGCCGACCCAGCTGAAGAGCTCGCGGAGCTGACCATAGACGGTCTGGCTCAGCGGGCGCAGCTCCCGGTGCGCACCTTGCGCGAGTACCAGACCATGCGCTTGCTTCCTCCGCCGGTGCGGCGCGGGCGGATCGGCGTGTACGGCGAGCAGCACATCCAGCGGCTCGAGCTGATAGCTCGCCTGCAGCGCCGCGGATACTCGCTGGCTGGCATCAAGGACCTCCTCGGTGCGTGGGGTCGCGGCACTGACCTGACCACCGTCCTCGGCATCCCGTCAGTCCCGACGGCGCTGGACGAGGCCCCACTTCGCGTCAGCAGGGCAGAGCTGCTTGAGCGGGTCCCGGCGTTCACGACCGCGACGCTGGAGCAAGCCACCGATGCTGGGCTCCTCCGGCCACTCGACCGTGAGTACGTCGTCGTGCGCAGTCCCGCGCTGCTCGGCCTCGTCGTGGATGGCGTGACCGCCGGGGTGCCAGTCACCGTGATGCTCGACCTGATCAGTGCGCTGGTTGACGACCTGGGTGATCTTGGGCGAGAGCTCGCGGACATTATCGTCGACAAGATGTGGGAGCCGGCCGCTCGCACCGGCAAGGCCAGCGACCTGGAAGCCCTGCTACAGCGCGGGCGCAGTCTCCTGCTTCAGGGCGCGGCCAGTGTCCTTGCGGACCGGCTGGGCTCAGCCCTCCTGGCGCGCGCTGACCACACGCCAGGCGGTGAGGTACTGAGAGGTGCACTCGGCCGCATTCGCGTTGGCGTGACGAGCGACGCCGCGGGGACAATCCAGCGCCATGTCGGGGCGCGATGAGCGCCGTAGCGGTCCACTACTCGGTCAGTGCCAGCGGAGCCAGGGTGGCCGAGGCGCTCGTCGATGATGTCGCGCAGGGCGAGCAGCTGATCGCCGCGGCCGCCGCGGCCGGCGTGGCAATCGCGTGGGCACACAGCGCCGCGGACCTGTCTTCGCTGGGGTTTGTTCCGGTGCCCGGGTCTCGCCGCCTGACCGGTCGGGCACGCCCCGCGCCGCTGCCCGATGACGTGACCGTACTCACCGCGGCGGAGGACTCAGCCGAACTCTGCGCGGCTGCCTATCGGGATCAGTGGGGCCATAAGACGCCGGATACGTGGCCCATCGACGAGTTCGCCGGCACCACCGCGCTCGGCCTGCGCTCTGGCGGGCGCGTTGTTGGCATCTGCCGGATAGGCCCGGCAGCGGGTTACATTGACGCCCCTGGACTCGTGCAAGGCAACCGGGACGAGACCGGATACCGGACGCTGCTCGCTGCCGCGCTGGCCGCGGCGGGGACCGAAGAAGTGATCGTAGAGTCGTGGGGCGACGGCCCCGATCGCGTGCGGGTCTGCACGGAGCTTGGCCTTAGGACTATCGAGTACAGCCCTGGCTGGGAGCTGCGGCTTCTCCGCTAGCGGATTCCATCAGCCCGGCCTGATAGGCCAGCACGACGGCCTGCACCCTGTCCCTTAGCTGCAGCTTGCTGAGGATCCGGCCAATATGCGTTTTCACCGTTGCCTCGCTCAGCGTGAGCCGACGCGCAAGGTCAGCGTTGCTGAGGCCATGGGCCAGCAATCTGAGCACCTCTAGCTCGCGTGGTGTCAGCACCGCCAGATCCGCGCGCAAGTGCGGCACCGCCGGGTCGGCCGGCGCGAAACGCTCGACCAGCCTGCGGGTGATCGACGGGGCGAGCAGCGCGTCGCCGGAGCGAACCAGCCGGACGGCCGTTACCAGGTACTCCGGCGTTACATGCTTGAGCAGGAATCCGCTGGCACCGGCCTGCAGCGCTGCGTAGACGTACTGGTCCAGGTCAAACGTAGTCAGCATGATGATCCGGCATGCGCTGGTCGGCTGTGCCGCCAGGATGCGCCGGGTCGCCTCCAGACCGTCCATCACTGGCATCCGGATGTCCATGAGCACCACGTCAGGCTTGTGCTTGAGCACGACGCCTACAGCCTCGGCCCCGTCCGCCGCTTCCGCGACCACGGAGATGCCGGCTTCGGCCAGGATCAGCCGGAACCCGGTGCGCACCAGCGCCTGATCGTCAGCGATCACGACCCTAGGTTCCTGCCAGGGCAGCGAAGTGTTGGTGGTGATCACGGCTCGTCCACCGCCGATGCGAACCAGGCGGGCGACGCCTCGGCATCGGCGGCCACGGCTGGCAGGGCGCAGTCCGGCAGCCGCGCGGTGATGCGCCAGCCTCCGCCAGGGCGCGGCCCGGCGTCCAGGTCGCCGCCGTACAGTGAAACGCGCTCACGCAAGCCGAGCAAACCGCGACCACTCCCGCCCATCCCACGCTGCCGACCCGGCTCGCCGTTGTCGGTCACGTCAACGACCAGGCAGTCCGGGCGGTAATCGAGCTCGACGACGGCAGCCGCGCCCCCGGCGTGCTTCATGACGTTGGTGAGGGCTTCCTGCACGACCCGGTACGCCGTGAGGTCAAGGCCCGGCGGCAGCTGCCGTGCCCGACCGGTGACAATCAGCTCGACCCGGAGCCCTGCGCCGGCGATCCGGTCAACTAGGCCAGGCAGCTCGCTGAGGCCGGGCTGCGGAAACAAGGCGGGGTCCGGGCCGACACCGCCGGGCGGCGGCTGCATCCCTTCGACCGGAGAAAGCAGGCCGAGCAGGTGCTGCAGCTCAACCAGCGCTGTCCGCCCGCTCGCCTCGACGGCGAGCAGGGCCGCCCGCGCCTCGTCGGGCCGCCCTGACAAGATCCGCCGCGCCGCCCCGGCTTGAATTACCATCACGCTGACGTTGTGTGTCACTACGTCATGCAGCTCGCCGGCGATCCTCGACCGCTCGGCCGCGAGCGCCTGCAACGTCGCGGCCGCGTGCTCAGCGCGGGCGCGCGCGAGCCGTTCCTGAGAGTCACCGGCGCGGCGCTGCCACTGATGTACTGCGCTACCCACTAGGACGACCGGCACGAGAATGAACAAAGCGGTGAACCTGCCGGGCTGCGGGACCGAGGTATCCGGATAGGCAATCGTGATTACGACAGCCGCGAGCAGCACGCTTATGAACGCGGCGCCGCGGAATCGGCTGTGCACGATCGCTGAGTACGCGGCCAGCACGACGGCGACGACAGAGACGAACGTCGCGTCCGGCCGATCGGCGAGTATTCCGAGCAGGATCACCCAGAAGACCCCGACCGGGAGGACTCGCCGCCACGCCAGCGGCACCGTGGTTGCGATGACGGACGCGAGGGCGGCCGGGGTCGGTACCGCCGCTGGCCCCCGGTGCCGGGCGTTGCCGATCGCTATCGCGAGTGAGGCCGCAACCGCGGCGAGCGCGAGCAGCCCGTCCAGCGCGAGTGCCCGGCCCGTCGGGGCCGCTCGCGGCTCGGCGGACCGGGCGAACCGCATCGCCGCCGCTGGCCAGGTCCGCACGCCGGAGATGATCACGGGATCATTGTTACGGCCGCCGCCCTAGAAAGCGTCCGCCAGCTGACGTAGACCGTTACCTCAAAAGGATGATGCCCGGCCGAGGTGCGGCCGATGTGGTAGCGAAGTTGCGGTTTTCGGCGGACGCGCCCGGCAGGGATGCCTGGCTACCGTGCCGGGCATGGATGCGCTGATTCGGATCGATGATGTAACGAAGCAGTACGACCGGGCCGGCCAGCCGGCGCTCGACGGCGTTGGCCTGCAGGTGGCGGCTGGTGAGGCTGTCGCCATCATGGGCCCGTCCGGAAGCGGCAAGTCGACGCTGCTGAATCTCGTTGCCGGTCTCGACCGTCCCACGAGCGGAACGGTGACTGTCGCCGGTGTGCGGATTGACACCCTGTCGGAAACGGCCCTGGCGCGGTACCGCCGCCGCACGATCGGCATGATCTTCCAGTTCTTCAACCTCCTCGACGACCTGACGGTCGAGGACAACGTGCTGCTCCCGGCTCAGCTTGCAGGTGTCCGCCGGGCAGAGGCGCGGTCCAGGGCCGACGAATTGCTCGCCGCCTTGCGCATCTCGCAGCACGCGCGTGACTACCCGGCCCGGCTGTCGGGCGGTGAGCGGCAGCGGGTTGCGATCGCGAGAGCACTGGTCAACCGGCCAACTCTGCTACTGGCCGATGAGCCGACCGGTGCCCTCGACACCGCGACGGGCGAGCAGATCGGCGAGGTACTGCTGGACCTCAACCACACGGGGCAAACACTGCTGCTCGTCACCCACAACCCCGACCTGGCCGCCCGCTACGCGAGCCGCACGGTCGAGCTCGTCGACGGCAAGCTCGCCAGCGATGTCACGACCGGGGTGCGGCGATGAGCCGGCTCGGCCGCCGCTTCGGGGCAATTGCAGTCGCCGCGCGCGGCGGCGTCGCACGACGCCGTGCGACCACGATCGTGATCGGCGTCGTGGTCTTGGTCTCGACTGCCGCCTGCGTGCTGGCACTTGGCCTCGTCGTCGACTCCGCGTCACCGTTCGATACCGCCTTCGCCGCGCAGCACGGCGCACACCTGGTCGCCACGGTCGACGCCACCGGAGCCACGCCGACGCGGCTGGCCGCAACCCGCAGGCTCCCCGGCGTCACCGCGTCGGCCGGCCCATACCCTGAGGTCACGGTGTCTCCCCTCATCAAGGTGGGATCGGAACGAGGCGGATTCGGGGCGCCGTCGCTCACCCTGGTCGGCCGCCCATCTGCCACCGGCCCGCTCGACGACCTGATCCTCGAACGGGGTCACTGGCCCCGACAGCCAGGCGAGGTCGTGCTGTCGAGCACCGCGCCGGTCGGGTTGCCGCTCGGCACGCATTTCACCGCGCGTGGGGTTCCCGGATCGCCAGCGCTGACGGTGGTCGGGATCGCTAACTCCGTCACGCAGTCGGCCGACGGCTGGGTCCTGCCCGCCGAGATCGCCAGGCTGCGGACACCCGGCTCGGTGCCGACCGTGCAGGTGCTTTACCGGTTCGCCACGGCAAGCTCAGGCACGGAGTTGCGAGCCGATATTCACACGCTGGCCGGGTCCCTACCTCGTGGCGCGCTGACGTCCACGCAGACCTATCTTGCGGTGAGACAGCAGCAGACGTCGGGCCTCGCGCCGATCGTCCCGCTCGTCGTCGCGTTCGGCGTCATCGGCTTGGTGCTCTCCGTGCTCGTCGTCGTCAACGTTGTGGGCGGTGCGGTGGCGGCGGGCGCCAGGCGGATCGGGGTGCTGAAGAGCATCGGCTTCACGCCAGGTCAGGTCGTCACCACCTACGCTGGGCAGGTTGCGCTGCCGGCCCTCGTAGGCTGTCTCGCCGGAGTGGTGGTCGGGAACGTCCTGTCGGTGCCGCTGCTGAACAGAACGGCGAGCGTCTAACAGGTCGGCGCGCTTTCGGTCCCGGCCTGGGTCGACGTATGCGTCCCGGCGGCCATGTGCTGCCTGGCCGGCATCGCAGCGGTGGCCCCGGCCATCCGGGCCGGACGCCTGAGCGCGGTCGAGGCGATCGCCACCGGGCGCGCCCCGCTCCAAGGCCGCGGACGGGTGGCACACCGAATCCTTCGGGCGCTGCCGCTGCCGCTGCCGCGGCCCGTCACGATCGGTCTCGCGGCGCCGTTTACCCGGCCGGCTCGCACAGCTGTGACGCTCGCGGCAGTGCTGCTGGGCGCCACCGCCGTGACCTTCGCAGTCGGCCTGACCGGATCACTGGACCGGGTGGTGGTAGGCCTGTCCCATTCCCAGGCCGAGCCGGTCCAGGTCTACTTGCCGTCCGGCGGCATGGTTAAGCACATCGGCCCGGGCCCGGCCCCGGTAGTGCCGCCGGTCTCCGTGCAGGAGCGCGCCACCGAATCCGCGCTCCGGGCTCAGCCGGGGACCCTGCGATACGTGGCAGAAGCCGACGAGCAGGTCAGCGTCGTCGGCCTTGCGGGCCAGGTGGCCCTCACGGCGTTCCGCGGCGATGCGCAGTCGACCGGGTACGACCTGATCAGCGGACACTGGTACACCGGCGCCGGCCAGGCCGTCGTTCCCACGAATTTCCTCACCGTCACGGGCACGACGGTTGGGGACACGGTCACCATCAGCTTTCACGGCCAGCTGATCCCGGTGCGGATCGTCGGCGAGGTGTTCGACACCAGCAACCGCGGACTGGACCTGCTCACTGACTGGCGGACTATCGCGGCCGCTGACCCCGGCCTCGCCCCGTCGGCGTACGACGTCGGCCTGCGTGCGGGCATCGGCCCGCAGCGCTATGCGGCCGGGCTGGCAAGGACGCTCAGGACGGCAGACGGGATCAGCCTGAACAGGAACGACTCGTTCTTCGCCGTCCTGACCGCCCTGATCGCACTGCTGACCCTGCTGCTCGCTGTGGTTGCCGCGCTGGGGGTGCTCAACACGGTCGTGCTGCACACCAGGGAGCGTGTCCATGACCTGGGCGTCTTCAAGGCCATTGGAATGACACCGCGGCAGACCATCCTGGTCGTTACCTGCTGGGTGGCCGGCACCGGGCTCGCCGCCGGCGTCGTCGCTGTCCCAGCCGGGATAGGGGTGCACCGGTTCGTTCTGCCGATCATGGCGCACGCGGCGGCCACGAACGTTCCGGCCAGTTACGTTGACGTCTACAGCGGGCCCGAACTGGCCTTGCTGGCTCTTGCCGGTCTCGTGATCGCGGTCGCTGGTGCGCTGCTGCCTGCCAGCTGGGCTGCAGTATCCAGGACGGCGGTGGCATTGCGGGCAGAGTGACTGCTACCCGCCAGCTCCGAAGACGTCGGCGAGGAAGCCGCGGGTGGCGGCGAAGGAACGAGTGTCAGCCGCCAGGTCATAAGCCACTCCAGGGACTGATCCGGGTGTCGCGTCGGAGTGGGTGAAGCCGTGGAGCGCGCCGCCGTACATGATCAGCTGCCAGTCCGCCCCGGCCCCGTTCATCTCCTCGGCGAACGCTGTCACATCGCTGAGCGGCACGTGCGGGTCCAGGGCACCGTGGCAGACCAGCAAGCTGGCCCGGACTGCACCTGGCTTTGCTCGCCTGCTGGTGGCCAGGCTGCCATGAATGCTCACCGCGCCCGCCATGGGTTCGCCGGACCGCGCGAGTGCGAGCGCTACCATGCCGCCGAAGCAGAAGCCGATCGCGGCCACCCGGCCGTCAGCGTCCGGGCAGCGCGACAGGGCGGCCAGCCCCGCCCGCGCCCGGCGCACCATCAGCGGCGGGTCATCCCGAAGCGTCGTGAGACAGCTGATCACGCGGGCGCGATCGCCTGCCACGCCGTCGCCGAACATGTCGCAGGCCAACACGACGTACCCGAGTGCCGCGTACCGCCGGGCCTGCCCGCGGGCGTGTTCATCGAGGCCGCCGCCTCCGTGGACGAGCAGCACGCCGGGGCGCACGCCAGTCTGCGCTTCGTCGCGGCAGAGCACGCCAGTCAGTGACGTGTCCACGTCGCTGTACGGCCAGTCAAGAGAGGTGATATTCGCGCCAGAATCAGCTGAGGTCACGCGTCAGAAGATACCAGCCATTTCCTGCTCTTTCTTTCCATAATACCACAGAATAATAAATAAAGAAAGCGGTCCCTAATACCGATGTGATTTCATTTTCGCCCGCAGGGCGGACACGTGGTCGTCGGGCTCGGCGTGCAGGCTCCGCGTGCTAGATCGGGCCGGCTTCCCACCTGTTAGGTTCTGCCGCGGCCTGGTGTCTACCAAATTGCAAGCATCGGCCAAGCTTCTGGTCAGGGAGGACCAAAGATGAGTATTCAACAGGTAGCCATAATTCCTGCCAAGCCGGCACAGGTGTACGCGATCCTCGCGGATGCCGAGGCGCTGTCCGCCCTGTCCGGGATGACGGGGAAGGCGGGGTATTCGGCGGGCGACGAGTTCTCCGCCTTCGATGGTCACGTGACCGGGCGGCAGATCGACCTAGTCCCAGACCACCGGGTGGTGCAGGCGTGGCGCTTCCCAGTGTGGGAGCCGGGGCGGTACACGATCGTGCACTTCACGCTCGAGGCCGACAGCGGCGGGACACGCCTGGTTGTCGACCAGGATGGCGAGCCAGATGAGGCCGACGCGCTCGGCTGCCACCAGAACTGGCACGATCATCTGGATGCCAACTGGCCAACCTTCTACTTCGCTCCGGTCGCCCGGTACTTCGGGGCCCAGGCCACCAGCTGACACGGCGCTGGCGGCCGGCGGGCGTCACGTCTGACCGGCCGCCCCGGACCGGAACGAAGCGAAGGAGAGGTGCTGCATGGCCGACGGCGCGCTGCTGGAGCTAGCCCGCTCGGGCGATGAGGCAGCCTTCGCTGAGCTGGTCACGCCGTATCGCCGCGAGCTGCACGTGCACTGCTACCGCATGCTTGGCTCGTTTGACGATGCCGACGACGCGCTGCAGGACACTCTCGTCGCGGCCTGGCGCGGGCTGCCAGCCTTCCAGGCCCGAGCGTCCGTGCGCACCTGGCTGTACCGGATCGCGACCAATACGTGCCTGAACCTGATCCGCGGAGCCGCACGGAGACCGCAGATGACTCAGCCCCTACCCGCCGCCGCGCCACAACCCAGCGGCTCAGTCGAGGTCACCTGGCTTCAGCCGTATCCCGACAAGCTGCTCGATGGCCTGCCAGACAGCGACCTCGGACCCGAGGCGCGGGTCGAGCGGACCGAGGCGGTGTCGCTGGCGTTTGTCACCGCGCTTCAGCTGCTCTCGCCGCGCGCCCGCGCCATGCTCATCCTGGGGGATGTGCTCGGTTTCACCGCACGTGAGATCGCCGACGTCCTCGGCTCCAGCCAGGAGGCCGTGGCGATGGCGGCGAGCCGTGCCCGCAGGAAGCTTCGCCAGCACGCGCCAGCACCCGAAGCGTCGCACGGCGCGGCGGGGACTCCGGCGCAGGAAAGGATGGCTCGCCGCCTGGCCGCGGCTCTGGCCGCGCACGACATAGATGCCGTCGTGAGCCTGCTCGCGGCTGACATCCAGATCGCGATGCCGCCGCTGCCCGCCGTCTGGCAGGGCCGGGAGCGCGCGGCCGAGTTCCTCACCGAGGTGGCGTTCCGGCTAGTCCCTGAAGCGCGCTTCATCGAGACGCGCGCGAACAGACAACCCGCGCTGGCCGTGTATACCCGTGACCGGGCCAGCGGCCTGTGGCGCGGCAGCGGACTGCTGGTCATCACGCAGCGCGGCGACCAGATCTCCGGGCTGACGCGGTTCGAGTCGCACACGCTGCGGCCGTTCGGCCTGCCTGGTATCCTGCCGGACCACGACGCGCCCGGCACGTCACCCGGCCGCGCGTAGCTTCCGCGCCCACCGGCGGAATCTGGCCGACCCGGCGAGCCGACGATCGTGCTCACGGGTGTCATATCAGCCGGCCGTCGGCAAACAGGACGGCCTCTGCTTCGAGGTACTTGCCGTTCATGGCCGCTGTCTCCAAGAAGGTCATGAACAGACGCTGTACTGGCAGTTCGCGGCGCATCAGCACGGCAGTCGGCGATGTCGCTGAGTCGAAGTGGCTCTCGGCGACGCTTCTCGACATGCTGGCGGAGATCAGTCCGACGCGCGATGGTTCGAACTCGGCGTCTGTTTGCAGGCCGATGCCGCGGTAAAGCATCAATCCAGCAGGGGCAGCGCGGCTCCAGAGCGCCTGTACAAATCCGCTGCGGATGCGTATATGAGCCGCTCGACGTTCCTCGCTCCACGTCCCGGACATGCTCGACTCGTCGCGGATGATTTTGCCGTGGTAGCCGCACAGCCCGAGCCTTGCCATGGTGATGAGGTGTGCCCGGACCAGATCCCCTGAGCCAGGGTTGCTGACGTACTTCGAAGCGATCCGGTCGTCCATGTCGGGCAGCCCAGGGGGCAAGCTTTCGGCGAGGTACTCCGCGAGCCATCGGATCGCTTCCTGGCTGCCACGCCGACTGGCGATATGAGGCGTGACGTCGATCGTGTCGGGCGCGCCGTGCGCGGCCAGCCAGGCATCTGCTCGGGCGCGCTCAGCCGCGACCTGCTGCATGGTCTCGCGATGGCTTTCCTGCTCCACCGCGATCCTCACGGTGACGTCGAGCTGCCGGATGATGTTTTCCATGCTGGCCACCGCGATGGCGTCGGCGCAGGCGCTCTCCGGCGCGAACTGGTAATGACTGACTTCTTCTAGCGGGACCAGCCACCGGGCTCCGCTGTCCTCGAAGGCGAGAATCTCGACCTCGAAATATCCGTGCTGCGTATCGATGCCCGTGACCCGTGCTGGCGTGCGCCGGGCGTCGAGCATGCGCGCGTGGTTGCCGGGCACGAGCCAGGACAGACTCCCGGCCGAGAACTGGTCATCGGGCAAGGCGGCCGGATCAGACTGATACATGTCCTGCCTTGCTACCGGGCGTAAGCCGCCACCGGGTGGCGTTGGCCGCGCCTCAGGAGTGCGGGTCGGGGCCGGGGTCGCTGCCCCCGGCGAGGGCGACGAGCCGCGGAAGGTAGGTGTTCCAGGCAATGTCATGTCCTTCGCGGAGTGAGTTGCTGGGCAGGTCGTCGTGCCGGAGGGTCAGTCTGGTGCCTCCGTCCTCGTCGTCGAGCGTGACGGTGACGCGCGTGCTTCCCGGCGGCATAGCGCTTGCTCCGTCCGGCTCGCCTCCCTTGCGCTTGGTCCGCGAGGCTGCCTGGTCGCTGGCGAAGCCCCAGCTGAAAACGACCCGGTGCGGGCGAGCGACCTCGAGAAACTGCCCGGCGGCCTCGAACCCGTCGGGCATGCGCACGCGGTACACGCCCCCCGGCACCGGTTCGAGGGCAGCCTCGCTGCCCATCCACCGCACGTACCGGGCCGGGTCGGTGAGGTAGCGGAAGACGTCGTCCGGCGCGGCTGGCAGGTGCACGGACACTTCGACTGGGACGATCTCAGTCATGGCCGGCTCTCAGCGTCCCGATCCGCGCGGACGGTGGGCAAGTAGGTTGACATGACGGCCTCCGTGAGGTGATCGGTTCAGGTGCTGGTATAGACACCGGACCAGCCACGAACTGGACGCAACGCGAGTGTGCAACCATATGCGCTGGTCCGCCGAGGAAAGGCCGTGCTGTGGGCATCCAGCGACGCGCGTTCAGCGGCGTGACGGACTTGCCACTCGTCCTTGATCTCATCCGCGCGATGCCTGCCTCGTGCCGTCATTGTCGACTTCCCCTGGCGGCTGACCGCGCCTGCGATCGCGGCAGAACGCGGGCACCCGCTGCCGTACTCGGTCGAGTTCCGTGACGACGACCGGGGTCGGCAGACCGCAGCCGCAGCACACGGCTTCGGCCGCAGCGGACGCGCTAGCCATGCATTTTTCGAGCGACAGCTGGACACGCTGCCGTCGCTGCCAGCGGTGCCCGCCGGATTCGTCATCCGGCCGCTGGCTGGCGCGGCCGAAGCCGCCGCGTACGCCGAGCTGCACCGCGCCGCCTTCGACAGCGAGGCTATGACCGCGGAGTGGCGCGAGCGCATCATCGGTGCGCCGCTGCGCGAGCCGGACCTTGACCTCGTCGTCGTGGCGCCTGACAGGACGCTCGCGGGGTTCTGCGTCGGGTGGTACGAGCCAGCGCGCGGCGTCGCGCAGATTGAGCCGATCGGCACTCATCCCCGCTGCCGGCGGCGTGGACTGTCGAACGCTCTGCTCACTGAGATGCTGCACCGCTTCAAGCGCTGTGGCGCCACGGTGGCCGTCGTCGAGACAGACCTCGATCGGACAGCCGCTCGCACCGCTTACGTCGCCGCTGGATTTGTGCGGACCCATACCATCTGGCGCCAGGAAGCCTGGGCCATCGATGTCTGCTGAGCCGCCGCAGTTTCCTGATAGCAGAGCTCCTCCCGCGGCCAGTCGTCGAGACACTCTCACGGTGTGGCCGCACTGGCCAGGAACGCATCGGCCAGTTGGCCGATGTTGCAGGCGGCTCGGATCCCAATCATGGGAGGGGTGGAGATCCGCATAGTCCTGGACGTCGTGGAGCCGCCAGCCGGTCGGGTTTGGCTTGTGGGCGACCCCGGACAGGCTGACAGCCCTGGCGCCGAAGCGGAGGTCAGCTTCACCGGCTGGCTGGGTTTGCTGAGGGCGCTATACGAGCTGACTGCAGAGCCGGGCCCGGCCGATGTTCCTGGGTCCGCGGTGCGGCCGGCTGGTAGGGGGTCTGCTGAGCCTGGGTCGCAGTAGCATCCGGTCATGGGCATGCTGGCCCCGGCCGCTGGGATCTGCGGGCGGGAAGCTGAGGTTGCCGTCCTGGGCGAGGCGGTGGACCGGGTGGCTGCGGGCGGGCCGGCGGTCGTGCTGGTGGAGGGCGAGGCGGGGATCGGTAAGTCGCGGCTGCTGGCGGCCGTGCTGGCGGATGCGGCGGGCCGGGGTATGCGGGTGGCTGCGGGCCGGGCGGAGGAGCTGGAGCGGACCCGGCCGTTTGGGGTGCTGGCCGAGGCTTTCGGGTGTACCCGGTCGTCGCCTGATCCACGGCGGGTGGCGATCGCGGGGCTGGTGGCGGGGCCGGGAGCGGGGGAGCACGGTCCGATCACGGTGACGAGTGATTCAGGTCTGCGGTTTCGGGTGGTGGATGCCTTTACTGACCTGGTGGAGGAGCTGGCGCTGTCAGGGCCACTGGTGATCGGCCTTGATGATCTGCAGTGGGCGGATCCGTCGAGCCTGCTTACGGTCGGTGCGCTGGCTCGTCGCCTCACAGATCTTCCGGTGGGTGTCATCGGGTGCTTGCGGCCTTCCCCGCGTGGCGCGGAGCTGGACCGGCTGGCCGGTGCGCTGGAGGCTGCGGGTGCCCGGTTTGTGGTTTTGCACCCGCTCACTGAGGAGGCGGTGACTCGCCTGGTGGCGCAGGTCATCGCCGCCGAGCCGGGCCCGCGGCTGCTCGCCGAGCTGGCCGGGGCGGGGGGTAACCCACTGTTCGTGACGGAACTTCTCGGCGCGCTGGCGCAGGAGGAGGCGATCACGACGGCGGGCGGTCGGGCGGAGGTGGCAGAGACGGTGCTGCCGCCGACCCTGCGGCTGACTATCTTGCGCCGGGTCAGTTTCCTGCCTGAGCCCACGCTGCAGGCGCTGCGGTCTGCCTCGGTCCTGGGGTCGGGTTTCTCGCTGACCGATCTGGCGGCGGTGACGGGGCGGCCGGTGGTCGACCTATCGGTGATACTGGGCGAGGCGATCAGGGCCCGGGTGCTTGAAGATGACGGGGCGCGGCTGCGGTTTCGTCATGAGCTGATCCGCGATGCGATCTACCAGGATCTAGCCGGCAGCGTGCGCCGGGCGCTGCATCGTGAAGCCGGTCAGCGGCTGGCCCGGGCGGGAGCGCCGCCCCTGCAGGTCGCCGAGCATCTGGCCCGCGGGGCGAGGACCGGGGACGCTGACGCCGTCTCGTGGCTGGTCACCGCGGCCCGGCAGGCGGCACCGCGGTCGCCCGATATTGCCGCGGATCTGCTAGGCCGGGCGGCGGGGCTGATGGCACCGGGAGATGCCGGCCGTGACCAGCTGCTCGTCGAGCAGGCAACCAGCCTGCAGTGGGCCGGGCGGATGGCTGACGCCGAGGCGACCTGCCGCTCGCTGCTCGGCGGCGACCTGGATCCATCGCTTGAGGGCACCGTCCGGATCTGCCTCGGGCACGTGCTGCTGGCGAGCGGGCGGGCCCGCGACGGTCTTAGCGAGCTGGAGCAGGCACGACAGTCGCCGCTGCTAACGGCCGCCGAGCGGGCCGGCGCGCAGGCCTGGGCAAGCCTGGCCCGCCTACTGCTCGCAGACCTGGACGGCGCCGCAGGCACCGCCGCCGAAGCACGAACGGCAGCAGCCTCAGCCAGCGATCACCTCGCCACCAGCGTAGCCATGGTCACGCTGGCCCTCGTAGCTGAAGTGCGCGGGGATCTGGGAGACGCGCTGCAATTCATGGACGACGCCGTGGCGCTCGCGGATAAGAGCCCAGGCAGGCTGGGACACCGCTATCCGCTGCACGACTTCCGGGCGCACATCCTCACAGCGCTCGACCGGCTTGATGAGGCCCGGTCGAGCCTCGAAGCCGGCATGCGGATCAGTGAGGATCTCGGTATCCCCTGGGGTCATGCCCACTATCAGCGGGTTCGCGCGCTGGAGCGTTTCGTGGCGGGCCACTGGGATGAAGCACTCGCCGAGATCGGTGCAGGCGCTGAGTTGCCGGACGCGCCCGGTGAGAGCTACAGCCTCCTCCTCCGTCGCGCCGTACAGTCCCTCATCAGGCTGCACCGCAACGACCTGCCGGGCGCTCGGGATGCCGTCGGCACCGCGTCGGGCGGGGTATCCGGCAGCGCACCGGGCTACCGCGCTGATTTGTCTGTTTGGGCGCAGGCTCTGCTGGTGGAGGCTGACGGCCAGCTCGGGGACGCATTTACAATGCTGAACGGCTGCTGGGACCGGTGCGCCAGGTTCGGGCTTGCGCTGGAGTACCCGGTCATCGGACCTGACCTGGTCCGGCTGGCGCTGGCCGCCGGTGACGCCGGACGGGCGCTTGAGGTCGCGGCCGCGGTCGCCGCCGTGGCGTCCCGGAATGAGGTGGCCTGGATCACCGGCGCCGCGCTGCGCTGCCAGGGACTCGCCGACGACGACGCCGACATCCTCGACGCTGCTGTCAGCGCATGCGCCCGCGGGTCGCGGCCTTTGGAGCTCGCGCTGGCCTGCGAGGACGCGGGCGCCGCCTTCGCGAGCCACGGCAATCCGGTTCGGGCCGTCCAGCTCCTCGACCAGGCGATCACCATCTTCGAACGCCTCGACGCCGCGCGCGACCTCGCCCGGGCCGAGGCCACCTTGCGGCAGATGGGTGTCCGCCGCGGCCGCCGCGTCACGCACACCCGCGCCCAGAGCGGCTGGCAAAGCCTCACCGCGAGCGAGCGGGCCGTCGTGGACCTGGTCGCGGAGGGGCTGTCCAACCCCCAGATCGGCCAGCGTCTCTACATCTCCCGCCGGACCGTGCAAACCCACCTGGCGCATGTATTCGCCAAGCTCCACATCACCTCCCGCGCCCAGCTCGCCGCCGAGGCCGCCCGGCACCGCGGCTGACGAGCCCCATCGGCCCCGGGATACCCGCGTCGCAAGGTGACCCGCGGCGCTCGCTCGATGAGCACGCCTTGCGAGATCGGCCAGCTGGCCGATGCCTGCGTTGGCTCGGCGACCACACCCTGGGAACGACCCAGCCGCCTCAGGGGCGCGCACGAGCTGGGCCACCTTCGCGCGGCAGGTCCGCGGTCACGAGGTAGGTCGGCGGTCAAGAGGAAGGAAATGATGATGTCCCACACGTTGCTCGCGCGAGAGCGGGACGAGCCGGGCGATCGACCGCAGGCGGCGGTGCCGGTGGCGTTGCGGGACGTCGAAAAGGTGTACCGACGTGGCGCGACGGCAGTTCGTGCGCTCGGTGGCGTGACCGTTGAGTTCGCGCGGTATTCGTTCGTCGCAGTGATGGGACCGTCGGGGTCGGGCAAGAGCACCATGCTGCATTGCGCCGCTGGCCTGGAGCGGCCCACGTCGGGATCGGTCTGGCTGGCGGGCCAGGACCTGGGCCGGTTGTCGGAGAGACGACTGGCCCTGCTGCGGCGATCCAGCGTGGGGTTCGTGTTCCAGGCGTTCAACCTGGTACCAGCCCTGACAGTGCGCGAGAACGTGCTGCTGCCGCTGCGGCTTGCTCACTCGCGCTGGGATAAGCACTGGCCAGACGAGGTCATCCGCCGGGTTGGCCTGGCGGACCGACTGCGGCACCGCCCGGCGGAACTGTCAGGCGGCCAGGAACAACGGGTGGCGATCGCCCGCGCCCTGGTGGCGAGGCCGGAGGTGATCTTCTGTGACGAGCCGACCGGGGCGCTGGATAGCGACGCCGCTGCAGACGTTCTGGGGCTGCTGCGGGAGGTAGTGGACGTGGGCAGGCAGACCGTGGTCATGGTCACGCACGACCCAGTCGCTGCGTCGTATGCCGACCGGGTGGTGTTCCTGGCCGACGGCCAGATCGTCGATGACGTCAAGGCCGCCAGCGCTGGGGCGATCGCCGAGCGGCTGGCCCGGCTCGGCCGCCGGGTACGACGGGGGACACCGGCATGATCAGGATCGCCTGGCGGATGCTCGCCGACCATCCGATGCGCGCCGCCGCGACATTCGTTGCGCTGCTATACGGCGCGGCAGCGCTGACAGCGTGCGGGGCACTGTTCGAGTCGGCGCTGCGCTACCACGGTGTTCCCGAGCGCTACGGGGCCAGCGCGGTCGTGGTCGCCGCTACGGAACTCACAACGAGGCAGGGCAGCGGTGAGGACCTGTCCGTCGACAGCTATCCACTGCCTGAAGGCGGGCGTCTGAGCGCCGCCATCGTGCAGCGGATCGCGGCGGTGCCCGGCGTCCGTCGGGTCATCGCCGACACCACAATCCCGGTGCAGGTCATCGCGGAGACACCAGCGGCAACAGGTGCCAGCGCCGCGCCAGTGCAGACGGCTACTGCGCACCCATGGTCGGCGGCTGCGCTGACACCGTTCACTCTGCAAGCCGGTACATCACCGACGTCGACCGGTGATGTCGTGCTGGATGCGCTGCTGGCGCGAACTGTCGGAGCCCGGCCTGGGCGGAGCGTGCAGCTGGTTTTGCCTGACGGAGCTCACAGCTTCCTGGTAACCGGCATCGCCCGCGGCCCGGCCGAACTCCACGAGCCCTTGGTCTTCCTCAGCACCGCGCAGGCCGAGGCCTTGGCGAGCCACCGAGGAACGGCCACCGTGCTGGGCGTGATCGCCGATCGCGGCGTGCCGGCGCAGACGCTGGCTACCGCGATCCGGGCGCGCCTGCCTGCTCATTCTGCGTCCGCGCAAGGCGTTTTTCCCGAGGTCTACGCTGGTGCTGACCGCGGGCTGGCTGATTCGCCGGCCGCGCTCAACGGCAGGGTGCTGATCATCGTCGTGTCGTCCACATTCGGTGGCTGTGCATTCCTGATCGCCATCCTCGTCATCGTCGGCACGGTCGGCCTGTCGGTCCAACAGCGCCACCGTGACATAGCACTGCTACGCGCGATCGCGGCCACTCCTAGGCAGGTCCGCCGGATGATACTGACCGAGGCACTCGTGGTCGGAGCCCTCGCAGGCGCTGCCGGCGTGTGGGCCGGGCTGCTGGCAGCTCGCTGGCTCCGCGGCCAGCTCGTCTCCCTTGGATTCGTGCCGAGTTCATTTACCCTGCACATCTCTGCCCTGCCCCCGGTTGCGGCGGTCGGCGGGGTCGTGATTGTTGCGGCTCTCGCGGCGGGATTTGCCGGCTTGCGCGCGAGCCGGATCCGGCCTGTCGAGGCGCTCCAGGAGGCGGCGGTCGAGCGGCGCGGCAGGGTCGCTGACGTAGTGCGGGCGTCGCTGGGCCTGGTCGCGCTGGCCGGCGGGATCGCTCTAGCCGGACTCGCAACCCGCCTGACCGCGAGTGCGGCCGCCGGGACGGCCATCGGGCTGGTCGCTGACCTGGTCATCGCGGCGGCACTGCTGGCCCCGTGGATCACCCGGATCGCCGCCGCCACATGCGCGGTCGGCCTGCGCCGTCTCGGGGTACCTGGGCGCCTCGCGGCAGCCAATCTGGCAGCATCCGCGCGCCGGCTGTCCCCGGTCGTCAGCGCGCTGGTGCTAGCCATCGCCCTCGGCGGTTCGCTGTGGTTCCTGCAGACCTCGATCCAGTACGCCACCCTCCGGCAAAGCCAAGCAGGGCTGCTCGCCGACCAGGTGATCAGCACGAGCGGCCCGGGCCTCCCGTTGGGTGTGGCCCGGTCGGCCCGGCTCGTGCCCGGAGTAGCCGCCGTAGCCGACATAATCCGCAGCACGGTCTTCGACAACCAAGGTGATGAGCTCACTGCCGAGGCCACGAACGCCGGCGTCCTGACTCGCACCCTCAACCTCGGTGTTGTCGGCGGCAGTCTGGCCAGTCTCCACGGCGAGGCGGTCGCGGTGGACACCGTGACCGCTGATGACCTGCACCTGCGAGTAGCCAGCACCTTTCGCGGCTGGTTCGGCGACGGTGCTCCAGTTACGCTCCGCGTCGCCGCCATCTACGAGCGCGGTCTCGGCTTCGCCAACCTCACCCTCCCTGCCGGGATACTGCGGCCGCACACCGCGAGCGGACTCGACAGCCTCGTTCTGGTCGCTGACAATCCCGGCTTCGGCCATCCGAGCGTGCTCGCCGCCGTCACGCGAGCCATCCACCGCCTCGACCCCGCCGCGCAGGTCACGACAGCTACTCACTACCAGGCCACCGTCAACGCGCAGATCGCCCAGAACACCTGGACCATTCACGTCAGCGTCGTCGTACTCCTGGTCTACGTGGTCATCGCCGCTGTCAACACCCTCGCCATGGTTGCGCTGGCCCGGCGCACAGAACTCGCCGTCCTCCGACTTGCCGGTGCCACCCGCCGCCAGATCATGCGCATGGTCCGGATCGAACAGGCCGTGCTGCTCGCGCTAGCCTTCATCGTCGGCGGGACGATCGCCGCACTCACGCTGGTCCCCATCGTGAAGGGCACAACCGGAAGTGCGACCCCCTACATCCCGGTAGGCGACTGGGTCGCCATCGTCGGCGGCACGATCGCACTTGCCATGATCGGAACCTTGCTGCCGATCATGTGCATACTGCGGATTCCTCCCATTGAGGCGGTAGGGCTGCGTGAGTAGCGCTTCGCCTCCGGACCGAGGTTCACACATCTCCGCCGGCGCTGGCGGACGCGGCCGGGTCGGCCGCGTCGGCGACAGCCGAGAGGTAGCGAGTCAGGAGCGCGCGGTGCGCGCCAAGGAACTCGGCGATGCTGGCCAGGGCCGAGTCGGGGTAACCGGCGGCTTCGCCGATCGTGCCGCTTATCATCGGCCCGAAGATCGCCTCGCCGAGCTTCTCGGCGCGCGGGGTCTGCCGGACCAGGGTCCGGCGGCGGTGGCTCGGGTCGGGCTCTCGGCTGGCGTAGCCGGCCGACTCAAGCCGGTCAAGCACGGCGCTGGTGGCGCCGGTGGACATGCCCAGCGCGATCGCAAGCGCGGTCGGCGAGATCACCCCGGCCTGTCCAATAAGGTCCAGCGCGCGCAGGTCGGTGCGGTTGATCCCGAACCGGTGCATGGCGTACTGGTCGAGTCGGTCCTGAACTGTGGACAGCGCCCGCAGTTCCTGCATCACCGTCTCGGCCAGCTGCAGGCGTTCGGCATCAGGCGGGTTTGACACAGCGTCCATGGCTGCATAATAGTCTACTCTAGAGGTACTCGAATTTAGAGTTCCATGATTATGGAGCTCAAGGGGGCGGCGGCCGCGTCCGGCTGGCTGGAGTAGGCGGCTGGAGTCGCCCGAACGACGTATTCATGGGTGCTCACGCCCGGCGGAGGTGACGATAACGTGACTGCGGGGGAGACGGCCGATCGTCTGATCTTCGACAGGGAAATCTCCTGCTGCCGGCCGGCGCTGTTCCCGGCAGCCCTCAAGATGACCGGCAATCCGTGCGACGCCGAGGATCTCGTGCAGGAGACCATGGCCCGCGCGTACGTGGGCCTGCGGCATTTCACGCCGGGCACGAACGCCCGCGCGTGGCTGCGGCGGATCATGGTCAACACCTTCCTCAGCGCCTGCCGGAAGCGGCATCGGGAGGTCGCGCACGTGCTGAGGCCGGAGCTAGACGCGTCTCTGCCGGATCGTGCTGCGTCGGCCGCCACCAGGTCGGCGGAGGAAGAGGTGCTCGGCGAGTTCGCCCATTCCGAGGCCGGAAACGCTGTCAGGGAGCTGCCCGAGTGCTATCGCGTGGTCGTCTATCTCTCCGACGCCGAGGGCTATTGTCTGGCCGAAATCGCGGAGCTGATCGGCGTCCCGATCGGCACGGTCATGTCGCGCTTGCATCGGGGCAGAGCCAGGCTGCGCGCTCGACTTTCCCGCCACGCTCCGAGCGAGCTCGCTGATTCGCAAGGCACCATGTGCGCGTAGGTCCAAACGCTGGCTAGCGCGCTGGTGAGTCGTAATGCGGGCGCGTGCTGAGGAGGGCGGTAACGTCGTCGCCCGGCTGTACATCACGGGGTGTGCAGCCGCGAGCGAAGATACACGCGCCAGCCGTGCCCCCGATGACGGCACGCTTGCCAGAGACCTGCAGCCAGGACCCCTCGCATAGCCCGATTACGGGAACGTCGTTTTCTTCCAGGAACTCGCGCAGTCGCTCGTCACGATCCCGCCGCGGCTGGCCCTCGAGCGTGCTGGTCAGCGGGTAGTGCGGGTTGACCTGGAACGGGATCAGTCCCAGGGCTGTCAGCGACGCGGGCTGCACAATCGGCATGTCGTTGGTGGTACGGATGGTCGGGCAGGCCAGGTTCGCGCCGGCGCTCACGCCGAGGTAGGGCATCCCAGTGCGAACCCGGTCGACGATCGCGCGCAGCAGGCCGTTGCGTTGCACAGCCTGCAGCAAGCGGAAGGCGTTGCCGCCACCGACGAACACCGCGTCAGCCCGCGCCAAGGCCGCAACCGGGTCCGCGGCCTCGTGAGCCCCGCTGACCCGCACGTCCAGGGCAGCCAGGACCCTGCGCATCGCCTCGGTATAGCCATCAGGGTCGCTGCTCGCGTACCCGACAAACAGCACCTGGCGAGTATCGCCGAACAGGACGCCGAGTGCGTCCAACGCGTGCTCCAGCGCAGGACGCCCACCGCTGAACGAATTGGAAAGCAGCATGAGCTCGGGCATCTTTCTCCTCTGGTGCGTGCTTCTGGCAAGCTGCGTGCTCCACGGCCAGCCACGGCGACGAGCGGCAGGCTAGACGCCGACCGCTCGATGGCGCCAACTGTTATCCGGGCACAGTGCGCTCGCCTGGCTCTGCGGATAGGACCCTTTTCGGCCTCTCGAGACGCCTGTGCAGCGAGGTCACAACGCGGCGGCGGCCTGACCCACCGCGATGTCAGCCAGCTGGCCGATGCCTGCGACCCCGAGTGCGGGGCAGGCTGAAGGCATTGGTTGCCCACCGGCAGCGGCCGGAACCCAGCTAGGTCTCGGCGAGGTACCGCCGGCGCCATGCAAAAGGGTTTTGACACGGCTTCCATGACCGCATAATAGTCTACTCTAGAGGTACTCGAATTTAGAGTTCCACGATTGTGGAGCTCAAGGAGGACGGGGAGCAATGACCACACCAGAGAGCAGCAACCGGGGCGCTGGCAATCCGGCCGCTGTCATGACCCTGCCGCCGGCCCCGGCGGCCGATGCGGGCCAGCCGGGACGGCGGCTCCAGATCCTGGCGGTGCTGGCCGGCATCGTGGGCCCCGTACTGCTAATTGCGTACTTCGTTACCCCCTTGTTCGTCGGCGGCTGGCCGTCCTCGACAGCGCCGGCCGCGACGGTGGCCGCATACGCCGACGCTCACCGGGTGCTGTTCTACTTTGGCGGGTGGCTGCAAGGCACCGGTGCGCTGCTGAGCGTCTTGTTCCTGCTGGTACTGCTGCAGCTCAGCGGCGCGCGCCGCACCCTGGCCGGGTCGGCCGCGCTTATCGGATGCGCCGTGCTGCTATCTGTGGTCGCGGTCGAGGCCGCCATGCTGCAGGCCGTTGCGGTCGCCGCCGCCAACGGCGACCACGCCACCGTCGCGACCGGCTTCGAGCTCGCCACCTCGGTGTTCGTCCGCATCTACCCGCTCATCCCGGCACCGCTGGTTTTCGCCGGGATCGGGTTCGCCCTGTCCAGGACAAGCATCCTGCCCCGGGCGTTCGCCCGCACCGCGATGCTGATCGCCGCGCTGTTCCTGATCGCGGGCCTCGCGTCGGTGTTCGGCACGTCGGGCCTCATCTTCGCCATCGTCATGTCGGTCACGGAAGCCATCTGGATACCCGCGGCCGCTATCGCCTTCGCCCGGACGCTGGCGCGTTCCCAGCCCTAGCTCCGCGCTCCCTGGAAATCGGGAACGCCGGATGGTCTTCGGCGCGACGACCCGGTTGTCGCGCACGACGGCAGCGGCCGCGAGGAACCCCGTTCCCTTCTAGGAAGGTGGTTTTGGACGTGCGGCTATCGAACGGATGCGGCTGCGGTCGCCTCGTTCGCCGCGAGTCCGGGTATGGCCCTGATCGCCGGTGGCCTTCCCGTGCTGGTGGCGATCAGGTGGCGGACAGCGGGTGACCTTAAGAATGGAGGGTGACGGCGTGAGTGAAGGCCGGGAAGGCGAGAGGCAGCTAGGGCGGCTCGCCGAGGTGATCGCCACCCGAGGCGGGCTTGCGCCGCCTGAGGCGCCGTTCGTCATCGAACAGCGCGAGGCGCTTATCTACATTCTGTGCCAGGCTGCTGAGCTCGAGCACGGCATCATGGCTCAGTACCTGTTCGCTGCGTTCTCACTGAAGCAGTCCGTCGCCGAGGGGCTGAGCGATGACGAGGCCGCCGCGGCGCAGCGCTGGCGCCGGCAGATCCTCCATATCGCCGCGCAGGAGATGCTGCACCTGGCCCTCGTCCAGAACCTGCTTTCCGCGATCGGCGCCGCGCCGCACCTCAGCAGGCCGAACTTCCCACAGCCTGCCAGTCACTACCCAGCCGGCGTGCACCTGGCGCTGCTGCCGTTCGGCGAGCAGTCGCTGCGGCACTTCATGTTCCTTGAGCGACCTGAGGGCATGGCATTGCACGACGCAGAAGGGCTGGCCGCGTTCAATCGGGCGGAGCCAGGTGTGCAGGCCGGCGACATCGTTCCGCGCGGCCAGGATTTCGCAACTGTCGGGCACCTCTACCGATCGATCGAGGCCGGCATCGCTCACCTGGCCGCCAAATATGGCGAAGACTGGTTGTTCGTCGGTCCGCCGAGGGCGCAGGCGACCGCCAGGCATTTCAAGTGGCCCGAGCTGGTCGCGGTGACCGACGCCAGGTCGGCGCAGCGCGCGATCGACGAGATCCTCGAGCAGGGCGAGGGGCCGCGAGGGGAGTGGCGGGACGCGCACTTCGGCCAGTTTGTCGCCATCCTGGATGAGCTCGAGCAGTTGCGCTCGGCCAACCGGTCCTTCGAGCCGGCCCGGCCGGTGATCGCGGCCAATGTCCGCCCAAGCGAGCGCGATCCAGGCTGCCTGCTCGTGACTGATCCGGCGGTCAAGCGCGTCATGGACCTGTTCAACGTCTGCTACGAGATCCTGCTGCTAGCTTTCCAGCGCTTCTTCGCGCACACCGAGGAAACCGATGCACAGCTCGGTGCACTCGCCGACGCCACCGTAGCGCTGATGGTCCAGGTGGTCGGGCCGCTCGGCGAGCTGATCACCACTATGCCCGCGGGCCCGGAATACCCGGGCCGTACCGCTGGGCCGAGCTTCGAGCTGTTCTACGAGAGTGACTCCCTGCTGCCCCATCGGAACGCCGCGTGGGCCTTGCTGGCTGAGCGCATCGAGGAGGCGGCTGCGTTCTGTGCGTCCGCCGCCGAAGACCACCCGGAGCTGGCGCCGGTGTGCGATGTGCTGCTCGACATCGCTCGGTCGCTCACCGCGCACATCCCTGGCCGCTCCGTTGCCGTCCCCGCTGCTTCGCCGGGTGAGCTCGAGCCGCTCCTCGCCGAAGCTCTCGAATTCTCGAGGAGTACCGCCCGGATCACGCCGGAGGATGACGCGTCCGCCGAGCTCGCCGACCTGTTCGGAAACGTGCACCGGATACTTGTGGCGAGCGCGGGCGCCGGGCCACCTCAAGACTCAGCGGCGACGGCCGCGCGTCTTGTGCGTAGCGTGCTGCGACCGCTCGCGGCAGCCCTCGGACCCGGTGACGGGCTGCCCGCCGTCCAGCCCGAGCCCGTACCGGGCGACGTTGCGGAGCTGACCCTGCACGCGGCACGGTCGGCGACAGAGCTGCGGGCCAGGCTCGCCGGGGCAGCACCGCCAGGACTAATCGAGGCGACAGCCGCGCTGCAGCACCTGGCCTGCCAGTTCGCGGCCGCGGGCCAGCGGACCAGCCGGATCGCCGAACTGGCCGGCCTGATGAGGGGTCTGCCGGCCCGCGTCTCGGTTGCGGAAAACGGGCCGTACCTCGCGACCAATATCCCGGCGGTGCGCACACATCTGGGCGAGCAGCTGTCGGTTCCGCCGCAACTCGCCCTGTGCCGATGCGGTCAGTCGGAGATGAAGCCCCTCTGCGACGGAGCCCACGCCCGGACGGCGTTTACTGGCGACAAGGATCCGAGGCGAGTGCCGGACAGTCGCGACACCTATGTGGGTCAGCAGGTGACGGTCTTCGACAACCGCGGTATCTGCCAGCATTCAGGCCTGTGCACCGACCGGCTGCCAGCCGTGTTCCGCACCGACGCCGAGCCGTTCGTGGCTGCGAGCGGCGGTCGGCTCGATGAGATCATCCGTGCCGTGCGGGACTGCCCGTCCGGCGCGCTGAGCCTGGCCCTGGAAACCGATGAAGCCCGGCTGTTTGTGGACTGGGATGACGAGCGTGAAGCCGCGATTGAGGTGTCGCAGGACGGGCCTTATCGGGTAACAGGCGCAATCCCGCTAGCAGACGATACAGGTACCGACATCGCGCGGGCAGCGGGCTCGTCCCGCGAGCACTATGCCCTGTGCCGCTGCGGCCACTCGCGGAACAAGCCTTTCTGCTCTGGCATGCACTGGTACGCGGGCTTCCGTGACCCGCTGCCCGTGGGGGAGCCGACCCTGTTCCAGTGGGCAGGCGGCCTGCCGGCGCTGACCAGGATGACCCGGCTACTGTACGAAAAGCACGTCCCGGCCGACGACCTGCTCGCGCCGGTGTTCGCCGACATGCCGCCCGGGCACCCGCAGCGCGAGGCGATGTGGCTCGCCGAGGTGTTCGGCGGGCCCGCGTTCTACAGCCAGCAGCGCGGCGGCGCGCCGACCACGCAGCAGGCACACCAAGGACGCGGGTTCACCGAGGAACAGCGGGCACGCTGGACGGCGCTTGCCATGCGGGCCGCCGACGAGGCCCGGCTGCCTGCTGATCCCGCCTTCCGTGCCGCGCTAGCTGGCTACCTGGACTGGGGCTCTCGAATAGCCCAGGCTGAGTCGGCGAGCGCGGCACCGCAAGGCGAACCGGCAGACGAGACCGTGCCTCGTTGGGACTGGCCAGCCGGCGGACCGCCGACGGCAGATCGTGCGGAGGCCGACGAGGCCGAGCGGTCGACCGTCGCCCTGCCGCAGCCTGGTGCGGTCGTGAGCTTCGACGCGCACATTAAGCCGCTGTTCCGGCCCACGGACCGGAGCTCCATGGCGTTCGCCTTCGACCTCTGGTCGGGCGCCGATGTCCGGGCCCACGCCCCGGACATACTCGACCGGCTCCGCGCCGGCACGATGCCCTGCGACGGTGCCTGGTCGGCGGAGCAGGTGGATGTGTTCAGGCGCTGGACTGAATCCGGATTCCAGCCGTAGCCGCGGCGCGCGGTGCCCAAGAGGAGTGATCCCCATGCTCATGCTGGTGATATGCAACCCGGTCGAGGACGCGGACCTGGAGGCATTCCGCCGGCTGGTGCCCGCCGAGGCGGCCGCGCTGCGCGAGCTTAAAGCCCGTGGCGCCGTCACGGACGCCTGGAGTCCTGGACGGCCGGGTGCCGTGCTCATGCTCGACGTCAGCGATGAGGCCGAGGCGGCGAGTGTGACCGCGAGGCTCCCCCTTGTCCAGGCCGGCTTGATCACCCGCGAAATCATGCAGCTGGACCGCATCGGCCTCTTACGATGTGCGCCCCGACGCCCGGCGGCGGCCTGATTGCCTTGGCAAGAGGTCAGGGCTCCGGGTCATGCTCGGCGGGATCGGGGTTCACGCCGAGCCAGGCGCATTAGGCAGTGAGCAGGCGGGTAGCTCAGGGCACGGCCTGCTCACTGGAAGGCGGTGGCTCTGATGCACATGCCTGTGCGGAACCAGCACGACAGCCCGCTGCCCCCGCAGCACGCGCTGCGGCGCACTCGGCTTGGGGGACTATGGACCTCGATAGCGCTCTTCGCGATCATCCTCGTACTGCTGCTGGTCTTCATACTGCAGAACGGTCACCGAGTTGACATCAGCTTCTTCGGCGCACATGGCCACCTGCCGCTCGGCGTAGCCCTGCTGCTGGCCGCGGTCCTGGGCATCTTGCTGGTGATGATCCCTGGCACCGGTCGGATCATCCAGCTTCGGGTCATCGCTCACCGGCACCGGCAAGTCGACGCGGCGCCGGCTTCGTCCACCTCGGACAGCCCGGAGCGGCGTGGCACGCCGGCCGAGCAGGAAGAAGCCTGATACCGCGTCTGGCCGTAGCCTGGCGGGCGTCGGCCAGGGTCGCTGGTTCGCCATTGTCGCGCTGGAGCGGGGCAGGGAAGATCGCTTCATGACTCGCCACGAGATCGACGCGTCACCGTCGACGACAGTTGACGTCTTCTCCCGTGATCTGCCGCCGGCCCTGACCGTCGAGTCCGGTGACATCATCCTCTTGCGCGCACTGAACGCGTCCGGCCACCTGCAGCCGCAGACGTTCCCTGGCGAGCAGGTGCCGACGATGTCCCGCCAGCGGCGCGGCCACTGTCTGACCGGGCCGATTGCTGTTCGCGGTGCTGTGAGAGGCGACGTGCTTGCGGTGCGCTTCGTCTCGCTGCGGCCTGACACCTGGGGATACACGGTCGCCGCGGCCCGCGACACCCCGCTGACCAGGCGGCTCGGTCTGCACGAAGGCCCGCCTGCCTGGCTGCTCTGGCAGATAGACGCGGACGCGGGCGTGGCTACCAGCGACCGAGGGCACACAGTGCGGATCGCGCCATTCCACGGCGTGACGGGCGTTGCGTGGGACGAGCCAGGCGAGCACTCCACCATCCCGCCCAGGCCTGTCGGCGGCGGCAATATCGACTGCAAGGAGCTGGTCGCGGGATCGATCCTGTACTTGCCAGTCACCGTGGCCGGAGCACTGCTGAGCGTCGGCGACGGCCACGCTGCCCAGGGCGACGGAGAAGTTGCCGGTACCGCCATCGAGTGCGGCATGACGACTGAGCTTCAGCTCGAACTCGTCGCGGAGCGACCTGTTCCAGGGGTCCACGCGGAGACTCCGGCTGGCCAGATCACCTTTGGCTTCAGCCCGGACCTCAATGCGGCGATGGGCGACGCGCTTGACGCGATGCTGGCCTGGCTGCAGGCCAGCTACGGACTTGGCAAGGCGACGGCGCTCGCGCTGGCCAGCCCGGTGCTCGACCTGAGAGTCACCCAGGTGGCGAATCAGTCCTGGGGCGTGCACGCGCTGCTTCCGGCGGGCGCGATCAGCTGACAAAACCATTCGGCGGGGAACGGCCCGTGTCTCGCCGGAGGATACGGTCAACCTATGGTGCTCGCCGATCCGCGGCTTCCTGACGCCTCCGCGTGGGCGCTCGACCCCGATCTTGCCTACCTCAATCACGGCGGATTCGGCGCGACGCCACTCGTCGTCCTGCAGGCACAGCGGGAATGGCGGGCGGCCATGGAGCGCAACCCGACCGGCTTCCTGGTCCGCGAGCTTCCTGAACTGCTGGAAGCAGCGCGTAACCGGGCCGCAGCCTTCCTTGGCGCTGATCCCAAGGGCGTGGTGTTCGTCGACAACGCCACGACCGGCACTCAGACCGTGATCGCGCAGGTCCGGCTCGTAGCCGGGGACGAGGTGCTGACGACCGACCACTGTTATCCAGCGGTGCTCGCTCAGTTGAATCGCGCCGTGGCTGCGGCCGGCGCGCACCTGCGCGTTGCTCCGGTCCGACTGCCGGCGCAGAGCACCGCATCCGTCTGCGAGGCTGTGCTGTCGGGACTGAGTAAGCGGACGCGGCTGGTGGTAGTCGATCACGTCGCGTCTTGCAGCGGGCTCGTGTTCCCTCTCGAGGAAATCGTCACCCACTGCCGCGGCCGGGGCATTCCAGTGCTGGTCGATGGCGCCCACGCAGCCGGAATGCTGCCCGTTGACCTCGCTGGGCTCGGCGCCGACTTCTGGGTCGGGAACATGCACAAGTGGGTATGCGCGCCGAAGGCCTCGGCCGTGCTGCACGTGGCGCCGCAATGGCGAGACGCGTTGCGGCCACTGGTCGCCTCGCATGGTCTGACGCTTGGCTACCAGCCTGCGTTCGACTGGACCGGCACCCACGATCCGACGGCCATACTGGCGGTGCCTGCCGCACTGGACTTCTTCGACAGCGCTGGCTGGCCACGTGTTCGTCAGCACAACAACGAGCTGGCCCGGCGCGGCGCAGAGCTGGTGGCCGGGCGCATCGGCACCAGCTACCCGCACGTCGACGCGCTTGCCGCGGGGATGCGGCTGGTGCCGCTTGCGACGCCACTCAGCGAAGCCGACGCGAGGGCAATGGAGACGCGGCTGCTGGAAAAGCACAGAGTCGTCGTGCCGGTGACCAATCACGATGGCTGGCGGTGGCTGCGCGTGTCGGCCCAGCTCTATAACACGGTTGAGGACTACGAGCGGCTTGCCGATGCCCTGACAGGCACTCGCTGAGCCCAGTGCCGGAACCCGCACGCTAGCCCGATCACGTTGCCGGTCGGGAACCCTGACGCTAGCTGCCTCGTTACCCCCCGCATGCGAAGTAACTCGCGGGTAACTTCTCGCTCACTGACCGCGATGTCCGACGCAGACCTGGTGCGACTGCACGCAGAGGGGGACAAAGACGCACTCGGAGTTCTGTGCGACCGCCATGGTCCGAGGCTCAAGGCTGTCGCGGCCCGCATCGCGGGCCAGGATGCCGACGACGCCGTTCAGGACGGATGCCTCAAGGCTTTCCGGCGCGCTGGCACGTTTCGGGGTGATTCGGCCGTGACGACCTGGCTGCACCGGATTGTGACCAATGCTGCTTTCGATATTGTCAGGCGCAGTCCGCTCGTGGCCGAGCCGGAGGGGGAGCCGTCGACCGGTTCGGAGGTCGCCCAGGCAGACACCCGGATCGACCTCCGGGAGCTGTGGTCCGGTATCTCGCGGGAGCATCAGGCCGCCCTCTTGCTCGTGGACATGATGGGCTACCCGCTAGCTGAAGCTGCGGAGATCCTCGGCGTGCCCGAGGGAACCCTCAAGAGCCGGGCAACTCGCGCTCGTGCCGCCTTGGCGGGCAAGCTGGACTCCGCGGCGGACACGGCGTAGCGCCTGCAGTTCAGCTCTCCGCCCGGCGATTGCCTGCCCCGCCCCGGTTGCGGGAGGATTGGGCTTGTGCACGACCTGACGAGCTTCGCTGAGGGCTACTGGTGGCTCATTTTCATCATCGGCCCGATGGCGGGGGGCGTAGTGCAGCGGCATCATGCCCGGCGGCTAAGGATCATCGAGGCCAAGGGCAAGCTGAGCGAGCAGCGTCGGGCCGCCATGGCGCCACCTCCGGAGCCCCAGCCCGTGTGCGGATGCACCCACCACCTGAGCTTTCATAATCCGCGTACCGGGAATTGCGCCGTCGACGACTGCCGCTGCCAGCAGTACGTCGGGCCGGAGCCACTGGGCCACGTGTTCGCGCAGCCTCTGGTCGATCCGGATGCGATCGAGGCGCAGCAGCAGTAGACGCCCGACACGTCGATTGCGAGGTACCGGATGGCTCGACAGGTTCCGTACGTCGGCTACCTCAGCCTGGGCGATGATCCCCATCTGGCCGCGAACGAGTGCAGCACGTGCGGCGCCATGTTCTTCGACCGGCGAAATGCCTGCGCGAGTTGCGGCGGCCGGGACTTCGCCGTCAGGCGGCTAGCGAACGACGGGACACTCCGGGCCTTCACCATCGTGCACCGTGCCAGCCCGGGCGTGACCGTGCCGTACGTCTCGGGCATTGTGGATCTCGATGGTGGCGGAGTCGTGAAGGCCAACATCGTTGGCATTGAGGCCGAGCCGGGCAACCTGATGCTCGGCATGAGACTGAAGCTCACCACGTTCGCTGTCGCAACAGATGCGGAGGGCACCGAGGCGGTCGCCTTCGGGTATGAGCCAGCCTGACCGCTGCCTACGCCGAGCTACGCCGAGGATCACGCCCATGACTGAGCACGCGGAAGGCGCCAGCCACCACGACGATCTGGTTCAGCGCGCAGAATTGCAGCCGGGCGTTGTCCAGCTCACGCTGTGTCGGCCGGAGAAGCTGAACGCCCTGACGGCGCCGCTGGTCAGCCAGTTGCACGACCACCTCTGCCACGTGGCAGCAGAGACAACCTGTCGCGTCGTGGTGCTGACAGGCGCGGGCCGAGGCTTTTGCGCTGGCCTCGATCTCGGCGGTTTCGGCAGGATTCCCGGAACCGAGGAGTTCGGTCGCGTCCAGCAGACCTGGGCAACGCAGCGGGCGATCGCCGCGCTGGTCCAGGCGATCAGGCGGCTGCCGCAGCCTGTCATCGCCGCGGTCAACGGGCCGGCCGCCGGCGGCGGGCTAGCCCTCGTGTGCGCGAGCGACATCCGCATCGCCGCAGCCACCGCGGTCTTCTCGACCTCGTTCATCCGCATCGGCGTGAGCGGCTGCGACATCGGTACCTCGTGGATGCTGCCCCGGCTGGTCGGCGCGGCCAGGGCACACGAGCTGATGCTCACCAGCCGGCGTTTCGATGCGGCCGAGGCGCTCCGGATCGGCCTGGTGACCGAGGTGGTCGAGCCCGAGGCCCTGACCGACGCGGTCGCCGCGATGGCCGGCTCGCTGCTGGCAGCGCCGCCACTCTCGCTGTCCCTGACGAAGCAGGGCATGTGGCTGGCGCTCGAGGTGCCCTCCTTCGACGCCATGGTTGAAGTGGAGAACCGTCAGCAGGTTCTGGCGTCAGCAACCGCCGACGCCAGCGAGGCGATGGCGGCCTATCTTGCGCGACGGCCTGCCGACTACCACGACCGCTGAGCGGCGCGGGCGCGCGAGCCGATATGCGGCCGTCAGCCGATGACGACCTCGTTCCGTCGCCGGACGGATTGACCATCGGCTGCTGGCCGGCGCACACTGACGCCGTTGCGCCCGGGAAGTAAGCGTGCAGGAAGGCTGCTCGGATGGCCGATTCGCTGTGGATCATCGGTGTCGCGATGACGAAGTTCATGCGCTACAAGGACAAGGATCTCATCGACCTGGGCACCGACGCTGCGGCTGCGGCGCTGGCCGATGCCGGCCTGACCATCTTCGATGCCGACATCCTGGCTGCTGGTTGCCTGTATGACTCGGGCGGGATCGGCCAGCGCGTCCAGAAGCAGCTTGGCCAGTCCGGGATCCCGGTCTACAACGTGACCAATGCGTGTGCGACCGGCGCCACGGCGTTCCGCGTCGCCGCGATGGCGATCAAAGCGGGCGAGGCCAGCATCGGGCTCGCGGTCGGACTGGAGCAGATGGGCAAGCTCGGGCTGCTCGGCGCGGGGGCCGGCCAGCCGAAAGACCGGCCGCTCCAGCCAGCCGGCCGCTACGGCGCCGTAGGACCCATCGAGGGCGTCCTCGGCACCAGCCTGATGCCCGGCACGTTCGCCCAGTCCGGGATGGAGTACGCGTACCAGCACGACGGCGTCGGCTTCGAGCAGTTCGCCAAGGTCGCGGAGAAGAACCACGCCCACTCGACGCTGAACCCGCTCGCGCAGTACCAGAAGGCGTTCTCGCTCGACGAGATCATGACCGCCGAGATGATCGCCTACCCGAACACGCTGCTGATGTGCTGCCCGACCGGGGATGGCGCGGCTGCCGCGGTGCTGTGCAGCGGGGAACGCCTGAAGTCGATGCCCGCGGAGGTCCGCCGGCGCGCCGTCAAGGTATCTGCATCCATCATGACCAGCGATCCGTACGTGGACGGCGGTTCGGTTCAGTTCGACGTCAACACGCTCACTCGCCAGGCCGCCGACAAGGCCTACGAACAGGCCGGGGTCGGTCCGGAGGACCTCGACCTCGTCGAGTTGCACGACTGTTTCGCTACCGCTGAGCTGCGCCACTATGACAACTTGCGGCTGTGCCCCGAGGGCGGCGCCGGCGAGTGGATCGACAAGCGCGGACCGTGGCGCGACGGGCAGCTTCCGGTCAACGTCTCCGGCGGCTTGCTGTCGAAGGGACACCCGCTCGGCGCGACCGGCATCGCCAACATCTACGAGGTGGCCACGCACCTGCGGGGCGAGGCGGGCGACCGGCAGATCGACGGCGCCAAGGTCGGGCTCACCCACGTCATCGGGCTCGGCAGCGCATGCGCGGTGCACATCCTGGAAAAGTCCGCCGCCTGATCCGGCACCGTCCGCGCGTAGCTGCCCGGCTCGCTGCTCAGGTACGCTCCGATCATGGGAGTCATCGCCCTGCACGTCCCTGGGCACGGCAACCCGCCGTCTCTGCTGATCCTGACGTTGATCATCGCGATAGCAGTCGTGTACGTCACCGCCCGCGAGTACTTCAACTGGCGTAACGGGAAGTAGCCTCGGTGCCCGTTGAGCGGTCGCCGGGAGCGCGAGCGCTCACCACCATTTGTGTTCGAGCGCGCGCTCGGTGCCCTTCGTCTTGTCGAGTGAGTCGAGCGCGGTCATATCCTCAGCCGACAGCACGAAATCGAAGATCTGCGCGTTGGACTCGATGCGGTCGCGATGGGTGGACTTGGGGATGACCGGAAGCCCGTGCTGCAGGCACCAGCGCAGCAGCACCTGGGCGGGTGTCCGTCCGGCGCGCTCAGCGACTCGCCGCACGGTCTTGTCGGACAGGCGCCTGCCGGTTCCCAGCGGGCTGTAAGCCTCGACAGCGACATCTTGCGCCAGGCAGGCATCAAGCAGACCGCGCCGATAGTGGACCGGGTTGAACTCCACCTGATTCACCGCGGGCCGGACTGTTCCGGCAGCTATCACCTGCTCAAGCTCGCCGACCCCGAAGTTCGAGATACCGATGGCGCGGGCCGAGCCCCGTTGGAGCGCCCGCTCCATGCCCGGCCAGGCCCAGGTCGGTCCGCGTTCTGGCCAGTGAATGAGGTACAGGTCGATATAGTCCACGTCGAGGCGCTTGAGGCTCTGCTCCGCCGCGGCGACCGGGTCACGGTTGCTCGGAAAGAACTTGGTCGTGATAAACACCGCGTCGCGCGGCAAGCCGCTGTCACGCAGGGCTCTGCCGACGCTCTCCTCGTTCCCGTAGGCCTGCGCTGTGTCAATGTGGCGGTAACCCAGTTCAAGCGCCCAGCGAACGGCATTGATGCACGCTGCTCCGGCGGGCACCTGCCAGACGCCCAGGCCGAGCATGGGCAGCTGCGAGCCATCGGCCAGCACTCGTGCGCGTCCATCCGCTGTGACGGAACTCGCTGACATACGTCACTCCCTATCCCGGCGACTGCCGCGGCTACCCGACGCTATCGCGGGGCGCGGATCGGGTGGTCACCGGCACGTGCACGGGCCCGCGGATGGTGGTGCTGGTGCGTCGCTGCACCGGCCCGGCGTGCGCGAGGCCCGGCATCCGCTCGGCCAGCATGCGAATTGCCATGCTGGCCTCGAGACGGGCGAGGGGCTGACCCAGGCAGTAGTGGATGCCGCTGGAGAAGGCCAGGTGCTCAATCGCGG
>JASHOE010000324.1 GCA_030041275.1 Streptosporangiaceae bacterium
GGCCAGCCGGGGGTCGGCCGGCCGCGGACCGATCGACACCGGAACCGGGCCGGCCCGCTGCGTCCGGTGCGAGTGGTCCCCGGACGGACGCGGCGCGGCGGCGCCGTCGACCAGCGCGAGCGCCCGCTGCCCGAAACCGCGCACGCACTCGGGATCCGGCCCGTCTAGCGGCAGGCCGGTGAAGAACTTGGCCGCCATGCAGCCACCCTGGCAGGCGTCGAACGCTGAGCACGACGCGCACGCCCCGCCCGACTGCGGCTGGCGCAGCCGAGCGAACAGCTCGGAGTCCTGCCACACGCCGGCGAAGCCGCCCGGCGACCTGACGTTGCCGGCCAGGAACGAGTCGTGGATCGCAAACGGGCAGGCATACACATCGCCGACCGGGTCGATCAGGCACACGACCCGGCCTGCACCGCACATGTTGAGGCCGGGTAGCGCGTTGCCGTATCCGGCCAGGTGAAAGAACGAGTCGCCAGTGAGCACGTTCTCGCCGTGCGCGACGAGCCAGTCATACAACTCGCGCTGCTGCTCGGACGTCGGGTGCAGGTCATCCCAGACGTCGGCGCCCCGGCCTGACGGACGCAGCCGGGTGATCCGCAGCTGCGCGCCGAAGCCGTCCGCGAGCGCCTTGAACCGGTCGAGCTGGCGGACGTTCTGGCGGGTCATCACTACCGAGATCTTGAACCCGGTGAAGCCCGCGTCGGCAAGCCGGCGCATCGCCCGGACCGCCACGTCGAATGACCCCGCGCCACGGACCGCGTCGTTGACCTCCGCGGTCGCGCCGTCCAGCGAGATCTGCACGTCGACGTAGTCACTGGCAGCCAGCCGCCCGGCCACGTCGGGGCTGATCCTGACGCCGTTGGTGGAGAACTTGACGCCGACGTGGTGCGCGGTCGCATAGTCGACCAGCTCCCAGAAGTCCGGCCGCACCGTCGGCTCACCTCCGCCGATGTTCACGTAGAACACCTGCATCCGCTCGAGCTCGTCGATGACGGCCTTGCACTCGGCCGTGCTCAGCTCGCGCGGGTCCCGTCGGCCAGAGCTCGACAGGCAGTGCACGCACGACAGGTTGCAGGCGTAGGTCAGCTCCCAGGTCAGGCAGATCGGCGCGGCCAGGCCGAACCGGAATTCCTCGACCAGAGAGCCGGCCCTGGACGGCGCCACGGCGGTCACGTCGCCGTCCTTCCGCAGATCATCTGGCTCGCGGCCAGTGTCGACAGCGCAATGGTGTAGGCAGGCAGTTCGGCCGCCCCGATGCCCGCCTCCGCGCACGCCTCGCGGGCGGTCGGGTGGACCGCCAGCGCGGTCACCACCGTGAGCAGCTCCGGGCTCTTGAGGAAGGACAGCCGCCGCGTGCCGAAGTGATACAGCAGCGCGCCGAAACGCTCCGGCCGCACTGAGACCTGGGGATGCAACCGCCACGCAGCGTCCAGGTCGAACGACTCCATCAATAAACCCCGCACATCCCGTCGATGGAGATCTCCTCGACCAGCAGTTCGGTGTCGACGACATCCTCGACGACAGGATCGGCCGCAACGGGGCAGATCTCGCCGCCTGCGGCGTCCGGGGACCGTTCCAGCAATTCGGTGGCGCTGTCGGGCATGTCCTGGCTCCCTTACTTTCGACACTGGGTGACGAATAGGCTCAGGCTAATCGTCACCGGATGACACAATCAAGACCATGGCGGGAACGGGCGAGCACGCCGACGCGACCGACCGCGAGCCGCGCGGCGGTCCGGCGCCAGTCAGCGACCCAGCGTCGGGCACCGGCCGACGCGGGCGGCCGCCCGGAACGAGCGCGCGCCAACTCGAGCTGATCTCCCTGCGGCTGTTTACCCGGTACGGATTTGAGGACACCACGGTGGAGCGGATCGCCGCCGCCGCCGGTGTGAGCAAGCGGACGTTCTTTCGCTACTTCGAATCCAAGGCCGACGTCCTTTGGCACGCCTTCGACGGCGAGGTCAAGTCGCTGCGCGCCGCGCTCGCGGCGGTCCCGCCGGATGTCCCGCTGATGGCGGGGATCCGGACGGCCGTGGTCGGCGTCAACCGATACCGTGCCGAGGACGTGCCGGAGTTGCGTACCCGCATGAGCCTGATCGGCTCCGTCCCGGCGTTGCAGGCCAGCGCAGCGCACCACTATGACGCGTGGGAGCGCGCGGTGTCGGAGTTCGCCGCCGCCCGGCTGGGTGACCGCGCCGACGCGCTGTACCCGCTCGCCATCGGCCGAGCCACCCTCGCGGTGTGCCGTGCAGCCTATGACCGCTGGATCGACCGGGCCGACGCCGACCTGACCGTGTACCTGGATGAGGCGCTGCGCGCGCTCGAGACCGGGTTCGGTGTCGGCAGATAATGACACAACTGTCACATGTCGGCTGGCGATTCTGCCTGCTTACAGGCGATGATGGTGAGCGGTGCGGCGATGAACGACTGTCCGCGATGCGGACAACCCGCGTTCCCCATTGAGGGTCTCGTGAGAACGGAGCGTTGAACGTGACCGACCGTGCCGTGTCCGCGGACGCGACCCTGGCGCACGCAGGCTCACGGCGGCAGCCGGGCGCGCCGGTGGTGCAGCCACCCCAGCTCGCCTCGATTCTCGCCTCGGTCGGTCAGCCGGGCGACGCTGACTACGGCCGCGGCGGTAACGCGACGTGGACAGAGCTGGAGGATGCGCTCGGCGCGATCGAGGCTGCCGAGGCTGTCGTGTTCAGCTCCGGACAGGCGGCATCGATGGCCCTGATGCTCGCGCTGGCGCGAGACCGCGACGCGATCCTGCTTCCCAGGGATGGCTACTACAACGCCAGGGCGCTCGCCGAGCGGCTGCTGCCGTACGGCGCGGGGCCAGTCCTCGTCGACCAGGACGAACTAGCGGTGATCGAGCGCGAGCTCGCCGCCCGCCGCGCCGTGCTATGGACGGAGTCGCCAACGAATCCGTTGCTCCGCGTCGCCGATCTCGCGGCGCTCGCCCGGCTGGCCGGCGCGGCAGCCGCACCGATGGTCGTCGATAACACCGTGGCGACCGGGCTGCTCCAGCGGCCGCTGGACCTCGGCGCGACCGCGTCGCTGTGCTCGCTCACCAAATCCGCCTCTGGTCACTCCGACCTCCTCGCCGGCGCGGTGCTCACCCGCGACTCCGGCCTGGCAGCCGAGCTGCGAAGCTGGCGCACGCTCGGCGGCGGGGTGCTCGGGCCGATGGAGTGCTGGCTAGCCGTGCGCGGCCTCAAGACACTGCCGCTGCGGGTTGAGCGACAGTCAGCCAGTGCACTGGCGATCGCCGCGCACCTGGCGGCGCATCCGCGGGTGACCGCCGTGCACTATCCGGGTGTGTGCGCGGAAACGCTCGCGCTTGCCCGCGCGCAAATGCCCCGCGGGTTCGGGCCACTGTTGTCGTTCGAAGTGGAGGGCACCCCCGCCGACGCGGAGGCCATCGTGGCAGCCGCCGCACTCATCGTGCCGGCCACCAGCTTCGGCGGGGTCGAGTCCACCTGGGAGCGCCGGGGCCGGTGGCCGGGTGAATCCGCCGCACCGACGCTCATCAGGTTGTCGGTCGGCATCGAGCCAGCAGCCGATCTCATCGCCGACATCGATCAGGCGCTGGCGACCGGGTTAGGAGATTGAGGTCAGGTGGCGCGGACTCAACAGCCTGAATCAGCACCGGATTACGCCGGGTTCGCCCGGTTCTACGACCGGATCATGGGCGATCGGACCCCGGAGATCAACCGGATCCGGTCCTACATCACCAGCCACCGGCCTGGCGCCCGGTCCGTGCTCGAGTTCGGCTGCGGCACCGGGGCGCTGCTGGCTGGGCTCGTCGAGAGTTATTCGGTCACGGGTGTCGACCGCTCGCCGGAGATGCTCTCGGTGGCGGCCCGCACCGTTCCGGGTGCGCGGCTGCTCCAGGCGGACATTACCGCCGTCGCCTTGCCTTACCGCTTCGACGTGGTGATGTGTATGTTCGACACGCTCAATCACGTGGTGACGGTGGATGGCTGGCTTGCCGTGTTCCAGCGAGCGCACGAGCACCTGTCCGACGGCGGGCTGTTTATCTTCGACGTGAACACGACAGGCCGGCTCCGGCGGCTCTGGGACACCCCGCCGTATCTGGACGAGTTCGACGGCAACGTCGTGCTGATGACGGTGCAGCCCGGCCGCGACACGCTCTCGCTGTGGGAGACCAAGATCTTCGCGCACCAGGTTGACGACGTCTACCGGCTCTATCACGAGCGCATCTACGAGCTGGGCGTGCCGCTCGGCCAGATCAGGACCGCGCTCGCTGGCCGGTTCGAACTGCTCGAGCAGGAGAGCCTCGACGGCAGCCCGGTCAGCGACGAGTCAGACCGTGTGTTCTTCGTGTACCGCCGTCGCCCGGTATCCGGGGCGAACCGTCGGCCGGCGCTTCCCGTCAGCTAGCCCTGGCCGCGTCCCCGGGCGGCGAACGGCGGAACGTGCGGCGGTAAGCGTCCGGGGTGGTGGCACTGTGCGCGCGGAAGTGATGGCGGAAGGTCGCGGCGTTCCCGAACCCGGCGCGTTCGGCGATCAGGTCCACCGTCGCGTCACTCTCCTCTAGTAGCTGCTGCGCGAGCAGCATCCGCTGGCCGGTCAGCCAGCGCTGCGGCGTGGTGCCCGTCTCCTGGACAAATCGCCTCGCAAAGGTTCGCGGCGACATCGCGGCGAGGCGCGCGAGCTGGTCGACGGTCACTGGCCGATCGAGGTTGCGCTGCAGCCACTCGATGACCTCGCCGAGCGTGCCACAGGTCGGCTGGGCGACCGGCCGCTCGATGTACTGGGCCTGGCCCCCGTCCCGGTGTGGCGGCACGACCATGCGGCGCGCAATCGCGTTGGCGACTCGGCTGCCCTGCTCCTTGCGTACCAGGTAGAGGCACGCGTCGATACCCGATGCCGTTCCGGCGCTGCTGATCACCGGATCGTCGTCGACGTAAAGGACCGCGGGGTCGACCTTGGCCGCCGGGTACATCCGCGCAAGGTTCGCAGCGTGCCGCCAGTGCGTCGTGCAGGCGCGGCCGTCCAGCAGCCCGGCCGCGCCCAGGGCGAACGCACCCGTGCACACGCTCAGTACCCGCGATCCCCGGTCGACGGCACGACGGAGCGCCCCGAGCATGGGCTCCGGCCAGTCACCCCGCTCGCATCGGTCGTCGCCCGCGGGCAGCACTACGACGAGATCGGCGCCGTCGAGCCGCGCAAGCCCGTACTTGGTCTCGAGCGCGAAACCAACCTGCGATCTCAGCGGGCCAGGCTGAGCGGCCACGACGGCGAAATCGTAGGCAGGCAGGCCCTCGTCGGTGCGGTCGTAGCCGAAGATCTCGCAGACTGTGCCCAGCTCGAACGGCGAGAAGTCATCGACAACGACCGCCGCGACGTTTGTCAGCACCTTCCCATGGTGCCACACGTTGCTGGCAGGATGTTTAGCTACGGGGGTGTTACTGCCAATTTTCCTTGAGTCAGGCCGGTTACCGGTTACCGGGCGAGGGCCAGCAGCTCCGCGACCGCCTGCTGCGCGACACCGTCGTGCCCGGCACCGTCCAGGACGTAGTCCACGGCGTCGAAGCAAGGGTCGCCCGTGCAGGCCCTCAGGGTCGATGGTGTGCTGCCAGCTCCAGGTCCGCTGCGCGTACCCGTCGGCCGATAGGCGGCTCGGCTAACCTGCGGCCGATCCGGGCGAAGAATTCATCGCACCTGCCGCGCAGGTCCCGCGGGAACCCGGGTGGCGCCGGTGCGGGCGGCAGTACAGGACCACCGAGCTAGCCCCGTAGGCATACCAGTCGCCGAGCGTGAGCTCCCAGCGGCGTGCCACCTCATCGGCTTGGCAGGATATTTAGCTACCGTGGCATTACTGCCACTTTCGCTGGCCTCTCCGCGGCGGGAGGCTGGTGTCATGAGCAGGGCAACGACACGGCCGAGGAGGCGCATCCGGCGGCTAGCTGGCCGGATAACCCGCGCCGTGGCCGAATGTAACGAGGCGACGCGCAGGCTGACGACACTGGTCGGAACCCCAGACCGGTACCCGGCCGATCCAGACCGAGCTCCGGATACATACACGGAGTTCGTGCTCCGGACGGCTGGTTTGATGCGCCGGGAACCGATGGCGCGCGGACGCGGCGGCGGAAGAGCCGGGCGCTGACCGTCCCTGGAGCCCGGCTGCGTAGCCGACCGCCCCGCTACGCTGCCGGCGGATCGAGAAACTCGCCGAACTCGCGGAGGAACGCCGCCTTGGACCGGGCTCCGGTCACCTGCTTGACGACCTGGCTACCGGCGAACACACTGACCGTCGGCACAGCCAGGATGCGATAGCGGGACGCGGTCCGCGGATTCTCGTCCACGTTGATCGTCACGAGGGTTACCCGGTCGGCGTGCTCTGCCGCGATCTCGGCCAGCACGGGCGCGATCTGCCGGCACGGCGGGCACCACTCCGCCCAGTACTCCACGATGACGGGGCGCGCGCTGCGGAGCACCGCGGCCTCGAAGCTGTCGTCGGTGACGACCGTGGCCGCGCTCATCGCCGGCTCCCTGCTGGCTCGCCACTCCCGTCGGGCAGCCTCAGGCCCGCGCACTGCGCGTCATCGCCGTGCTCGCACACTCGTACGAGCTGCCGGAGCCTGCACCGCAACTGGAGCAGTTTCCGTACCTGGTCGTCGATCGCCGCCAGCTTGGCCTGCGCAGCGGCGGCGATCTCGTGGCTGGACTCTGCCTCGGCCGATCCCAGCAGATCGGCGATCTCGCCCAGGGTGAAGCCGAGCGTTTGGGCACGGCGGATGAAATCCAGCCTGGCCCGATCCTCGTCGGAGTACTGGCGGTAGCCAGCGCCGAGCCGCGGCGGCTCTGCCAGCAGGCCGCGACGCTGGTAAAAGCGCACGGTCTCGACGCTGACGCCTTCAGCCGCGGCCAGCTTTCCGATGGTCATCCCGGTCATGACATGCACCGTACCGGCCGTACCCAGGTACGGAGTCAAGCTGACAGCTCGGCGGACCTGCCATGACCCTTCCTGCGCAGCAGGTCCCGCTCGGTGCCGCAAGAGAGATCCGGCGGCTTGTGCGATCCATTCACAGCCGCACGAACGACAGGCCGGCGCGGCCATTGGTGGGCCGAAAGGCCAGTACGCCGCCGCCTATTGCCGCGGCGTCAGCAGGGCGCCCCGCGCTCCCTGCGTCGCTCCCAGGCCAAGGCCTCTCCGATCACCATGACTTCCGGGCTGACGGCGTTCTTCATCGCACAGAACAACTTCGCGTCCGCTTCGCAGAATTCGTCGGCCAACTCGTGAATCTTGTCCGCCGGCCACGTCTCGCTCTCCGCGTGAGGCTTGCACCCGGTGGTCTTGGTCGTGCAGTGCTGGCGGCTCGCGGCTCCGGCGGCCCTCCGATGCCCATACAGCAGGTCGTTTCGCTGATCATTAGCGCTTTTGCAGGCGTCTAGCGCCAGCTGGATGTTCGCGCGGTGCTCACCGGTGATCTCACGGTGCGCTTCAAGCACGTCGCGGCACTTCTTGATGAGCCATTCGGCCGACCGCCCGTCAGCAAGAACCGCCGCATACTTGTTCCCGATGATCGAGCAGAAGGCGTTGCGCAGCGTCTTGTCCAGCCTTGCGCTCTTATCCACGACGAGGCCCGCGTTCATGAGCCTTTCGTCAACGCTCGTGTCGTCCTGCTGTTGCGTGGTCATGGCTGCCCATTTCTCGGATCCGAGTCAATCGTGATGCGGGGCGGTAGCAGAGTAGCGCTGATCGACTCGTGTTGTGCGGCGGTTGCACCCTGCCTCATGTTTCGGCTGATGCCAGACGGACAGCCGAATGCGCGCCAGGACCCACGATCCGGCGGCGAGCGCCGACTGGTGGTAAGTCTGTCGGCATGGCAAGGTACGCGATGCTGCTGCTGCCATCGGCCAATCGCGTCTACGCCGGCGCCTCGCCCGAGCTCGCCGCAGCCGAGCTCGCGGTCTTCAGCAGGTCCGTGCTCGGCGGCGCGCTGTCCGACGGCGTGGTGACGTACCGGGGCGGAGTTCCGTACCTGGACTTCACCACCGCGCGGCTGGGCACCGAGGCCACCGCGTTCCTCGCCAACCTGTCGACGATCTACGCGCTATTCGAAGCGGACGGTGAGTCGCTTCGCCCGGTCGATCTCGGCCGGCTCGCCCGGTACGACGACGACCTGATCACCATTCAGAAATACGCCGGCAAGACCAATGAGCAGTTCACCAAGCTACTGCTGAACGTCACGCTGATGGCGTCGGCGTTCGCCGCCGAGATGGCGACGCGAAAGCTAGCCGTGCTCGACCCGCTGTGCGGTCGCGGCACGACGCTGAACCAGGCGCTGATGTATGGCTACGACGCGGCCGGCGTTGACAATGACCAGCGGGACTTCGATGCCTATTCGACGTTCATCCGCACCTGGCTGCAGCGCAAGCGGATCAAGCACCACGTCAGCTTTGACGGACCGGTTCGTCGCGACGGCCGCGCGGTTGGCCGGAGGCTCCAGCTGGCCCTGGCGGCGTCAAAGAACGAGTACAAGGCTGGCCGGAACCAGCAACTGGACCTGGTGTGCGCGGACACGACCCGCGCGGCCGAGTTCTTCCGTCCAGGCACGTTCGACCTCGTCGTGGCGGACGCACCGTACGGGATCAAGCACGGCAGCCGCGCCGCTGCCGGACTGACTCGGCGGCCGCAGGACCTGCTCACCGCCGCAGTGCCGGTCTGGGCACGGCTGCTGCGGCCGGGCGGGGCGGTCGGCATCGCGTGGAACACGCTGGTCGCGCCCCGCGCCCAGGCGGAAGCGATTCTGGCCTCCGGCGGGCTCGAGCCGGTCGAGCAAGGACCGGCTGTCGTCTTCCGGCACCGGGTCGATCAGGCGATCGTGCGGGACGTGCTGGTAGCGCGCAAGCCATCCCTGGTCACGGTAATGGCTAGTCCAGGTCCCGGCTGACGGCAGCAGTTCCCGACATCGGCGGGTTCGCGGGACCGTCGGCAGCGCCCGGCGATTCCCCGTCGGCCGGTCCAGCCGAACCGGCCGGGGCCGAGTCCATTGCCGACCCGGCCGGCGCCCGCCCAGCCGGCTGGTATGCGCCCGGCAAGTTTGCGCCGGGGTGGTACCCGCCAGGCAGGTGCCCGCCGGGCACAGCCGGACTGTCCACGGCCTGGCCGTGCGCCAGCACCATCCACGCACAGAGCAAAATCAGCGTGCCCAGGAACGCGCAGAAGACCCAGAACATGGCCGTCAGGCCGGCGTGGATGGTGAGGCCCAGCCGGGATGCGTCACCGGGCGAGATGCCGAACTGAAGTGGCGAGGTCGGCTCGCTGATCTCGACGATGGCGGAGATGGCCTGGGCCACCATCGGAATCGCCGCGCCCAGCGCCAGCGCCGCGCCCAGCCGCAACGGCCGCCAGAGCGCGGCCACGACGACGACTGCGACGAGCGCGATCATGACCAGCAAGTCGCCAGCGATGACGGCGCCGGGGTTGGCGAACGCGTTTCCCGCGGTCAGGACCTGCGAGGCGCCGCTGGCGGTCCGCAGGGTGAAGCTGTCCCACGACGGCGCGAAGGCAATGGCGGCACCGAGTGCCGCGAGTATCAGGGTCACCAGCGGCACGATGTCGTGGCTGGACTCGGAGCCCAACCGCCCAGCCAGGCCACGCGTAGCGGTGAGTCCGCTGCGGAGTACGCGGCCACTGGCGGCCGCGAGCGCGACGCCAGCCGTGCAACTGGCCCAGCCGAGGAGGCTCAGCACGAGGCCCGACCCGTGGGCGCCGTCCGCGGTAGGCATGGCCGCGTCGGCGATGAACAAGCCGAGCGTGACGGCGCTGGTGCCGAGGCCGAGCAGGGCTCCGGCTCCCAGCCGGACGCCACCGAGCAGGATGAGCGCCGCGCTGAGCGCCCACGCCGCCAGGTAGATGACGTGCGGCACCAGGTTGAAGGCCTGCGAGGCGATACTCACGCCGTCGGTGTAGACGGGGAACAGCCCTACGATGCCGAGTACGAGCCCGAGCCCAATCAGGGCCACCGCGGCGCGCGCGGAGCGCGTGACCGTGACGGGGTCGGCGGCCGGCTGACTCCGCCAGGCGGCCTGCTGGCTAGCAGTGGCAGCCCCGACGTAGCCGACCCCCGACCCGACGGGCCCGGTCGGCCCGGTCATCGGCGCCACCGGCGGTGCCGCCACGGGCCGGATTGTGCCTGGGTTCTCCACCGAGGCGAACCTCGACCAGGCGGCCGTCCAGCCCTCCGGAGTCAGCGGCCACCACTCAAGCGGCTGCGACCCCACCGCCGTGGCGTACCAGATGCCGTAGAACTGCGGCCCCTGGCCGAGCGCGTATGTCGCGCCTCGGTAGGAGATGGCGACGTTGTCCGGCACGATTCCGATCCTTCCTGCCCAGGGCCTGCCTATCACGTTCACCGGCGAGCGTAGGCGGCAACCCTTTGCGTTGCCTGGAAGTCTCCTCTGGCCTTTCTGACGTCTAGCTCAGCGAGGTCGCTCAGCCCCGCGGGCCACGAACTTTGCCCAGCTGGGAGCATGGCCATTGAACCCCGCGGCTCTTGGCCGCCGTTCCTGAGCTGTGGAACCACACACCTCGCTGGAACAGCTACGAGGCCGGACCGACGGCCTCGCGCAACTGCTCGACCGCCTCGAGCAGCACCATCGGCTAGACGGCGCCACCGCGATCGCCGAATGCCGGGCTAGCCTCGTCCGGGCGCTGGCCGACGAGCGGGCCAGCCGAGCCGGCGCCCTGATCCGGACGACGGGCTGAGCGGACCACGCGCTGAGCCGGACAACGGGCTGATCCAGACGATGCGACGAGGCGCGCTCGCACGAGCGCCGGCCAGGCGCTTTGCCGTCGCGGGACATCGCCCGCCTATCGCCGCGCGGGCCGGATGGCTGCGGCCGTGAGCGCGCGGGCCGTCTCGATAGCGCTGGCGATCGCCAGCTCGGGCGTCAAGCCGCACACATCGGTCAGCGTGAACAGCGCCTCGGCGCTAACCACGACGGTGAGGCCGCGCTTGAGCTGCGCGAACCGCGCCGGTTGCTGGACGGCCATGGTGTCCTCCAGCGGCCGGAGCGCCTCATCGATCAATCTGAACCGGCGTCCGGTCCGCTGCGCTATGGCTGGCTTGGTGAGGGCGGCGGCGAGCATCGCCCGGACGGCTCCCTGATACGCCAGTACCTCGCGGAGCAGGATCTCGGTCGCGAATCCGATGCGCTCGACCGGGTCCTTGGACCGAGCCACCGGCGCCATCGCACGCTGCGGGCTGTCAAAGAGGCCGGCCAGTGCCTCACGCAGCAGCGAGGCGAGATCGGGAAAGTAGCGATAGGCCGTCGCCTCGGATACCAGGGCCCGGCGCGCGACGTGCGGCATCGTCACTTCGCCCCCGCCCGCGATAGCGTCGCGCGCTGCGGCCACGATCGCCGTGCGGGTGCGCTCCTTCTGATTCGACCGGCCGGTGTTCAGCAGGACAGCTGGCCCGCCGATCACCTGGGCAGCTGCGGCCTCGCGCGAACTCGCCGCCGAGCTCCGGACACCCACCGCCGACCCGCGGGGGTTCATCGCCGCACCTCCTGATTGGAGCACGCTCTCGCCATGAGAGTACACGTTCGTCACGCTGAGTGAGGGCACGCTCACACAATGAGCGTCACTCTCACGCAGCGTGACGGCGCGGAGCCGAGCGCTTAGGAGTCCAAGCCGAGGGTGAAGGTGGGCTTCGGGGTGGTCTCGGGCAGCCGGTGCTCGTCCGCGAGCCGGCGGATCGCGGTCCCGGTCGCGAGGAACTCGGTGGCGTGCTCACCCCACACGTGATTATGGACGCCGACGGTGACGCCGACGATGCCCGTCGCGCTGGCTTCCGTCGCTTCCGCCTGCATCCGCGCCAGCGCAAGCTCACGCGCCTCGTAGACACCTTGCGTGAACTGAGGCATCTCCTGGTTCTGACCGGTTTGCCGGAGCGACTGCATGACCGACTGGTGCGCGATGTGATACACGCAGGTGCCAAGCACGAAGGCCACCGGAACCGCGCCCGCGGCGAGCAGCCGGAAGAAATCCTGCGCCGATAGATCCGAAGTAAACGCCCTGCCGTTCGGCGCCTTGTGCACCCCCGCACCCGCCAACGCACGGACTGCGGTGCCGGTCGCCACGAATTCGAGCACGCCCTGGCCCCACGCATACATCTGCATCTTGAGGTTGACGCCTACGATTCCGTCGGCGCCGAGGTGGTCAGCCTCGGCCTGCATCCTGGCCATCGCGAGTTCCCTGGCGTTGTACATCGCCTGGGTGAGCACCTGCAGCTCCTGGTTCTGATTCCAGCGGCCGACCTGAATACCCACGTGGTAGATCGAGGATCCTACGACGAACCCGAGCGGCTCGAAGCTCGCCTCGCCTAGCAACACGTACTCAGAGACGGAGAGGTCCGAGGTGAAGATGCCGCCGGCCGACGCGCCAGCGGTGGCCGCCAGCCTGCCATCGGCGGCCTGCGGCTCCCAGATTTGTGAACTCGCGCTCGACTGACTGGAAAACAGCGGCATTGATGTCCTCCTTAGACAGGCACCTCGGCTCACGCTACTGCCGACACTCGCGGAGCGCACTCGTGTTGGCGGGCGGAATATATCGGCCGGGTCGGCGCGCTCAGTCGGCTGGGTAGCCCGCATCAGCGAAGCCAGCAGCCGCGCCACGGAGGTTCGATGTCAGCTCCAGTTGTCCCCGAGTCTCACCGTCACCTACTCGAGACCGACACCGCCATCCTCACCACCAACGGCCCGGACGGGCTGCCGCAGGTGACGGCCGTCGCGTTCTATCACGACAAGGCCGACGACCTGGTGAAGATCTCGCTCAACAACACCCGGCAGAAGACAAGGAACCTGCGCCGCGACCCGCGGGCCACGCTCTTCATCCTCGACCCCGCCAACCGGCTGCGTACGCTCGAGATCCGGGCCGAGGCAGAACTGATTCCCGACCCGGACCTGGACTTCTGCCGAACGGCCGGGGCGAAGTACAACGCCGACTTCCACCGGCACGACCGGCCAGGCGAGACGCGCTCGCAAGTGGTCTTGCACCCGGTCAAGATCAACGTCGCGGACCTCAGCCAGTAACGGCGCCGTCGGACTTACCTAGCTCGCTGCTTCCGCTCGGTCGTCTCCGGTAACGGCGACGGCTTTGAAGAACGTGTAGCAGAAGACGCCGCCTGGTTCGGCGGTGCGGTACAAGTCCGCGACCCCGGCGTCGAACTCACCGGCCGTCAGCAGACCGGCCGCAAGGGCCGACTGCCGCACGCCTTCGATCATCGCCGTAAAGGTCCGGATGGTGAAGGCATCGACCAGGTCCGGGCGGCTCTGGTCGGCGTAGACGAAGAGCGGCCGGACCGAGACCGACGCGAAACCGGCGTCGGTCAGCAGCGGATACAACCGACGGCCCAGCATGGCGTCTCCGCCCGCGCGTCGCTGCAGTTCCACCTGGCAATCGATCGCCGCCTGCGCGGCGGCGCTGTCGGGCGCGAAGAAAGCCGATCCGTGGTCGCCCTCGATCACCGTGATGGTGCCGCCCGGATTTAGCAGTCCCCGCAGGAGCCGCAGCGCCTCGACCGGGGCATCGACGTGCTCGACCACGAAGCACACGAAAACGTGGTCGAACCGCGCCGGCGACTCGGCTAGCGACCAGATGTCAGCGTGACGGAACTCGACGTTCGTCATTCCTGCCAGCTCCGCGCGGCGCTGCGCCGTTGCGAGGGAATCGGTCGCTATGTCGATGGCTGTAAATGTCGCCTCGGGGCTGCGCCGGGCAAGCGTGATCGTCTGCGATCCGACGCCGCAGCCGACCTCGAGGACATGGCTGCCAGCCGGGTAGGCGGTGCCGTGATGGAGGAGGTCAACCAGCGCAGACGCCTGGTCGTTCAGGCGAGTAGCCTCCCGTTCCTGGTATCCGTGGACGTAGCCGCGGGCCGCCGCGGAGCGCGCCGCAACACTGCCCTCGCGCGGCGCCGTCGAGTTCATCGCTCGGCCGCGAGCCTGGCGGCCAGCGCCACCATGATGGTTCCAGCGCCAGCGTCGAGGGCCTGCCGCGCTCGCCGCCGCCTTGACAGCCAGCTGCCGATCCGCCCGGCCAGCACGCCGACCGTGCCGTCGATCAGCGCCTCGAACGCGATGAAGATCGCACCCAGGGTCGCGAACTGGAGCGGGACGTGACCTAGCCCGCGATCCACGAACTGCGGCAGCAGCGCGACTACGAACGTGACCGACTTCGGATTCACGAAGTTGGTCATAGCCCCGCGCACGTAGGCGTAGCCGCCGGGCACGTAACCCACGGCCGGTGAGTCCTCAAGCGCGCTGCCCCGGCGTGCGCTGCGCAGCGCCTGCACGCCCAGGTACGCCAGATAGGCCGCGCCGCACAAGCGCACGACCAGGAAGGCCGTCGGTGCGGCCGAAAGCAGCGCGGCGAGGCCGGCCGCGACGGCCGCGATCTGCACGGCCTCGCTCGTCATGACCCCGAGGGTGGCGAGCAATCCGGCGCGCGGACCACCGCGCGCACCGGTCGACAGCACAAACAGCATGTCCGGCCCCGGCGCGATCATCGCGAGAAACACGGCGACCACGTAGAGGACCAGCAGATGCGCGTTCACGGCGAGGCTCCTTCCCGAGCCAGTTCCTGCGCTGCGGGGCTGCGGTGACCACGCTAGCTGCCGCACGACTGAGCGGCGGCGCGGCGACGGCTCTGCCCGCAGGCCGGTGCGCCGGGAACTGACGGGTTACGCTCGGCACCGGCGGCGCCGTTCCCCGCCTGGAAGGGTTACCAGGGATGACATCAGCGGTGCGCATCTCGCTCATGCTTGCGGTGCCGTCCGCGCCCGCTGCCGCGGACTGGTACCTGCGTGCCCTGGGCGCCACGGAATTGTGCAGTCTTCTTCCTGCATGAGCCGACGACGAGCGGGTTCGACAGCCGAGCGTCACTCGGCGCCACGACATCGCGGGTCGAAGTGTTCTGCGACGATCCGGACGCGTTCGTCCCGGGTCAGCGGATGCGCAGAACGACGAGGAGGAGGACAGCGAGGAGCAGCGGCCCGCGGACCAACTGCCGCCACAGGTCGAGTGGCAGGTCGCCGAACGGCGTCGGCACCGGCGGCTTGGAGTAATCGAGCGGCGGGCGTGTCACCGCGCGGCAGACCGCAGCGGTGATGCCGGCCGTGATGATGATGGCCAGCGCCACCCGGTCGGATCCGGCCAGGCCCGGAATGGTGATGGCCGCCCACACGGCGACGCCGGCTAGGCAGACTCCCACCGAGGCCCGGCTAAGCCACCTGGCCTGGCTGGCGAACTGCGCCCGCAAGCCGGGTCCGGACGCGAGTTGCTTGAGCGTGCCGGCCAGCGGCAGGACGAGAAAAAAGCCCGTGATGAGAGCAAGGGCGGCGAGCCCTGGTCCCGGCACGACCGGGCGGCAGCCCCACCACACGACCGCGGCCACGCCGAGACGCACAGCGAGGTGCGGTCGGCGGCGCAGACGCACCCACTCCGAGCGGGGCAGCGCTACAGCGAAGCTACTGCCAATCCTGGCAGACCGGACTCGGCCCACGGCTCGAGCCCGCTGCTCGGCCAGGAAGTCCGCGATCATGAAGGCGTCCATGGACGCGGCGGCGGCCCGGCCGGCGGTCCACAAGCCCTGCCCGCGGCGCAGCACGCCGACGCCGATCTGGTCGAGCGACCGGTATCCGCGCCAGCCGCAGAGCAGCGCCGTGATCGCGAGCCCGGAGAGCATGCCGGCGACCACCGCGGGTGGTGCGCGCAGCGCGTCGTTGGCGCCAGATCGGCCGAGACCGCTAGCGAGCGACCCGAACCCGAGGACGGCGAGTGCGCTCAGGGAACGGCCGACGAGGTGCATCGCGCGTTCCGCCGCCTCCGACGCCTGACCCCAGACCGAGCCGGCCGTGACGCTGACCGCGGCGAGCACGGCGAGCCCGATGGCGGGCAGCACGGCCACGGACGCAGCGTGGGCGATCAGGCCGGCGATCACACACGCCACGAGAGCCGTCGCCCCGAGCAGCGCGAGAAAGCGACGCCGGAGCAAGTACCGACGACTCACCGGGGCGGCAAGCAGCCAGAACCGGAAGGCGGAGCTGGCGGTGACCGGGCCGGCCTGGCGCAGCAGCGCGGCCAGGCCGCCGAGCAGCAGGAGCACGGCCGCGGTGGCGAAGAGCCTGCCGGGGGCCGCAGGCAGCGCCCAGCCAGCGCCGGTGACAAGGTGCAGCGCTGGGCGCAGGGCGCCGGCCGCAATGGTCCCGAGCACTGCAACGGCGAGCACCCAGACGTAGACGTCAGACGGTCGCCGGTGGATCCGGCGGGCAGCCCGGGCACCCGACCTGAGTCGGCGTCGCAACAAGCGCGCGGGCGCCGCTGGCAGGTCGCCATCAGCTGGCCCGGCGAGCTCGGCGGCCTTGCTCGCGTCGGCTGTCCCGCGGACGTCCCCCGAGGTGTCGGTCAGGTCGCCGTCGGCGGTGCCGCCGAACGCGCCGCCGGTGGTGGTCACGACGACGGCCCGCCGAGGGCGACAACCCGATCCGCGACGGCGCGGACCAGGCCGCGGTCGTGGCTGGCGAACAGCACCCCGCGGCCTGCCGCCTTTTCGGCCAGCAGCCGGGCCGTCAGCCAGCGTCGGCCCGCTGCGTCAAGCCGCTGCTCGGGCTCGTCCAGCAGAACCAGGATGCGCGGCCGGGCGAAGCACGTCGCGAGCGCCAGTCGCCGGCGCTGGCCGCTGGACAGCCCTACCGGCAGCTGGTCAGCCGCGCCGGCGAGGCCAGCCTCGGCAAGCAGCGCGGCGGCGTGCTCATCCGGCGAATCGTCACCGTGCGCGCACATCAGCAGGGCCAGGTGCTCGACGACCGACAGGTCGACAAAGAACTCAACGTCGTCGAGCAGCGCCGCCACTTGTTGGCGTACGACCGGATCCTGCTCGCGCATCGGTCGACCGCACAGCTGCACGCTGCCCGCCGAGGGCTGGTCCGCGCCGGCTATGCAGCGCAAGAGCGTCGTCTTGCCTGACCCGTTGGGGCCAGTGACGGCGACCGCCTCCCCCCGGCCCACCGAGAGATCTACCCCCTCGAGCACCGGCACCCGGCCAAAGCTGCGGCAAAGGCCGGAGACCATGAGCAGCGGGCCGGCACCGGCAGGCGGCACCGGCGGTGCGCCTGTCATCGATGTCTCGATCCTGCCCGGCATTGCCCCTGCACCTTTCCCGCCCGAATTGCCCTGTCCGAGCATACGGCTGGGTGCGGCGTCTGCAGCATAGGATCGGCTGCGTGCAGGGAAGCTCGCCCGAGCCGGGTGCGCCCGGCGTTGTGGACCGGATCCGGGCCATCTGCCTGGCGCTGCCGGGCTGCGAGGAGCGAACGAGCCACGGGTCCCCCGCGTATTTCGTCGGTCGGCAGTTCGTCATGCTGTGGCCGGACGGTCATCACGACGACGACTTCCCGCACCTGTGGTGCGCAGCACCGCCTGGCGTCCAGGAGGAGCTAGCCAAGACAGAACCCGAGCGGTTCTTCCGACCGCCCTACGTCGGCCACCGCGGCTGGATCGGGGTGCGGCTCAATGGCGACGTCGACTGGGACGAGGTGGCGATGATCTGCCGGGAGGCGCATCAGGTGATCGCCCCGGCGCGCTTCCGGATCGGCGCGAACGTGCCCCAGCGACCGGCTGGCGAGTAGCCGGTTCTGGCTACGAGTAGCCCGTTCTGGCTAGCGAGTGGCCCCTGTCTGCCGCTCGTTTGCAGGTGCCACTCGTCGGTTGTTGTCGAGGTGCTGCAATCCAATCTCTGCGGCATCCTGCCGGTATGAGCGATTGGCATGGTCACGACCACGATCACGAGCACCGACGTGATCTCGCTACCCGGCTCGCGCGCCTGACGCCGCTGCACTCGCACGAGCCCGCAGCGAAGGTCGACGCCGCCATGGAGGCGAGCTCGGCGGGGATGCGCGCGCTCTGGGTGTCGCTGGGCGTGCTGGCCGGCACGGCGGCCATCCAGGCGGCCGTCGTCGCGCTTTCTGGCTCGATCGCCCTGCTCGGCGACACGCTCCACAACGCGGCGGACGCGCTGACCGCGCTGCCGCTCGGTATTGCCTTCGTGCTAGGCCGGCGGCCGGTTACCCGCCGCTACACCTACGGCTTCGGCCGCGCCGAGGACCTGGCCGGCGTGGTGATCATCCTCGTGATCGCCGCCTCGTCCGTGCTCACCGCGGTGCAGGCGGCGGACCGGCTAGCCCATCCGCGGCACGTGACAAAGCTGGGCGCGGTTGCCGCGGCGGCGCTAGTCGGGTTCGCCGGTAACGCGCTGGTGGCCAGGTACCGGATCCGGGTGGGACGCAGAATCGGCTCGGCCGCGCTCGTTGCGGACGGCCTGCACGCTCGGACCGACGGCTTCACCTCGCTGGCCGTGCTCCTCGGTGTCGCGGGAGTCGCCGCCGGGTGGACCTGGGCCGACCCGGTTGTCGGGATGATCATCGCCGCAGTCATCGCCGGCGTGCTGTGGCAGGCGGTACGCGAGATCTTCCGGCGCCTCATGGACGCGGTCGACCCGACTCTGGTCGACCAGGTCGAGCGGACGCTACGGGCTACCCCGGGTGTGCTCGGCGTCGGCCAGGTCCGGCTTCGGTGGATTGGCCATCAGCTTCGCGCCGAGTGCGAAGTCATTGTCGATGGCTCAGTCTCCGCCGCGCAGGCGCACCAGGTAGCCGTCGCCGCTGAGCACGAGCTCATCCATGCCCTGCCCCGGCTGTCTGCTGCGTTGGTCCACATTGACCCGCTCAGCGCGGACGGAACCGACGCACACGCCGTCCTCGCGGAGCACAGGTAGCCGCGAACGGCGGGATCACTCGATCCGATGAGTCACCGGCTGGCCAGGGACGAGGTTCCCCACGTATACGCGCGACTGGTTGCGGCCCGGGTTGCCGCCGACAACGATGCTCGTCCAGTCAGGGTCGATGAGCACGGGAACCAGCCGCGACGGATCCTCTGACGCTACCCACTTCTCGCGCAGCACCGGGTCCTCGATGCTCGCGGCGAAGCTGAAATCTGTCCGCCCAACCTGATGGGCGTATCGCTCGGTGACGTCGGCTCGGATCCGCAGGTGCTCGTAGAGGTAGCCGCGGATCTCCGGCTTGTCGACACCGAACTCGTGCAGCGCCCGGGCTACGTTCGGCGACAAGAGCAGCAGCGGATTGAACCCGCCGTGCACGGCCGCCGTGTACGCCCACGGCCCGATCGCGTTCGCGAGGATTTGCGCAATCGTCTCGAGGTGCTCTTCGGCCGACTCACCCGAGGTATAGATCGGCGCGGAGTGGTTGGTGACCAGCAGCACGCTCGCGGTGCTTGAATCCTCAGGAAACCCGTTGTCGACGCGGAACGCATCCCAGCCGCTCGCGCGTGTCGCAGGCTCATCCTCCGCCATCACGACATTGAACGAGTACCCGATCGCTCCCGCGTCGCTCGTGCCCGGCGGAATCCGCAGCCCGCCAACGTTGCGCATGAGCAGTCGCAAGAACCGGCCAATGCTCGAGTTGGCCTGCCTCCCGAGGCGCATTGCGCCCGTTCCCGTGTTGAAGTGGAGCGCCTGCACGACGGGGCCGCTCACCACGATGAGCGGCTCGAGGCCGAACGTGGAGGTCAGATCCTCGACCCGAAAGCGCGGATCCATGAGGCATCGAGCCACCGCGACGAGGACCGGCATGTATTCCGGCCGGCACCCGGCCATGACGCCGTTGACGGCGACGTTCGTGATCGTGATCTCCCGCAACTCGGGCGGAAGAGCGCCGAGCACGGTGGCAGGATCCTCGTGCGTTGCGGCGAGGAAGCGGTCCACTCGGTCGGGCGTCGGCGGGACGATCGGCAGGCCGTCGCTCCACCCCTGAGCCAGGAAGTGCTCCTCGACCTCGTCGAGAGACCCCGCGAACACGATCTCTCGCGGTTGCGGCTCGACCTCGGCTTCCGCGATGGCAGCGTCACTCTTGGACCTCTGCAGGGCCGCTTCGACCTGCTCGACGACGACATCGCGGACCTTGTGCCCGAACGTCTCGTCGGTGTCGGTCTGGATCGAGCCCGGGTATACCGCGAGCCGCGGCTCGTCGTCCCCGAAGATCTTCGCGACAGCGCGGGCCATTGCTTCGAAACCGCTGGACACGACGCCGACCGCGGGGACGCTTGCCGCTTCGGCGGCCGCGACCGCTCGCATCACGCCAGCGGTGCAGCGACCGCACGCGCCAACCGCGACAACAGCCGCGTCCGCCCGCACTGCGGCGAGCTGCTCTCGAAGCGTCTCAAGGCCGGAGTAGTCATCGCCGAAGTCGCTGACGAAATGCGTGTGATCGATGAACTCGACGTCGGCGAACCGCGCGCCGAGCCGCTGCTCGAACGCCCGGAGGATCTGGTCGCCCTTAAACAGGTGGTCCCACAGCAGCGCAATGCGGGCGCCTGACCACTTCTCGAGGCCCGTTTGGGCACGCCTGCCGCGCTGGGTCGACCGACCAAGCGGCCACAAGGTCGCATACGAGGGCTCGGCTTCACCCATGCCGTCTCCTCAGACAACGCATGCGCTCGTCGGCGGAGCGCGCCGCAACACAGCGTAAGTACGCCTTCGTCCGCCATCAAGGCCCGGCGTAATTGTCGTGTCCAGCCAGGTCTGCAGCGGGAGCGGCCAGGTGTTAACGGGCCGACCCCTGCGGCGTGCCGAGCTCATCCGGGACCGCCCGGGCGTGCCAGTGCTCGCTCGGCAGGTTCTGTGGACCCCACGGCCACGTGCGGCTTTACAGCTCGTCACCGGAGCAGGTGAGGCGGGTCTCACCGTGCTGCATGGCGTGCACGATGTCACCAAGGCGGACGGCGACTGCCCCGAGGCCGACGCGAAGATCCTCCAGAGCACCATCGGTGACGGTGTCGTTCACGTAACCCACGGCGAGGTTGCCGGACTGGCGGGAGAGGTAGCCGATGACCGAGGCGATTGCCTCTTTGACTGTGAGCTCGCGGGTGGGGCGATCGTCGGTGGCGGTCATTGCTGCGGTTCCTTCCGTCGGGGCTGGGAACTCGGATTCCGGTGATCTCGGGTCGGGGAAAGCCCGGACTCGCTGGAGTCGATGAGCACAGCATCAGCCCGCCAAGCCGTCGGCAGCTAGTCAGAACGACGCTGGCATCGGCCGGGTCTCGGCAACCAGCGGTGAGCTTGCCCTGGCTGGTCCAGCTTTAGTTAGATTGGCACCATGGACGCCGAAGGCCTCGCCGGGTTGCGTACCCGGGCCATCGACTTACTGCGCGCGGAAGACTGGGCTGGCGTCCTGGCGCTCCAGGACGAACTCCGCGAAGACACCGAATACTGGACCCAGATCTGGGGGCCCTCGTGCGCCGTCGCGGCTGGCCTGGCCGCGCAGCCAGCGGGCTGGGAGCTGCTCGAGGACTGCGTCACCGACGGCTTCTACCAGCTCGCGGACGTCGGCACCCAGTATTTCGACGCGGCGTTTGGCGCTCATCCCGGCTGGCCGGACCTGCGCGCCAGGATCGAAGCGAACCTGCCGCCGCCGCCAGTCGAACTGCTCCGCTGGCCCCGGGCTCCGCTCGGCAAGCCGCTGCTGTCCCGGCTGGACGAGGAGGGGGAGAAGCGGCTTGCCGGGCGGCTGCCCGCGCGGCAGGCCAGCGCCTGGGCGACTGCGCACGAGTTGCTCATCTGGGTCGCGAACCGCTGGCGGCACATCGGCGTGAACCACGAGCCCGCCGTGGACGCGAACGTGGTGCTGGACCGGGTGGAGCGCGGCGAGCGGTTCGCCTGCCGCGAGTACACCACCGTGCTCACTCACGCCCTGAACGCCGTCCAGATCCCGGCTCGCCGGATCAGCCTGTTCCGCGCCGGCTATCACGCGGGTGTCGGCGGCGGCCACGCGGTCACCGAGGGCTGGATCGACGACCTCGGCAAGTGGGTACTGCTTGACGGCCAGAACGGCGCGATCTGGCGGGACCGCGACGGCACGCCGCTCGGGCTGCTGGAGTTGCAGCGGCGGTACCACGCCGGGGATCAGCCTGCGTTCGATGGCACGGGCCATAACTTCAACGCCGCAGACGCAGCGACGTGGTTCACCTTCTTCCACACGGCATCGGTCATGGGACTGCTTGCCTGGAGCGACGGGCCGTACGTTCCGATCATGGAGGGGTCGACCATCCTCTTCACTGAGCGGCTCGTCGCCAGCGCCGATGAGAGCACGCAAGACCTCGCCCTGATCAGCACCGGCGTGACCGATCACGACGGGCTCGCGCTGTCCTTCGTGGCCAGCCACCCGTACGCGACAGGGTTCGACGTCGTAACGCCGGGCGGCCAGGTGACCAGCCTCGCCACCGGACAGCCGTTGCGTCTTGGGCGCACCACGGGCGAGTACCAGCTGGCGGTCGCCGCGCGCACGCCGTACGGCACGCTGGCTCAGCAGCCGCTCGAGTATCTGGTCAGGTAACCCGGCTCGATCGGCCGTCGGTCGACCGCTGTGAGTAGGCGCGAGCCCGGATCCCTATCCGATGATCGCGAGGACCCCGGTGGCGACTCCCAGGCCGGTAAGAATCACGGCAGTCACGATGCGGATGGTCACGACATTCACCCAGCGGAGCAAACCGCGCCCGCCGATGACGGCGAGGGCCGCCACCGCCCACAACGCGAGCACCGATCCGATGGCTACGGAAAACGGGGAGTGCAGGCGCGCGGCCAGGTTGGCGGTCAGCACCTGAGTGAGGTCCCCCCACTCAGCGACAAAGACGACGATGAACGCGGTCAGAACCGTCCGCCGATGGCCAGGGGCCGTTTGGTCTGCGAGGCGTTCCTCCCGGTCTTCATGCTTGCGCTCGTTGCGGGCCTCGCGAATAGCGAGCCCAGCGCCTACGAAGAAGATGACCGCCACGACAGCGTTGACCGCCCGGTGCGGGAGAATCGTGAACAGGGCCACGCCGATACTCACGGCGATGGCGACGTGGACGGCGAAGGCGGCCGCTGCCCCGAGCCAGACCGCGAGTGGTCTGCCCTTCGTCGACAGGACCAGCGACGCGAACATTGTCTTGTCAGGCAGCTCGCCCAGGAAGATAACGGGGAAGACCCCGAGCAGGACGCTGAGGCTCACTGCGGACCTCTCCGCCGGGGCAAAGGCCAGCCTTCGTCCCGGCCATGTGAATGGCTGGAAACGAAGGTCTCGCCCGCCTGCGGGTTACCGCAGACCCACTGACCGGGCTCGTGACAGAGCCAGCATGTCGACCAGTGGTCGAGGAGCTACTCCCCTTCGGTCTACCTCAACGATAGATCTTCCGAAGATCTTCCGGTCTGTGGGCCCACTACGAGCCTGCGCTGACTGCTAGCTCGCCGAGTAGGGACCAGTCGTCTTGCGGGACCTCGAAGTTGACGATTCTCGGGGTCTCAGCCAGATGCGCGGGCAGCGTCTGCTGGGCCTTCTTGAAGTGACCGGACTGGACGTGCGCGGCTCCGGCCGAACCATCGCGGAATGCCTCGACCAAGACGTACTCGCTCGGATCGTCGACGCTGCGGGACCAGTCGAACCACAGGCAGCCTGGCTCCGATCGGGTGGCGCTGGTGAACTCGGCCGTGATCTCGGGCCAGTTGTCGGCGTCCCCGGACTTCACCTTGAACTTCGCGGTGATGAAGATCATCGGGCTCCTCATCATGGGGTGTGCTGCAATCCTCCCGCAGGTTGCGCAGGAGGTGTCAAACGGCGAAGCAACCGGGGGTGCGTAACCGACGGCGGGCTCGCTCAGCGCGCAAGCACCTCGCACCTGACTGGGACGCGGTCTTGTTACTCGCCCTCACCGCATCACCGGGACCACGCCGCGGACTGCACATTCTCACGTGGCAGCGCTGGACGTTCGCGGTTCTGGCCATCGTGCTCGCCGGCGGCGTGATTCCGATGCCTAAGTCGGTGTACCTCGCCGTGATCGCGGTGCTGAGCGCGGGAATGGCGCTGGCATCCTCGCTGGGCCGCTGGCTGCTGCTATGGCTGGCCGTCACCTGCTACCCCGTGCTGGCCCGCATGGTCACGAACGTGGGTTACGACCCGCCGTCGGCGGCCCGGATAGCCGTGCTCTACGTGCCATCCCTGGTCCTGCTGATCCTGGCCGGCCGGCTTGTACATCAAGCGGCACAACATCAGGCAGGACCGACGTCCGACGAGCTGTGACCTGCACTGACTTTGCAGCCGGGGCAACGTGCGTCCCGCGACCTCTGGGTTATGAGCCGCGGGACGCACGTTTCGGGTTCTCGAGCGCCTTACTAGGGAACGGCTTGCGATATTACGTGACATCTGTATATCGTCTCGATGTATCGGCTCGATACATCGATGCTGCGGCGTGTACGCCGTTCAGTGAAGCCAGCGAAGGCGGCGGCATGCCAGGCGGACAGTTGTACGACACCATCGGAACCACCTACGCCGTGACACGGCGGACCGAGCCGCGGATCGCGGCGCAGCTGTGGGCTGCGCTCGGCGACGCCCGGACCGTGCTGAACGTCGGGGCAGGCACCGGGTCCTACGAGCCTGGAGACCTGGAGGTAACTGCCGTGGAGCCGTCGGCGGTCATGCGGGCGCAGCGCCCCGCCGCCGCAGCCCCGTGCGTCGATGCCACCGCGGAGAGCCTTCCGTTCAAGGACCAGTCCTTCGACGCCGCGATGGCGGTCGCGACGATCCATCACTGGCAGGACCCGATCGCGGGACTGCGGGAGATGCGGCGCGTCGCGCGCCGCGTGGTGGTGTTCACGCATGACACAAGCGCCGCCGGATGGCTGGACAAGTTCTGGCTGACGCGTGACTACCTGCCCGAGTTCGCCGGCCTCGTCGCGGGGCGCCCCACGGTAGCCGACCTGACCGACGCGATTGGGGCGCGGACTGAGCAGGTACTCGTTCCATGGGACTGCGCGGACGGCTTCTTCGAGGCGTACTGGCGCCGGCCCGAGGCGTACCTGGACGAGCACGTTCGCCGCGGCATCTCCGGCTGGGCCAGGGTCGGGCCAGAGACGGAAGAAAGAGCAGTGCGCGAGCTAGGTGCCGACCTCGCCGCCGGCCGGTGGGCCGAGCGCAACCGCGATCTCCTCGATCTCGACGCAGCAGAGCTCGGGCTCCGGCTACTCATCGCCTGACCCGCGCGACTGAACTCGGTTGTCACAGCCCAGCGCCCTGGGAGACCTCGCTCACGACCCGGCCCGGCAAAAGAGGCCTCCGGCTGTGTGCCGAAGGCCTCTGACCTGGTAGCGGGGGCGGGATTTGAACCCGCGACCTCTGGGTTATGAGCCCAGCGAGCTACCGAACTGCTCCACCCCGCGTCGCGTCCCCTCACTTTAGGGCCGCCAACCCGCGCTGGCAAATCAGCACCACGACAACAGCTGGCCGACAGGAGAGCCCCGCCGCGGGCGGCCCCACTCCGCTCCGGGACCCGTCAGGTGCCGATGCCCGCGACAACGGGAAGCGTCATCCACACCCGATAGTGAACGGCCTCAGGTGCGGTCGGCAGCTGCGTCAGCTCGTGCGGGTCGCCCGTGGTGGCCAGGTTAAGTACCTGCTCGGCTGACCCGCCAAACGGAGCGAGCTGTTGCGGGGTAGCACCGAGCAGGACAGGCTGCCGGCCGCTGGCGGAGATCGAGCCGATGACGTTGTCGACCGATGAGACCGACCCCCTGCTCATCCACGCCGTGGGCACGCCGCACATGCCGCGGACCACCTGGGCGAACGGCGCGGCGGTCGGCCAGCCGATGATCACCACCGAGGCGTTGCCCTGAATGTGGCCGCACATCGCGGTCACGGCGGCGAGCTGGCCCGGACCGATGCGGTTCAGCGCCATCGCCTCTTGCACCTCCAGCCGCAGGCCGCCGCCGTTACCCGTGTGACTCACGCCGAGGCCGAACGTGGTGGCCACCGTCGGCAGCAGCATTGCCGCACAGCAGAACAGCCCGGCGAGCGCCGCAGTGACGCGTCCCGCGCCACGATCCCTGGCGCGCCTGCCGAGCCAGGATGCGGCCCACAGCCCGCACAGGATCAGGCCGGGAATGGCGAAGACCACGAGCCGTCGGCTCGCCCAGGGCTGATCGGGCACGATGTCAGGCGCCCACAGCACCACCGCGGATCCGGCGCAGAAAATCGCTGTCGGCAGCGCCCAGCCGCGCCAGACGCTGGTCGGATCCCGCCAGGTCAGCAGCGTTCGGAGGCTGCGGCGCAGCACCAGGGCGACACCTACGGCACCGAGCAGCACGGTAGGCAGGCCGATGTACCAGATCAGCCAGTACAAGGTCTGCTCCGCGTAGGTCCTGGTCGGGTCGACCGGCAGGCCCTGCTGGCGCTGCAGAGTGGCGATGAACGCGGACACGGCCGCGCCGGGTTGACCGTGCACCTTCTGCACGTATGGCCGCACGAAGAGGCCAATCACCGCGAGGAGCACGAGCAGGGCACCCAACTCCGGCAGCCAGCGCAGCGGCCGCGCCGCGAGCGCCCTCGGCACGTTGCGGCGCACCCAGCTCATCCGGGCGAGCTGAATGGCCACGGCAGAAAGAGCGATCAGCCAGACGGCAACGAGCCCGACGAGCCCGACAGTGCGGCCAACCAGATCGAGGAATGGCCGGTCAAGCAGGAACAAGCCGAGCAGCCCGTAACACACGCCAAGAAATATTCCGATGGGGAACGGGGTTGCCTGGGCCCGACGTCCCATGATGAGCGCGCAGCCGAACGGGATGACCACGAGAAGGTACGGCAGCGCGTCGAGACTCACGACAAGCCCGAATCCCAGCGACAGCCCGGCAAGCGCAGCCAGCGATCGCTCGGGCGTGATCGCCGACACCCACCGCCTGTTCGCGAGCGGCTGCCTGGAGTCAGCCACGGTCAGCCACCCGCCAGCCGCTCGTGCGGCGCTGCGGACCGCGCCGGAGTCGACCAGCAGGCAGAGTCCGCCGAACAACACGATCTGCAACGCCGACTCAGCCAGCGTGGTCCGGCCGACGTACTGCTCCGGCATGCTGAGGCCGAGAACAAGCGCGCCGGCGGGCGCCCACTGCGGGCCGACCAGCCTGCCGACCAGACCGGCGAAGCTCAGCACGGCCAAGCCGCCAAGTATCGGGCCCATGGCGGTCGCCGCGGCGGTGCCGTTGACCCAGGACGCCCCCGCCAGTACCAGCGGCAACCCGGGCGCGACGGCGGGATAAAGAGAAGATCCCCGAGTGAGGAAGCCCGTGCTGGCAAAGTTCAGCCCGTGGTGAGCACCGCCGAAGGCGGCGAGCGTCTCCGGGATCGGCAGCGATCCGTGCTCCGCGATCCAGTACCCAGCCTGCAGGTAGACGCCCTGATCCCGGATCACGATCAGCGCTTCGGACCCCGCGGCCAGCTGCCAGCCGGTGAGGCCAGCCACGATTGCGACGGTGGCGAGCAGGCCGAACCAGGTGGCCCACGCAGGCTCGGTAGCGCGACGGGCAGGCAGCAGCCGCGGCCACGCCGCGGGCACGACCCTCAGACCTACAACGATGAGCACGACGGCGACCGGCACCGAGATCAGCAGTGCGGACACCGGCAGAAAGACATGACCAAGCAGCAGCGGTACACCGGGGATCAGCCACGCCAGCAGCAGCACGGCAGGCAGCACGCTCAGTCGCGCCAGCAGCACGCCCGCCGCGTCCGCGGGGCGCAGCCACGGCACCTCGCGGACGGGCCGCAGCCACGCGGCCTGGCGAAGCGGGTGGCTAGTCGGCCGGATTCGCTGCAGCGTACGGGTAACCGGCGCGGCTGCCGCCGTCAGTGACTGCAGGCGGGTGGCCGTTCTGCCGGGATCGACGGAAGCGACGGGCTTGGTTGCGTCGGCAACGTCAGCCTGGGTCGGCTGCTGGCCGGTGGTGCGGCCGCCGTCGGCCATATCTGGTGGAGCCACATGTCAACTGTAGAGGCGCATACTTTGGCGGTCGGAGACGCGCCGTGTAATAGCCAAGCCGCAGCGTGCTCTCAGGAAACTGTCAGCCTCTCATACCGTTACCGACAATTTTCTGTGTTCACATAACACGACGTACGATAGACGGCTGATGGGCAACTGAGCAGGCCGTTGGCCCCGACCACTGAGGAGTCATGCCTACCGACGACGACTCAGCCACCGGCTGGTCTACGCCGTCCGGCGCCGATCCTGAAGACCGGCCCAGCCGGCCTCCGGGCCGCAAGCGCAAGACCTCAACGCTGATCGTCCGATCGCTGGCCGTCCTTCTTGCCGTCATCGTCGTGGGTGGCTCGATCACCATCTACCTCAAGTACCGCGAAGCCTGGGACGGCATCGGCCGCGTCGACGTCTCAGGCGACCTGCGCGCGAAGAACCGGCCCCCGGCGGACCCGAACGCCGAGAACATCCTGCTCATCGGGTCTGACACCCGGGTCGGTCTGAACGGCTCGATCGGCGGCACCGGCGGCAGCGCGGCCATCGACGGCGCCCGCTCGGACACCATCATCATCCTGCACATCGCTCCGGAGGCCCACCAGGTCGTGGTGATGAGCATCCCGCGCGACTCGGTGGTACCCATCCTGAGCTGCACTCCCGAGGGCGGGACCCCCGGCCAGACGGCCGAGCCACTGTATGACGTCGAGCAGATCAACGCGACGTATGCCTACGGCGGGCCGGGCTGCCTCTGGGAAACCGTCGAGCAGACCACCGGGATCCACATCAACAACTTCATCGAGCTGACCTTCTCCGGCTTCGAGCAGGTCATCAACCGGCTCGGCGGTGTCAACGTGTGCCTGCCCGAGGCGGTCGATGACCCGGCATCCAACCTGAATCTCAGCGCGGGCGTGCACCACGTCTACGGTCCAGAGGCGCTCGCATTCTGGCGCACGAGGGAGAACCTTGGCACCGGCTCCGACCCGCAGCGAATCCAGCGTGACCAGTTCCTGATGGCGTCGCTGTTCCAGGGTCTCGAGCGAAGTAGCCTGCTGAAGAGCCCCACCACGATGCTGTCGGTGATCGACACGCTCACCTCCAACCAGGACGTCGTCACCGACAGCGGCCTGACGCCCGTCGGTATGCTGCGCATCGCCGAGGACCTGCGCGGGATCAAGGGCGACTCGGTGCACTTCGTCACGGCGCCGTGGACCACCTATACCGGGAACGCGCAGTGGATCAACTCGGCAGAGGAGCCGGGCAGCGGCAACGTCAACTGGGTGCAGTGGGTGCAGCCGGCGGCCAACACGCTGTTCTCGGCGATCACCCACGACACGACCCTGCCGAAGTCGACCGCAACTCCCGCGGTCCAGACCGTCAGCCCTGCCGACGTCCAGGTACAGGTGCTCAACGGGACCACCACGGTCGGCCTGGCGACGTCCACGTCAGCGAGCCTGATCCAACTCGGCTATGACGTGATCGGCACGCCGATCGACGCCTCAACCGACACGTACACGAAATCCGTCATCGAGTACAAGGACGCCGCAGAGCTGCCGGAGGCGGACACCCTCGCCCAGGAACTCTCCAATGTCACGCTTCAAGAGGATCCGAGCCTGACTGGCTCAGCGCTCCAGCTCATTCTCGGATCCACTTTTACAGGCCTGAGCTCGAGCAGCTCTGCGAGCAGCGGCAACAGCAACTCATCACTGGCCTCAATCGCGAGTGCTGACGGCGGCATTAGCGGGAACGTCAATATCTGCGATGACAGCAGCGCCTTCGCAGGCCCGGACGGCGCAGGCTAGCTGCCCGGCGGGAGTGCTCGCCGACAGGTCATCGCGAGACGGCGCAGCTACCGCGGGACATACACGGTGGTGCCGTTGGCGAGTCTCTCCTTGCGCCAGCCACCTGCACCCTGCGGGGTCCGGGTGAGCACTTCATGCATCGATCCGCCCGTCCACGGCGCCGTGCACCCGACGTAGTACGCGATCGACGGTGACCAGATGGCGCACGGTGGCCGGACGCCCAGACTGCGCAGCTTCGCCGCTTCCGTCTGGAAAGGCCGGCCCGAGCTCTCCGCGCCGGCCTCGTGCTGAAGGACGAACCGCTGGGAGATGAGGCCAGACAGCAGGAAGACGCAGGCAAAGGCCACGGCGGCCTTCCGCCACCGCGCCTCCGTCACGAGCCAGGCGATCGCGTCCGCCGCGAGGATGGCCATCATCGCCAGCGAGGGCAGGATGTAGCGTGGCGCGCCGAAGTTCACGAGGAACGCGTACAGCGCGATCACCCAGACAGCCGTGGCCGCGGCGAGCACCGCCGACGCCCGGGCCGCCGTCCGCCAGCTCACCCACAGGCCGAGGACAGCAACGCCCAGGAATGCGAGCCACCACACCGTCTCTCCCGGCATGGCCCAGCCGCTACAGCCGTGCGGCGGAATGCAGTACCACGGCCCGTTCAGCACTTTCCCCTGAGTGACGAGCGAGAAGTACAGGCTCAGCGGGGGCGGCTCCTGGGCGGCCTCGTGCAGCCGTGTGGCCAGCCCGCCGTACCAGACGTAGGCGCCAATGACCCATTCCAGGCAGCCCAGTGCGGCTCCCGTGGCCATGGCAAGAAGAACCTTCGGATTGCGCCAGCCGGGCACCAGCACCGCAGCAAGGATCGCCGGTCCCATGATGAACACGATGTTCTGCGGCCGCATCAGCACGATTACCAAGCTGGCGAAGGCGATCAGTGGTAGCACGACCCGGAGCCGGAGACGGCCGCTGACAGCCCGCAGGAACAGCCCCGTGAGGGCGAGGACGCCGAGCGCGCCCCACCAGTCGGGGTAGACCTGAACCCCGCTGTCCTGTGTGATGGCAAGGCTCGCCAGGATCAGGCCGGCGAAGGCCAGCACCCACATGGGCCGCAACCCACGCCAGCTGAACAAGGCGAGGAAGAGCCCCGCCGCCGACAGCAGGGACATCCAGATGCGGATGACGGTCAGCGAGTCAGTGAACGCCGTGACTGGTGCAGCGAGCAGCCCCGCGCCCTGACCGTGCACCGGCGGCAGCATGACGCCGGAGACACGGACGCTCGTCCTGGCGATGTAGGTGATCTCGTCCGCGCCAAGCGGCAGCCGAAGCAGGGCAGGCGTCAGTTCGGCACCGAGGAACGCGACCGCGACCAGGATCAGCCACACCGGGCTCTCCCGGCCCAACCGCCTGCGCGCTGGCGTGCCAGTAACGCTGGCCTGCTGGCCGCTTACCTTGAGGTCATGCAAGAACGACTCCCGTTGAGCGCTACGGCAGCGCCAAGAGCCTACCGGCCAGCATTAGCCCGGTAGCCGCTCGGCCCAGTTTGGCACTGGCGCATGGCGGTCAGGTATGAGACAAAGCCGAGTAGCCCCGGCCCATGTGAGTCTTACCGTAAACTGGCGACTGCATTTCCGCCGACCCCAGGCAACTGGCCGACGGAAATCATCGCATAGGCACAATAACTGAGCGTCAGTCGCCACTAGGCGACGTACGTATTTGCGTTATCTTTGCCTCCTCGCGATAAGGCTATTACTGGCTGAAGAAAAGCTGAGAGAATTCCCGGGGAGGCAGCGGTGACGAGACTAGCCACCGAGGCGGTCGAGTCATCGCAACGGCCCGCCCGTGGCGGCGCGCTCGGCTGGGCCCGCAGCGGCCAGGCCATCACGCTGTATCTCTACGTGCTTGGCGCGGTCTACGTGACCTCCCGTCTGCTTGTTCACCCGGCGGGTACCCGGCAGAACGGGGACACCGAGGACGTCAATCAGGCCACGTGGTTCCTGCGCTACACGGCGTCTGCCGTGCAGCATTTCCGCCTTCCCGCGCTCGTGGCTACCGCGATGAACGCCCCGCACGGCGTGAACCTGATGTGGAATACGTCGCTGCTGCTGCCGGGGATGGTGGTCTCGCCGATCACGCTGCTGTTCGGCCCGCAGGTGGCGCTCACGAGCTTGCTGATTATCGGCTTCGCGGGCTCGGCCGCCGCCATGTTCTACGTTCTGCGTGCCTGGCGGGCCAGCGTGCTGGCGGCGGCGCTCGGCGGCGCGCTCTATGGTTTCTCACCCGCGTTGATCAACTCCGGCATTGGCCACTACTCGCTGGTCCTTGCCATCCTGCCGCCGCTGATGATCGACCGCGTGCTGCGACTGGCCACCGGTCGCGGGCGGCCAGTCCGCAACGGCCTGTGGCTCGGGCTCATGGCTGCGGCCCAGCTATTCATCAGCGAGGAAGCCCTCGTGGACGCCGCCATCGCGGCAGTCATCCTGCTTGTGGTCCTGGCGGCGTGCAGGCCGCATGAGGTGCTATCGCGGATCCAGCCAGCCGCGCTCGGGCTGGGCGTGGCGGCGGCCGTCGGCCTGGTTCTAGGCGCACGAGGCCTGTGGGTTCAGTTCCACGGCGTGCCGGCTAGTGGCGCCGCGGCAACGACGATTATCAGCTATCACGGCCAGCTCACGAATCTCGGCACATTGCCGCAGGCGTTCGTCAACCCGTCCGAGGGCGTTCTCCTGCACACCCATGCCTCCGGCGTGATCGCTAACAACTACCCGCAGCCGCTCCCCGAGTACCTGGCCTACCTTGGCATCCCGCTCATCATCGTGCTGCTGGCAGCGATCATCTACTTCTGGCAGCACCTCGCCATCAGGGTCGCCGGGCTCACCTGCGCGTTCCTGGAGTGGCTCGCGATGGGCGCGAAGCCACTCCAGCCGCACGTCACCTTGCCGAAGTTCCTGCTGCCGTGGGAGTTGCTCCAGCACGTGCCGGTGATCGAGGGAATGGTGCCCGACCGGCTGTGCATCCTGGCCGACGCGGCCGCGGCGGCGGTCCTGGCGTTCGCGCTCGACCTCGCCCGGAGCGGCCAGTTCGCGCCATTCGCGAGCTGGCGGAACGGCGCCAAGATCGCGACTGGCATCGCCGTCGTGGCGCTGCTGCCGGTGATCCCGGCCCCCTACGCGCCGGTTCCGGTAAATCAGCTACCAGCTGGATGGACGGCGACCTTTGCGGCGCTCCATGTCCAGCCGAATGCGCGCGTGCTGCTGGCTCCTTACCCGTACTCGGGCGCGTCGGCGGTCATGCGCTGGCAGGCTGTGAGCGGCGAGCCGACCACGATGATTGGCGGCGACTTCATCGCCCCGAACCAGCACGGCAGGCTTGGCCGGGCCGGCCGGTCAGGGATGACACCGACCTCGTGGTACATCGACTACCTGTACTACGGCGCACCCGTCAAGCCAGAGCCTTCTCGCCAGCAGATCAGCTCGGACCTCAGGACCTGGCGGCCCGCCGCTCTGGTGGCCGTGACCACCACCACGAGCCGCCTCGGTATCTTCCTGATCCGCGTGTTCGGCCAGCCGACCACACGCATCGGCAACGTTCTAGGCTGGCGGCTCGCACCCGACGCGGGAGTCGCCGCCGGCAACTCGGGCTAGTCGGGCCGCTGCCTAACCCGGCGACGGTCTTGGCGCAGGCGTCTACCCGGTCGGCGACCTCCGCCTCAGTCATCGCGAGCCGTTCCAGGATGGTGTATCGGCCCGGCCGGGTGTCCGGCGCAGACCGAACCGCGGTTGCGAAGTCCGCGTGCGTCAAGCCGATCTCCGCCGGGGTCCGCGGTAGGCCATGCCGGGCCAGGCAGCCAGAGATCAGGTCTAGCTGCTCGAGGTCGCCGCGCAGGAAGGCGCAGAACACGGTGCCCACACCGGCCAGCTCGCCATGGCTGCCGGCGCCAGGGTAGAGCTGATTGATAGCGTGCATGATCTCGTGCTCTCCCCCGCTGCCGGGCCGACTGGAGCCCGCCACCGCCATCGCCAGACCGGACAGGATCAGCGACTCGGCGAGGACCGTCAGGAACTCGGGCGAGCGAGACTGCCCCGGCTGATGCATGACGGCCTCCGCGGCCGAGCGCGCGAGGGCGACAGCGAGACCATCGACCTTCTCCCCGAGGTCGGCAGCGGCGAGCTGCCAGTCTGCAATCGCCGACAGGTCGGCCAGCACGTCGCCGATGCCGGCAGTGGCCATGGGACCCGGCGCGCCGCGCACCCTGTCTAGGTCCACGATCACGGCGACGGGCATGGCCACGCCGTATGACCCCGCGCCGGATTCGTGCCGCAACGTACTGACCGGTGAGCAGATGCCGTCGTGGGACAGACTCGTGGCAACCGCGACCATGGGGATGCCGGCCATGTGCGCGGCGAACTTGGTCACGTCGATTGTCTGGCCACCGCCGATACCGGCCACAACTTCGAAGGAGCCAGCCCGCAGATTCTGACCTAGCGTCGCGGCCGCTTCGTGGGTGGCCGCGGGCACGTGGAAGAACTCTGCGGCACCGGCGCCGAGCTCTGCCGCAATGCTGTCACCCTGGCCTGGCCCGACGGCCACGGCCACCCGCCCCGACGTCGCGATCCGGTGATCGGCCAGTAGCGGCCCGAGGCCGCCGACCGCGCCCGGCCGCACGTCGATGAGGAGCGGCGACGGAAGCATCCGAGTCAGCAGCGGCATAACTCTCCCCCGTTTTGATCCGGCCCGCCGCGCCCGATCAGCTCGCGCTTCCCCGTGCACGGCGACCGACCTGGACCTTAACAGCGGCTGGCGATGTTCCTCGCCCGCCGCAGGTCTCGGTGGTCATCGACCTCGACCCAGTCCACCACGCCGATCCTGGCCACGACGACGACGCCACCGCGGTTGGCGAATTCGGCGTATCCGTCCTCGTAGAAAAGCCCGGGGTCGCGCCGCCAGGTGCTCTCGAGGGCCTCCGCCAGCAGCGCGGCGGCGCGCGGCTCAATCAAGGACGCGCCGATGTACTCACCGTCGGCGTCGGCGGGCGCCAGCTGCTTGCTGATCCTGTCCAGCCGGTCGTCTGCGCCGAGGGCGACCTTCATTTCCTCAGCCGCGAGCTTCTTCAGGTCGTCCAGCGCGAGGATGAGCTCCGAGCTGCCGTCTCTCGCCGCCAGCAGCTTCCGCTCGACGCTCGCCGGGTGCACGGTATCGCCGTTCACCAGCAGCACGCCCCGGTGGAAGTGCTCCCGCGCGAGCCAGAGCGAGTAGGCGTTGTTCCACTGCTCGGCGCGCGGGTTGTAGACCAGCTCGAGTGCCACGCCGTGCCGCCGCTCCAGCTCAGGCACGCGGTCGGCGACGACCGCTGCGGCGTAACCCACGAGCACGACGACGTCGGTGATTCCGACCGCGGCCAGGTTGCCAAGGCCGAGGTCAAGGATGGTCGACTCGCCATCGACGGGAAGCAGCGCCTTGGGCAGGTGGTCGGTCTCGGGCCGCAGGCGCCGGCTTGCCCCCGCGGCCATCACGAGGCCGATCACGGGACGTCTTTCTCCAGCGGCAGGCAGCTACGCACGACCTTGGCGCCGACCAGCGCCGCCAGGTAGACCGTGAGGGCCAGGTAGCCGATGGTCGCGACGCCGATGGCCGCGGTCAGCCCCACAAACAGCAGGCGTCCCTCCCAGCCGAGGTCGGTGCCGAACTCGCGGACTCCGTCACGGTGTCGGCGCAGCCGTACGAGCAAGACCGGCCGGCGCGGGCACACTAGCTCGGCGTAGCGCACAAGCAAGGCGGCCACCAGCGCAAAGATGACCGGCCCTGGGACTCGCTGGCCCAGGCCCACGGCCACGACGTAGAGCACCTGAGCGCCCACAAGCAGCACGGGGACAAGCCAGTCGAGCCGGCCGGCGTGCGGGTTCGCCGATCCGGGCGCGGCCAGCAACATGACGATGGCGGGGCCGATTGTCAGCGCTCCCGGCAGCCCGTGCAGCCCGAGCACGGCGAGGGCCGACACAGCGGCAAGGCCCAAGATGGCGGGCGGCAGCGGAAGCAGGTTCCCGCGCACAAGCGCGCCTGCCGCGCGAGCGAGAGCGCCGTCGTCGCGAAGCCGCAGCAAGGTGGCCGATGCACGGACCGGGCCGCCGCCGTCGGCTTCGGTGCCCTCGGCCAGCACCTCATCCGCCGGCCGTCCGGCGAGCCCGTACGCGATGGAGCTGATCGCCCATGCAACGAGCACAAGAAGGGCGGTGCGGGCGTCCCAGATCAGCGCCACCACGCCTGCTACGAGGACACGCCCCCCGAAGGTCATGGTCACGACGGCCGCGCCGATCTTGCCCATGATGCTGTCAGCAGGGTCGCTGAACCCATACGGCGTCGAGCAAACCGTCATGACGTTCCGGACCGCGACGAGACCGACCACGGTCACGCCGAGCTTCCAGGTGCCGGGCGAGTGCTCTGCTGTCGCGCCGATCACCAGGCCGAGGTAGACGATGGTTTCGGCGAGAGCGCTGCCCAAGGCGGCTAGCCATATCGCGGGGCCAACTCGCCGATGAGCGGCAGCGGGCCCGGCGCCGCGCTCGGCGATCCGCTGGCCGCCTGCGAGCACGAGGTAACCCGTCCACAGCGCGATGACGCCACGAACCACGCCGAGGCTGGTGCCGGCGGAGAACCAGACGGCTGCGCAGCAGGCCAGCGCCACCGAGATCCCGCACGCAGAGGTGAGACCGAGGGAGCGTCGACGCGCCCACGCCATCGCGATCCGGCTGGCGTCGATCAGAAACACCGGCGTGGTCGCTTCATGTGGCGCCCCGGCGTTCGCTGGCCCGACCGGCGTCACCCGGGCGCCAGGAAGAATGCTCCCCCGCAGGTGGCCTTGCACCGGCTCGGTACCCGGAATGCCAGCCGGTGGCCCGCGATTGGCAGACACCGGCCGGGCTGGCCCGACCACGCGGCCAACCACTCCGGTTGTCTCTGATTCACCCTCCTGGGCCGACATGGGAGCATCCGCGGCGCTCGTGTCGGCCGGGCCCACGTCGGCTGGAGCGGCCGACCCGGCGGGACCGGCGCAGCCGGTCGGGACCGTGCCCTGACCCGCCTCACCTGCGGCGGCCGACCCCGCGGGACCGGCGCAGCCGGTCGGCACTGTGCCCTGACCTGCCTCACCTGCGGCGGCCGCCCCGGTCGGTTCTCCAGTATCCGCGGCCGCAGTGGCGATGCTCAGGTCGTCAGCGGCAGCCGGGCCACCCGGTTCTACGGCCTCCGCGTCGGCTTGCCCGGCTGAGGGCGGCTCGCGACCAGCGTTCCCCATGATGGCGTCCAGCGCCCCGCCAGACGGTACGTCGCCGGCAGGGCCGCCGGCCTGGCGCCGGGGCCGTCCGGCTGGGCGAGCATCCCGGCCAGCCGGGCGACGCCGATCTGAGAAGCGGCGCCCGCGCGGGCGCACCTCCCCTCCGGCAGCGGCACTCTGGCCGGCCGGAGCGGCAGCATTGTCGGGCGCCGACCGGTTGCGGTCGGCGCCCTGAGTATCCCCCGTACTCAAGGTCCCCGGAGCACTAGGTAGTCAGAACGCTACTTAGCGTACAGGTGCACCCGGCGGGACAAGCGCGGGGCGCCGGCCCTGCCGGCCTGCTGACCAGGTAGGGTCCGGCCATGCGAACGGTAGCCGTGGTGCTTGCGGCCGGGTCCGGCAGCCGGTTCGGCTCGGCCAGCCCGAAGCAGCTACGCGTCGTCGCCGGACGGACGCTCATCGAGCACTGCGCGCAGGCATTCGATTGTGCCCCCGGCGTGGATCAGGTGCTGATCGTGACGACCGCCGACCTCGAGGGCCAGGTACGACGCGGACTGACCGGGGTCCCCAAGGTCGTCGCTGTGATCCAGGGCGGCGCGAGCCGGACCGACTCGACGAGGCAGGCCCTGGCGTGGCTCTCCCGCGAGGCGACCGCTGATGCCAAGGTGCTGTTCCACGATGCCGCCCGGCCACTGGTGGACCAGCGGATTATCGCGGACTGCGTCGCAGCCCTCGATCGCTGGCGGGCCATCAGCGTGGTCGTGCCCGCCTCGGACACCATCGTCGAGGTGGCCGACGGGACCATCCAGCGGGTGCTGCCCCGGCACGCGCTGGCCCGCTGCCAGACGCCACAGGGCTTCCGGCTGTCAGTAATCCGCCAGGCCTACGAACTGGCCGACGCTGACCCTGACTTCGCCTCGATGCCTGCCACCGACGACTGCGGCGTTGTGCTGCGGTACCTGCCTGAAGTGCGGATCGGAGCCGTGCCCGGCAGCGAACGCAATCTCAAGGTCACCTACGCGCAAGACCTCGCTATCGCCCGCGCGCTGATGACCCCGGACGGCGACGCCGAGTGACAGCAACCCAGTGGGCGCACTGAGCCGGTGACCACAGCGCCCCCCGGGGACTCTGGCTAGCCAGGGAGCGACCAGAGACCCGACAGCCGTCGTAACGCGGCCGCGGCCGTGACCAGCGCGCGCGGGCTTGTGAGGAACCCCGTGCCCCAGGACAAGTGCATCGTGGCCAGCGCCACCGGCACCTCGGCCGCCACCGGGCCCGGCAGCTCACGCGACGCCTTGGCGCCGATCCCCGTGATGACGCCGGCGTACCCGAGCGGCATGGCGAGCCCTCCCGTCAGGAAGGTTGGCCACCCACGCGCACCCGCGGCGCGCCCAGCCAGGCCGACCAGGCCAGCCAGGGTTCCGCCAGCGATCCCGGCGACCGTTAGCGGCGCAGCCAGGTAACGAAGGTTGACGGTGCCGCGGTGCTGGCGGCAAACCTCCCGCCGCCATCTACCGTAACGGAAGTACTGGATGGCAAGCTGCCGCACGCTCGCCCGCGGCCGGTACGTCACGACAAGGTCACGCTCGAACCAGACCAGGCCACCTGACTTCCGAATGCGGTGATTCAGCTCCCAGTCCTCGGCGACCTCCAATCGCTCATTAAATCCGCCGGCCTGCTCGATCGCGGTCCGGCGAAAGACGCCGAGGTACGCGGTAGGAGCCGGTCCCGACGGCCCGCCGGTGTGATTGCTGGCCGGGCCGACCCCAAATGGTGAGGTCATGGCCCAGGCGACCGCCCGCTGAAACGCGCTCGTCCCCTCTGCCGCCATGATGCCGCCCACGTTGGCTGCGCCCGTCTCGCGCAGCGTCTGGACCGCGGCCCTGATGTAGCCGGGCGGTATCAGCGATCGCGCGTCGACCCGGACAATGACTGGGTGCCGGGACGAGGCGAGGGCCAGGTTCAGCGCCATCGGGATCCGGCCGGAGGAGTTCTCGATCACGGTGATCCGCGGATCGGCGGCGGCCAGCGCGCTGGCGAGCTGCGGGGTCTGGTCCTTAGACGGACCGACCGCGACAATCAGCTCGATTTCTCCGTCATAGTCCTGCTCGACGACGCGGCGCACCGACTCGGCCAGGTACCGCTCCTCGTTGCGAGCAGGCAGCACAACCGAGACGGGCACAGCCGCTGCTACTGGCTCGGGGGGACGACCCCCCGGATCCCCCCGCGAGGCTGGCTCAGGCGGACGACCCGCCCATTTCTGTCGCGCTGGCTGGGTCGGTACCGGGTGAATCAGGGCAGACTGACTGCCCAACTCATCACTCATGGCTACCTCGGACGTTACCCTGCGCTGTCGGCCGGTAACCGCAGCCGAGCCGCCAGCCGGGCCGTCACGCTACAACCCGGTATCCTCCAGCATCTCGGTCACGAGCGCCGCGATGGGCGAGCGCTCAGACCTCACGAGCGTCACGTGTGCGAACAACGGATGGCCCTTGAGCTTCTCGATGACCGCCACGACGCCGTCGTGCCGCCCCACGCGCAGGTTGTCCCGCTGGGCGATGTCATGGGTCAGCACCACGCGGGATCCTGCACCGATCCTGGACAGCACCGTCAGCAGGACACCGCGCTCGAGCGACTGCGCCTCGTCCACCACCACGAACGAGTCGTGCAGCGAGCGGCCCCGGATGTGCGTGAGCGGCAGCACCTCCAGCATCTCCCGGTCCAGCACCTCCTCGATGACGGACTGCGAGGTAACGGCCGACAGGGTGTCGAAGACCGCCTGCGCCCACGGATTCATCTTGTCGGCCTCGGACCCCGGCAGGTAGCCGAGCTCCTGCCCGCCCACGGCGTACAGCGGCCGGAAAACTACCAGCTTGCGATGCTGGCGACGCTCCATCACCGCCTCCAGGCCGGCGCACAGCGCCAGGGCAGACTTGCCCGTTCCGGCCCGGCCGCCGAGAGAGACGATGCCGACCTCGGGGTCGAGCAGCAGGTCAAGTGCGACCCGCTGTTCGGCGCTGCGGCCGTGGAGGCCGAACGCCTCACGGTCACCGCGCACCAGCCGTACCGACTTGTCGGGCTGTACCCGACCGAGTGCGCTGCCCGCTCCGCTCACGCCAGAGAGCAGTACCAGGCCCGTATGACAGGGCAGGTCCCTGGCAGCAGCGAGGTCCAGCCGGCCACTGTCGTACAGCTCGCTGATGTCTGCCGGACTCACGTCGAGCTCGGCCATGCCGGTCCAGCCTGAGTCCGGCGGCAGTTCTGCGCGGTATTCCTGGGCCGTGAGCCCCACTGCCGCGGCCTTGACCCGCAGCGGCAAGTCCTTGCTCACGAGGATCACGTCGTCGCCGTCGGCGGCGAGGCTGCAGGCGACCGACAGGATCCTCGTGTCGTTGTCGCCGAGCCGGAAACCGGCTGGCAGCACGGCGGGGTCAGAGTGGTTCAGCTCTACCCGAACGCTGCCGCCGGAGGTGCCAATGGGGATGTCGGCGTCCAGCCGTCCGTGGCTGATCCGCAGCTCGTCGAGGTAACGCAGGGCCTGTCGGGCAAAATAACCCAGCTCGGGGTGCTGGCGCTTGGCCTCGAGCTCGGTGATCACGACCACCGGCAGCACCACCTGGTGCTCGGCGAATCTGCCGATTGCCGCCGGGTCGGCCAGCAGGACGCTGGTGTCCAGGACGTAGGTACGCCGCGCCTGCGCAGCGGATGCGGATCGACGTGCTGAGGAACTGGCCACTCGCTCTCCCCTGGGCGCCGGAGGACGCCGCGGTCGGACACGAAGACGTGTCGGCGGGACCGGGTCCGGCCCAGCGAGGGACCGGGAACCCGGCCCTTCGCTCATCTCGCCTGCGCACCAGGACGCGAAGCTCGAGGATCTCAAGGGCCTTCCCGGCGGGCGGCAACGTACCGCCCGTCAGTTCAGAAGGTACCTAAGCGAGCCATGAGGTGGAAGTACCGTAACGCGCTGTTCACGTAATTCCGCAGGTCAGCACCGAGATTGCCAGGTGCTGGCGTCACGCGCCGAATCGGCGGTGTCGCTCGCCGTATGACCGCAGCGCGCGGAGGAAGTCGACCCGGCGGAATTCCGGCCAGTAGGCGTCGCAGAAGTAAAACTCCGAGTGCGCGCTCTGCCACAGCAGAAACCCGCCGAGGCGCTGCTCCCCTGACGTCCTGATGACCAGGTCAGGGTCGGGCTGACCGGCCGTGTACAAGTGCTCGGCAATGTGCTCAACGTCGAGGACCTCGGCCAGCGCCTCGATTGTGGTGCCACGCGTCGCGTGCTCCTGCAGCAGCGAGCGGACGGCGTCCGCGATCTCCCTACGGCCGCCGTATCCCACGGCGACGTTCACGAGCAGACCGCCGTTGCGCTCCGTGGCCTCGGCCGCGCCTTTGAGGGCCTGCGCGGTGTCGGCGGGCAGCAAATCCAGCGCTCCCACGGGCTTCACGTGCCAGCCCTGAGCCACGAGCTCGCGCACGGTATCTTCGATGATCCGCAGCAGCGGCTCGAGCTCGGCGACCGGCCTGGACAGGTTGTCTGTGGACAGCAGCCAGAGGGTGACTACCTCAACACCGGTCTCCTGGCACCAGGCGAGCAGCTCGAAGACCTTGTCGGCGCCAGCCTGGTGCCCGCTGCTGACGTCCGCGAGCCCGGCAGACCTCGCCCACCGCCGGTTACCGTCGCACATCACCCCGACGTGCCGCGGAATCGCCTGGGGTGACAGGGCCTCCTCTAGCCGGCGCTCGTAGAGCCGGTAGACGAGACCGCGCAATCCCATCGGCTACCCTTCCTCGCTGCCGCGGCTGCGGCGTCGCCGAGCCACCTGGCTGCTTCCCGGCGGACCGGTCGGCCACGGGCACTTCCCGCGCCTGCGGAACCTCTGCCGCCACGCGAGCCAGTCCCTTCACGACCGTATCCAAGAATGCCACCAGTTCGGCCGAAGTCAGGACGGCTCGCACCCCGACACCACCAGATCCCCAGGCCTCGATCACGGCCCTCCTGGTGAGCCGCCAGCCACCATGACCGGCGGCGGGCTGGCGCGGCACGGCCCGCTGATGGTGCCCGACGCCGGTGCACTCACCAAGCCAGACAGCGCTAGACCTGAGCACGCATCGCAGCTCGCCGGAGCCAGGCGGGTCGCCGCGATCACGCGACCGGAGCGCAAAATACTCGTGATCGCTGGGGAGACTGTCCGCCGGACGGCCAGCGCTGGCATGGACAGCTCCGGGCGGGCTGGCCTCCGGCCCGCTGGCAGCGTCGCCACGGCTCACCTGGCCGGATGCCGGGAACGGATCGGGGAACGCCGGGACCGGCGGCGGAAATCGGTCGTCAGGGTCGGGCCACGAGACGGCCTGCGCCGGGTCGAGCCGCGCCGCGCTGACCCGCTCTGCCAGCCGGGAAAGCTGGTAACCGCAGCGCTGCCCCACCGCCGCGAACGGAACCGAGTTCCGGCTCAGGTTCAGCGTGATCTCATACGGTCGGCCTACCTTGTCACGGCAGGTCACAGCCTCGACGGACAGCACAGATCCATCGACGCAACGTAGTTCCCCCATAGCGGAACGTTAACATCGGGCGATTAGAAACCGTCACCCCCCGCGCCGGGTGAGGGTTCGCCCGGGGGCGAGTGGGCCTGCGCCGCGGCCTAGGTGTCGGATAGCGCGGCGAGATCGGCGGCCACCCTGCGGTGCGCCTCCCAGATCTCTGCCGGCAGGGCGTCGAACTGGGCAAGAAGCCGCTCACGGCGGGTCATCTCGGTCTGCCACCGCTCAGAATCGATGCTGAGGATCTTCGCCAGGTCGGCGGGCGCGATGCTGACGCCCTCGAGATCGAGCTCGTCGACGGCCGGGACGATGCCCACCGGCGTCTGCACGCCCTGGACGAGCCCTTCCCGCAAGCGCATCAGCCACAGCAGCGCACGGAGGTTGTCCCGGTAGCCGGGCCACAGGAAATGGCCATCGTCCGGATCCCGCTGGAACCAGTTGACGTGCGCGAAGATCGGTCGCTCGGTGGCAGCTCCGACGATGCGCAGCCAGTGCGCGGCGTAAGCGCCCTCAGGGTAGGACATGAACGGCCGCATCGACATCGGGTCGTACCGCAGCTGGCCGTCGACTCCTTCGGCCGCGAATGTCGCCTCCGCGCCGAGCGTCAGGCCGTCGTAGACACCCTCGGCCAGGTCGGTGATAGCCCGGATCAGCGGCTCCCGGTCGCGGGTCCGGCCCCCGAAGATGATCGCGTCGATCGGGACGCCACGCGGGCCGGCGAAGTCGGCGGCGATGTTGGGCACGTTCGCCAGCGTTGTGGTGAACCGGCTGTTCGGGTGCGCCCACGGCTCGCCCGCGGCGTCTGCGGGCCGCTCGGCGATGAGTCGCCCGGTCCAGTCTCGCCAGCCGATGACGTCAGCGGGCGGCCGCGGCGTACGGCCCTCCCACCAGACTTCCTGGGTGAGCTCGTTATAGGCGACGTTGGTGAACAGCACCCCGGTGCCGGGGGCGACCGACCCGAGCGCAGTCGGGTTGGTTATCTCATTGGTGTCCTTGGCGACGCCGAACACGCCAAACTCCGGATTGATCGCGTAGATCTTGCCGTCGGCCGGGTCGACCCGCATCCAGGCAATGTCATCGCCGTAGAACGAGACGTGGTAGCGGTCCCCGAGGCTGTCAGGCGCCAGCATCATGGCCAGGTTGGTCTTACCGGAGGCGCTGGGGAAACCGCCGCAGATGTGCCAGGTCCGGCCGGTCTGCTTGTCCGTGATGCCGATGAGCATGAACTACTCGGCGAGGAACTCCCGCGAAGCCCAGCCATCGTAGGAAGCCTGTCGTAGTCCGTGCGCGATCTTGCCCAGCAGCGCGTTGCCGCCGTAGGAGGAGCCAAAGTGCAGGATCGTCCGCTCGTCCGCGACGGTCACGAAGTAGCGCCGATCGTCCGGCGTGCCCTGGCCGAGGTTCTCGAGGTCCCCAGTCACGTGCACGCCGCGGACAAACAACTCAGGTTCGGTGAGGTCGTTGACGTACTCGACGCCGCACCGGGCCATCCTGATCATGTGCAGCGCCACCGTGCGATGGTCGGTGAGCTCCACCCCGGCGGCGTACCGTGCGAGCGGCGAGCCCGGCGGCGCCATCAGGTACGGGATGACGTACATGGTCTTGCCGGCCGAGGCGCCGCGCATCAGGTCCGTCACCAGCGGCCGCATCTGCGCGGACGAGTGCCAGTTGTTGTAAACGCCCTTGTCGGCCGGGTTCGCGGTGGCCACGATGGTCCGCTCCTCGGACCGGGCGGTGTCCTTGACGTAGCTGCGCGCGTAGTAGCGCGCTTCGCCGGCCGGAAAGATCTCGCCAGCCGCCAGTGACTCTCGGATAAGCCGTGCGTCGTCGGCGGCGCCCACCACCTCCACGCGGCTGGCCCCGGTCACCTCCGCCCAGTGCGTGACGAATTCGCGCACTGCGGGGTTGCGCAGCCCGGCCTCGTCGAGTGTTGCTGAAAGGCCTGCCAGCTGGGGCCGGGTGTCCATCATCGTGCCGCGCTCACTGTGCAAGACGGCTTAGCAGCGGTTGCTTCATTCACCGGACTGCTCCTCCTCAGGGCTCGCGCATCGCGCCGCGCAAACACAGGGAGCCCTGTGATCTCGGGATTGGGGGAGCATACCCCGGCATCAGCGGTTCAAATGGGGCCGACCTAGGCAATCGTTCGCGTACGGCTCGGCGCCCGCCCACAGAACAGTGCGGAGCAAGGCCCAGGTAAGGAACGACGGCGTGTCGTCACACCGCGTTCCGGCAGGTGACACGCACCGGTGGCAACCTCGTTCCGGTCCTGCTGCAGGCGCGCCGACATGAGCGGGCGCGCCCGCGGTCAGCTATCCGGTCCCTCGGCTCTGACCTGCTCAACCTTGCGCAACGCCGACCTGAGGTCGGCCAGCCAGGTGTCCTGGTTCGCACCGACGAGGCGGACGCACCAGGCCAGCGCGTCGCTGCGACTCCGCGCGACGCCGCCATCCACAAGAGTGTCGAGCACCCGCCGCTCGGCCTGCCGCAGCCGCGTCATCACCGGCACAGAGAACGTGGTGAACATCACCCTCCGGCCGCTGACATCGACCCCCCAGGAGACCTTGCGGCCGAACTTGTGCTCAACCTCCCGCGCAATCTCGATCCGGTGCTCGCGAGTCTCCTCGCGGAACCGGCGGCTGCGGCCCTCGGCGGCCGCCGCAGCCGCGGCCTCGCTCGCGCCGCTCCCCGCTCCCTCCGGGTCCGGCAGCGTTCCGACGACGGTGATCTCCTCACGGTCGGCCCTGATCTCCGGCGGCCCGGTGAACCAGCCGTCCGGGAGCCGGCCGGCGAACCAGCCTCGCAGTGCTTCCTCGACCGAGTCCCGCTCGGATTTCTCGGCAGTCATGTAATTATGATTACACCGTTGCGGCACGGGCGCAAGCGTCTGGCGGCCTGTCTATCGGCGGTAACGAGGAGCGGCCACGCGCCGCCCGGGCGGTTCAGCCAGCAGTTCCGCCGGCGAGCGCGGCGGCCACCCGCGGGTAGACCTGCACCGCGCCGGCGTATTCCGTGCCGAAGTCGGCGGGCACGACCTCAACGGTCATGCCGGGCTCGGGCGCCTGCACCATGAGGCCGTCGCCGAGGTAGATCGCAACGTGCGAGATGTAGTCCGGCGCCGTCGGATCGGTGTGATAGAAGAGCAGGTCGCCTGGCTGGAGATCAGCCACCGGAACGCTAGGGCCGGTCAGCGCCTGATCCGCCGCCACCCGTGGCATCGCGAACCCGGCCTGGCGCATCGACCACTGCACTAGGCCGGAGCAGTCGAACACCGTCGGTCCGGCGCCGCCCCAGACGTACTCCATCCCGACCCGGCTCAGGGCCGCAGCCAGGAAGGCACGGGTCTGGGCGACCGTGAGACCGGGGCCGTCAGTGCCGGTGATTCCGTCGCCGCCTGCCTGTCCAGTCACCGCCGGCTGCCCGGTCTCGGGCGCCTGGGCGACCAGCGGCGCCACCGAGGCGCCGGCCGGCAGCAGGCTCTTTACCGCGCTGACGACCTCGCTCAGCCGCGCATGCGGAGCGCTCACCACGAGGGCGTTGCCGGATGGCATGCCAAGCGAACCCGCGACCGACTCAGAGACGACCGCGTCGACGCCGCCGATGCCGATCGTGCCGAAGCCGCCGACCGGCAGGTTCTCGGTGCGCGCTCCGCTCACGGTCACCATGCCACCGAGCGGGATGTGCTCCTGCTGGCCCATCACGTAGGAAACGGCGATGTCGCCCTCGGCGACGTTCTGCCAAAGGCCCGCCGACGTCGCCGTGGGGGCCGCCGCGAACTGCCGGAATGTAGCCGGGTTGACCCCGAGCGTCGCCACCTGTCCGCCGTTGACAGTCAGTCGCGCGGCGTCGAGCTGGTTGACCTCGGTCACGCCGGCCACCTTGCCGACGGCCGACACGACGCTGGCCGACAAGCTCTGCGGCGCCACGACGAACAGGTCTGCCTGATAGAGCGTGCCGACCGGCTGCAGCGCGTGGTCGCCGGCGGTGGCTGCCGAGCCGCTACTGGACGCATCGGTTGGCGGAAGTGTCGGCGCGCCCGCCGAGCTCGGCCCGGGAAGCAGCACACCTCCGGACGGCAGTACGACGCCTGCCTGCTGTGTCGCCAGCGTCTCGGTCCCCCCGATTTGCGCACGTGCGGCGGCGGCCTCAGCGATCGCGTTGCCGGGCGCCTTGGTGCCGATCTCCGCTAGCAGCTGCGCGTAGTCGTGCGGGATGCCGTACACCGCGCCGGCCGAGGCGCCGCGGTGGTGTTTCGCAGCCGATGGCGAGCCCGGGCTCGGTGCCGTAGTGACGAGCGCCACCGTTGCGCTGACCGCCGCAGCGGCGGCGGCTGCGATCCACAGCCCCGCCCGCAAGCGACGAAGTTCGCCGCGCACGGATCCCTCCTCGCGCTCCGACGCGCATCTAGCCGACCGTCATCCACGATGCCCGTGTCTGCCGCGGACGTCTATACCCTGCAAGTCCCGATCATCGTGCAGAGCGCGGCAAGCCAACCCGCCCTGATGGCAAAAACTCCGCGAACTTCTGCTAGCCCGCCGCTAACGGGTGGTGCCAGCCCGGCGTAGCCAGCGCAGCTCGGCACCGCTACTGCAGCTCGGCACGGAGGTCGCCGGCCTCCGTGACCGGCGCTCGGCAGGTGAAGTGGCGACAGACGTAAGCGGCGGGTTTCCCGTCGACCGAACTGCGCCCTGCGAGCAACGGGATCAGCCCAGCGGCCGCTCCGTCGCCCGGTCCGCCGTCGGCCGCGGCGGGCCGCAGTCCGCTGCTACGCCTGTGAGCATCAGCTCCCCCGGCCGGTACCGGACGTGAGCCGTCGGCACGGCTCACGTCCGCGCAGACGATCACCGCTCCTGGCGGTGCAGCTTCGAGCGCGGTCCGGTGCAGCTCGTCTCGCCGCGCCGTCGGCGGCCCGACGACCGCGATCTCGACCGGCCCCGACAGCACCGCCTCGGCCACGGCGAGTCCCGCTCCGCCAGCCCGCGGATACCGGCCGGCGAGCGCGGGCACGGCCGCCAGCGCGCCGACGGCGGCGGCGCGGTGCGAATCTGATCCGGTCAGCGCCGCGTAGCTGAGCAGCGCGTCGGCCACAGCGAAGGTTCCTGACGGACTAGGCCCGTCGGCGACATCCGACGGCCGGTAGATCAGTCGCTCGCCGTCGTCGGCGGTGTCGTAAAAGCCGCCTGTGCCGGTGCCGAACCTGGCCAGCACAGTGTCGAGCAGCTCCCCTGCCACCGCCACCCACCTCGCTGCGGCGCCGCCCGTGGTCGTGACGCTTGCGAGCGCGAGGAGTCCCGCGGCGACGCAGCCGTAGTCATCGAGGACGCCCGCAGTTCCCGACGCCAGCCCGTCCCGAGAAGTACGCGTCAGGCGACCAGCATCCAGATGAACGCCAACCAGCAGCTCCGCGGCGGCGGCGGCCGCCGCGACGAGATCGGGCCGGGTAAAGAGCAGTCCGGCTTCCGCGAGCGCGGCGATCGCGAGGCCGTTCCAGGCCGCGACGATCTTGTCGTCCCGGCCCGGCCGCGGCCGGGCCGCGCGCGCGGTGAGCAGTCCCGCTCGGGTCCGGCCGAACCGGCTGGGATCGGGCGGATCGGCGCGCAGTTGCAGCACCGACGCGCCATTCTCGAAGGTGCCGTCCTCGGTGACCCCGAACACATCCGCCGCGTAGCCAGCGTCGTCCGCGCCCAGCACCGTCGTCAGCTGAGCCGGTGTCCAGACGTAGAACGCGCCCTCGCCACCCGCGCTGTCGGCGTCCAGGGCGGCGGCGAAGCCGCCCTCTGCGGTCTGCATCTCGGCCAGGAGCCAGTCGCAGGTCTCGATCGCGACCCGTCGCGCGAGGACGCTCCCGGTCCGCCGCCACAAGTGCGTGTAGACCCTGGCCAGCAGCGCATTGTCGTAGAGCATCTTCTCGAAATGCGGCACGACCCAGTCGGCGTCCACGCTGTAGCGGGCGAACCCGCCCGCTAGCTGGTCGTACATGCCACCCCTGGCCATCGCCTCGGCGGTGACCCTGGTCATTGCCAGCGCCTGATCAGCGCCGTTCCCCTGGCCGCGCTCGCTGTGCCGCAGCAGGAATTCCAGCACCATCGATGGCGGGAACTTCGGCGCGCCGCCGAATCCACCCCTGCTCGCGTCGAAGTCGCGGGCAAGCGTCAGCACCGCCGTGTCGCAGGCACGGCCAAGCCGACTATCCGGCGACGGCGTGGCCGCCGCGGCGACGTCAGCCAGCGCCCCGGCACCGACTGAAGCCCCCGGTTCCACCCCGGCTCCCGGTTCCACCCCGGCCCCCGGCTCCACTCCGACCGTTGCGCCAGCTTCATCCGCGGCCGGCTCCGCGAGCAAATCCTCCCCCGCGAGCGTGCGCGCCTGGTCTGCGAGCGCGGCGGCGATCTGGCTCGCCTGCGTCGCCACCCGGCTCCGGTCCTCCCGCCACGCCCTCGAGACCCCGAGGACCAGCCGCTGGAACTGGGCCTGCGGGACGTAGGTGAAGCACAGGAACGGCTCCCGATCCGGCGTCATGAACACTGTCATCGGCCAGCCGCCCTGTCCCGTCATCGCTTGCGTCGCGGCCATGTACACGCTGTCGACGTCGGGCCGCTCCTCGCGATCCACCTTGATCGAGACGAGGTGCTCGTTCATGAGCGCCGCGGTCTGCCCGTCCTCGAACGACTCGTGAGCCATCACGTGACACCAGTGACACGCCGAGTAACCGACAGAGAGCAGGACCGGCACGTCACGCTCGGCAGCCGCGGCAAACGCCTCATCGGACCACTGCCACCAGTCGACCGGGTTGTCCGCATGTTGCAGGAGGTACGGACTGGTCGCACCGCGAAGCCGCTCTGCCATGGCCCTATCCTCCCCCTGCGGGCGCCTGTCGTGCGGGTGCGCCAGCCTCCTGGGCGTTCCGGCCTAGGTCAAGGGCGGTAGCGGCTGGGCGCTGAGTGCCGCGTCAACCCGCCGGCCGCATTCCATCGCCACCCAGTTGGCGCCCGGTCACGACGGCGCTTTGCCGTCCCTCGACCCTGGAATGACGCTGAGAATAAGCTGACAATCAGCCCGGACGGCTGGCCAGACGAGGCTTGCCGGGCGATGCTGGTGGGAATGTCGTGGTTATGAGTCGTAGCAACCCCGCGGCTGCGACTGTCGCGCCGGTCACACTGTGCTTCCGCCATAGCGGCGGTTGACGCCGGTAAACTGCCAGCGGCCTGCCGGTGAGGGCGCTTACCCTCACCGGGCTCCTACCCGGGTCGCGGAGCGGTAACGCGGGTGTCGGTCGAGGTAGGGCACACGTTTGGAGCAGCTATGCGCGTTCTGGTTCTCGGCGGCGACGGATTCTGTGGCTGGCCTACATCGCTCTACCTGTCCGACCAAGGACACGACATCACCATCGTCGACAACCTGAGCCGCCGGAAAATCGACGTGGACCTCGAGGTCGAGTCGCTCACGCCGATCCGTCCCATTCACGATCGGATGGCCGCCTGGCAGCAGGTGTCCGGCCGCACGATCGGCTTCGTGAACGTGGACCTCGCCACCCAGTACGACCGGCTCGCCGAGGTGCTCGGCGACCTCAAGCCGGACGCGATCGTCCACTTCGCCGAGCAGCGCGCCGCTCCGTACTCGATGCGGACCGACAAGACCAAGCGCTACACCGTAGACAACAACGTCCGCGGCACGCACAACTTGCTCACCGCGCTGGTCACGACCGGCGTTGACGCCTCGCTTGTGCACCTCGGCACGATGGGCGTGTACGGGTACGGGTGGTCAGGCAGCGCGCCGATCCCGGAGGGCTACCTGACCGTCAAAGTCGAGACGCCCGACGGCGAGCTCTCGCGCGAGATCCTGCACCCCGCCAATCCCGGCTCGGTCTACCACCTGACCAAGACACTGGACCAGCTGCTGTTCTCGTTCTACGCCTCCAACGACGGACTGCGGATCACCGACCTGCACCAGGGCATCGTGTGGGGTACGCAGACCGACCAGACCGCTCGCGACGAGCGCCTGGTCAACCGGTTCGACTACGACGGCGACTACGGCACGGTGCTTAACCGGTTCCTCATGCAGGCGGCGATCGGGCATCCGCTGACGGTCCACGGCACCGGCGGGCAGACTCGGGCCTTCATTCACATCAGGGACACCGTCCGCTGCATCGAGATCGCTCTGAACAACCCCCCGCAGGCGGGCTCCAAGGTGCTCGTGCGAAACCAGACCACCGAGACGCACCGGCTTCTTGACCTGGCGAAGATGATCAGCGACATGACCGGTTCCGAGATCGCCTACTTGCCGAACCCTCGCCGCGAAGCCGATGAGAACGAGCTGACTGTGCGGAACGACCAGTTCCTGGCGCTCGGCCTTGAGCCCACCACCCTGTCGGAGGGCCTGCTCGAGGAGATCACCGACGTCGCCAAGAAGTATCGCTCCCGGGTCGACCCGCGGAAGATCATTGCGCGCTCGGTGTGGCGCGCGGGGATGGAGACCTCCGGCGACCTCATGACCGAGCTGCCGCGCGCGTAGCCGCCACCGGCATTCATAACCGCGAGACCGGCGCCGCGGTCTCGGGTGCGGTCGCTGCAACCCGTGCAATCTAGCGAGCGGGCAGGTCCGACGGCCCGACGTGGTCCGTGAGCCAGTCCCTGAGCGGTCGAGCGGCGCCCAGGAACGCCGCCACCTCGGCCCGGGCCGTCGGCGTGCCGAGCCACGCTTCGACCGGCCACTGCTTCCACGCGTACAGGCCCTTGTGCTTCAGCAGGTCGACCCGCGGGTGGTCAGCCGGGTAACCGCGAGGCGCTTTCTTGAGGGATTCGCTGCCCTGCACCGCGATCTCGCGGTCGCGGAGGGTCGCGATGATCCGCACCAGTGCCGCACCGAGGGCGTCGTCCGCGACCGCCGTGCGATACCGGTCGAGTTGGTCGGCGGCCATCTGATGCATGCCGCTTCCGGCGGCGAGGCCCGCGGCCGAAAGCCGCACGTAGCCATCACCGACATGCGCCGCGATCTCGGTCTTGTACGGAGACTTGTCCTTGCTGAACCGGACGTCCCGGTACGGACGGAAGATCTTCGACTCGCCGTGCTCAGGCTCGAGCTCGATCACGAGCTCGCGCATCGGCGCCAGCACGCACGTCTCGTAGACGTTCCTATGCGCCAGCCAGTACGACTTCGAGTTGTCGGCGGCCAGGCCCTCGTAGAACTCGAGCGCCTCGGCGGGCCAGCCCTCGAACGCCATCGTGATCCTCCTGCCAACGCCGCCGCACTACACCGACCGGTTACCTGCGGTGCCAGGGTAATTCTGCCGCCTAGCGCCCGAGCGTGAGGTCACAAGTGGCCGAGCACGGGATGCGGCACGTAGGGCTCCTCGAGGCGGTGCATCTCGTCCGCCGTCAGCGACAACTCCTCGGCGGCAAGCGCGTCCTCGAGGTGGCCGAGCCTGGTGGCACCCACGATGGGCGCCGTGACACCCGGCCGGTGCAGCAGCCAGGCCAGGGCGACTTGCGCCGGCGGGACCGCGCGCTCGGTCGCCACCTGGGCGCACCGGTCGACCACGTCAAAGTCGGTGGCCTGCCGGTACAGCGAGTCCCCGAACGGGTCACTACCTGACCGGACCGTGCGCCGCTCGCCTGCCCTGCTGCGCGTCCCGGCCAGCAGGCCGCGGGCCAGCGGACTCCATGGGATCACGGCGACGCCCTGGTCGATGCACTGCGGGATCATCTCCCGCTCTTCCTCCCGGTAGACCAGGTTGTAGTGGTTCTGCATAGACACGAACCTGGCCCAGCCGTTGGCGCTGGCGGTGTGCTGTGCCTTGGCGAACTGCCACGCGAACATGCTGCTCGCGCCGATGTAGCGAGCCTTGCCTGCGCGCACCACATCGTGCAGCGCAGCCATGGTTTCCTCGATTGGCGTGCGGTAATCCCAGCGGTGGATCTGGTACAGGTCGACGTAGTCCATCGCCAGCCGCCGCAGCGATGCGTCGATCCCGGACAGGATGTGCTTGCGGGACAGGCCGCGGTCGTTCTCGCCGGGACCCATGGGCATGCACACCTTCGTTGCGACCGCGTACTCGTCCCGCTTGAGGTACTTCGGCAGCAGCCGACCCGTGGCGACCTCGCTGGCACCGCCCGAGTAGGTGTCGGCGGTGTCGAAGAAGGTGACGCCGCCATCGACAGCGGCCTTGACGATCGGCTCCGTCGCCTCCTCGTCCAGCACCCACGGCCGCTCGCTGTCGTTGCCGTAGCTCATCATGCCGAGGCAGACCCTGGAGACCCGCAAGCCAGTGCCGCCGAGGTTCACGTACTTCACGTCAGGCCTCCGTCAACTCGAGACGCGCTGCCGCACCGAGCCTTCCACAGCCACCGCGTCGGCCGGTGCACCGGCCACGCCGTCGCCCTCGCGAATGCCGTAGCGCGCGTACAGCCGGCGCAGCGGCCTCGGCGCCCACCAGTTGGCCCGGCCGAGCAGCCGCATGGTCGCGGGCACCAGCAATACCCGGACGACTGACGCGTCAATGACCAGTGCGACGATCATGCCGACCCCGAGTAGCTTGATGAACGTGATGCCGGACGCCGAGAACGCACCCACGACGATCACCAGCAGCAGCGCCGCGCTCGTGATGATGCCGCCGGTCCGCTGCAGGCCGGTGGCGACCGCACCGGCGTTGTCGCCGGTCTGGTCGTACCGCTCCCGGATTCGCGAGAGCAGGAACACCTCGTAGTCGGTGGAGAGGCCGAAGATGATCGCGAGCATCAGAATCGGCATGGTCGGGTCGATGGTGCCGGTGGCGGTGAACTGGAGCAGCCCGGACAGGTGACCCTGCTGGAAGATCCAGGTCACGACGCCGAAGGTGGCCGACAGCGATAGCAGGTTCATCACGACCGCCTTCAGCGGTAGCACAACCGAGCCGAACGCCAGGAAAAGCAGCACGAACGTCGCCGCCGCCATCACCAGCGCCATCCACGGCAGAGTGGCGGACAGGCTCGCCAGTTCGTCCACGAGCGCCGCGGTCTGTCCGCCGACGTAGACCCGCGCCCCCGCAGGCGGGGCTACGTCACGCACGTCCTGCACGATCTGACGGGCTCGCGCCGACAGCGGTTCAGGATCGTAACGAAGGTCGATCCGCGCAACGTCACCGCGCACGCCGGTTATCTCGGCGCCGGTCACTCCGGTTACCTTGTCGAGGCGGCCGACGTAGGCTGCGAGGTCGTGCTGGGCGGCCGGCGTGCTGGCGACGGGACTGCCGAACTCGGCAATCGCCTCGATCGGCGCAGTCACGTTGCCAGGGAAGTCGCGGGCCAGTTGCTCGCTGACCACGCGTGGCTGGGCCGCCGCAGGCAGGTCCTGCGGACCCACGGTGCCCCAGGAGATCCTCAGGAACGGCGCGGCGAGCGCGAGCAGGACGACCACGATGACGACGGCGAAGGCCGCAGGTCGCCGCATGACTCCGCGGGCTACCCGGTACCAGGCGCCTGTCGCCTCGGTCGGCGGTCCTGCCACCGCCGCTCCGCGCGGCTGCGCTACTGAGGAACGCACCCGCAGAGCGTTCACTCGCCGTCCGAGCACGGAAAGCAGCGCCGGCATGACGGTGAGCGCGGCGAGCATGTCCACCAAGACGGTGGCCACGCCGCCGTAGCCCATCGAGCGCAGGAATACCTCGGGGAACAGCATCAGGCTGGCGAGCGCGGCCGCGACGGTGATACCGGAGACCGCCACCGTGCGTCCGGCCGTCGCCACTGTCCTCGCCACGGCGTCTTCGACCGAGGGCTGGCGCCGTAGCTCTTCGCGGAACCGGCCCACCATGAACAGCCCGTAGTCGATCGCGAGACCGAGGCCCAGGATCGTGGTGATGTTGATGGAGTAGATCGACACAGGCGTCGCGAGGGTCAGCAGCCGGAGCACGGCAAACGAGCCGATGATTCCGATGCCACCAATAGCCACCGGCAGGCTCGCAGCCACCAGGCTGCCGAAGATGACCGTCAGCAGGACCAGCAGCACCGGCAGGGATATCGCCTCGGCGCGGCTGATGTCGCTGTTTACGCCCTTGGTTATCGCCGCTTCGGTCGGGATCTCACCGCCGACCTGTGTGCTCAGTCCAGGCGCGCGGAAGTCGTTCTTGATCGCGTTGTAATTCGCGGTCCTGGCCGAGTCGCTGCTGCCTGCCAGCTCCACCACGGCGTAGCTGATGCGACCATTCGCGCTGGCAAATTGAGGGTCTCGCGTGGACCAGTACGTCTGCACGGACGTGACCCTGCTTGCGGGCAGCCGCGCCAGGGACTTGGTGACGGCCGAGCGATAGCCGGGTGATGCAACGGTCAGATGGTCCTTCCCCTGGTAAAGGACGATGACGTCGGCGGCATCGCGACCGAATGCCCGCGCGGCAACGTTCGCTTCCGTCTGGCTCGGACTGCTGGCCGGGGTGAAGCCGCCGTTCGACTGGAGTGCCCCGAAGACGCCAGTCCCCCAGACTGCACCTGCCGCGATGGCGAGCCCGCCGACTAGCAGTACCAGCCAGCGGCGATGAAAGACGATTCGTCCCCAGGTCTCGAACATGGGATGCTCCACGGCTAAGCTAGTTAGCGATCATTGCTTGAGTGAACACCGTAAAGTCTTTACGATGTAAACTTGGCATACACAGTTAACACATGTCAAGCTCAGGTAGCCGCGACGCCCGGCAGCTGTCCGGCGCTGGCCGAAGGAGGACGATGGCGATCATGGTCCAGGCGCCGAGCAGGCGCGATCGCCTCCGGGCCGCGACGACGCAGGAGATCATCCAGACGGCGCGGAGGCTACTGGTGACGGAGGGCCCCGAGGCGGCATCTCTGCGCGCAATCGCGCGCGAGATGGGCATGACGGCGCCCGCGCTGTACCGCTACTTCGGCAGTCATGAAGACCTGCTCCGGCACGTTGTCGCCGACGTCTTCACCGACCTGGCCGACTACATACAGGAAGCGATCCACGCGGCCGCGGCCGCCGCGCCGGCGGGCCTGGCGGAGGATGACGTGTGGGCGCTCAAGCTGATCGCCGCCTGCCGGGCGTTCCGCGCGTGGACGCTCCAGCACGTCCCGGAGTTCAGCATGATCTTCGGCAGCCCGCTGCCGGGCCTCGAGGTGCTGCATGAGGTGACGATCGATCCGAACATCGACTGCGGCTACAAGTTCGGGCAGGTGTTCCTGGACCTCTACAGCGAGCTGTACCGGCGGCGCTCCTTCCCGATCCCGGCCGACAAGGACATCGTGCCGTCGCTGCGCGAGCAGCTGGCCCGGTACCGCCAGCTGACCGGATCAGATCTGCCGCTTGGGGCGCTGCAGACGTTCCTGCGCTGCTGGGTGCTGCTCTACGGGACGGTCAGCCTCGAAGTCTTCGGCCATCTCCGGTTCGCCCTCGACGATCCCTCGCCGATGTTCGAGCTCATGCTCGCCGACCTGGCTCCGCTGGTGGGACTGGAGTACCCGCTGCCATCACGCTGACCGGTGCGGTCAGGCGACGTACGGCGCCGCACCCGAGTCCGCAGTCATCGGCCGGCCGGCCGCAGCCCAGTCCTGCATGCCGCCGCCGACGTTCACGGCCTGCCAGCCAGCCCCGTTGAGGGCCTGGGTGACGCGCGCGGAGCGGTGGCCAGATCTGCAGATCACGTAGATCTCCTGATCGACGGGCAGTTCGCCGGTGCGCGCGCCGAGGTCGCCCATCGGAATGTGCGTCGCCTCGGGCGCGTGGCCGGCCGCCCACTCGTCGTCCTCGCGCACGTCGAGCAGCCACGCCTCCGCAGGCACGGCTGCGGCTGAAATCTCCGGTACCCCGTTGGCCATATCGCTCCTCACCTTCGCCGACGCTGCCGCCTCGGCCTCCTCACCCTAACGGGCGCGGCTAAGCGGCCTCGTCACGAAGCTGCTTGCCGTACGCCAGCAGCGTGGTGCCGGGCTCGGGTGACCAGTCGCGATCTGGCAGTCGGCTGAACCCAGCCTGTTCGTACAGCCGGTGGGCGGCCTTCATCTCAGGCTGCGTCAGTAGCACCAAGTGCCGGACGCCTTCCAGCACCGCGAGGTCGACCACCGCGGCCAGCAGGGCGCGTCCGACGCCAGCGCGCTGCGCGGCAGGTCGCACGGCGAGCGCGCGGATCTCAGCTTCGCTCGGTCCGTGCACCACGTGGCCGGCTTCGGGCCGCCACGGCTGCAGCATCACGGTGCCGAGGATCGGGCCAGCTTCGCTGGCCACGGCGACCAGTACCTGGCCCACTCCGTCCGCTCCGAGGTCGCGCAGCCTCGGTGCATAACCGGAGTCCGGCGACAGGTAGCCGTCGGCGCGGTACGCCGCGAGGCGCAGCTCCCCGACTTCGGGCAGTTCGTCCGGATGTGCGTCCCTAATGAGCATTGCCCTATTCAACCAGAGCTGGATCGGGGCGGCGGAATCCACCGCGACGTGCCGTCTTCACTGGCGGGCGGCGTCCGGATCGTCTGGATCGCACCCCGTCATGGCGAGGTAGGCGGGCCGCAGCAAGGTCGCCAGGTCCTGCCCGCCCGCGATGAGCAACGGCGGCTCGACACTTCGCAGCAGCAAGTCGGGCGGCGTGGCCGCGGCCAGCGGCAGCGACCGGAGCCTGGCCGGGCTGAGGGCGGGCGCCCAGAACCCGGCGACGCACTCGGCGAGCGGCCGGTCCGGCACCTCAATCACCGGCGGGCGCCCGGCCGGCTCCCGGCCACCGCTGATCGACCGCAACGACGCCAGCAGCTCCGCGCGGCCCTTGCCGCGCCAGGCGAGCATGCCGAACGGATCGTCATCAAAAGCCTCGGCGAGCACGTAACACACCGCGGCCAGGTGCTTGCACGGCACCTCCCAGTCCGGGCAGGAACACGCCATCTCGAGATCTCTGGCCGACCTCGGAAACAGCGGCGTGCCGCAGTCAGCGAAAATCTGCTCGATCTCGGCTGGCATCTCCCCTGCCAGCAGCCTCGCCCGGAACACTGCGCGGCCGGCGAGCGAGGCCTCGACGGCTCGCCACTGCCTGGTGGTCAGCGGATCGACCGTCAGCCGCACCAGGTACGGCTTGACCCGCGACCCCTGCACGGTCGCGGTCACGTGCCCGGTGCTGATGTCCAGCGCGAGGACCTGGCCGGACCTCGCGTAGCTGCGCCCTCGGCTCAGCCGGCTCGCGAGACCGAGGGACTCAAGCACGTCGATGAACCGGCGCGACCACCACCGCTCGCCGATCGGGCCGCGCTTGCTGCGAGCCTTGATGCCTCCCGCGGCACGTCGCGGCCGCGATGGCGGATAGAACTGGCCGGTGTCGTCGGTCATTGCGACACCGCCTCGGGTGACAATTCGATCACCTGACGCAGCTCAGCCACCGACATCTCGCTGAGCCAGCTCTCGCCGGTGCCGACGATGGCCTGGGCCAGGGCCTTCTTGTCCTCGATCATCTGATCGATACGCTCCTCGACGGTACCCACGCACACGAACTTGCGGACCTGCACGTCGCGGCGCTGGCCAATGCGGAACGCGCGGTCGGTCGCCTGATCTTCTACTGCGGGGTTCCACCACCGGTCCACGTGAATCACATGACTCGCGGCGGTCAGGTTCAGTCCGGTACCGCCCGCCTTGAGCGAAAGCAGGAAGACGGCCGGGCCCTCGCCCTGCTGGAAGTCGGCGACCATCTCGTCACGCCGTCGCTTGGGCGTCGCTCCATGCAGGAAGTGAACCGGGCAGCCGAGCCTGGCGGCGAGATAGGGCTGCAGCATGCGCCCGAACTCCGCGTACTGGGTGAAGCACAGCGCCCGGTCTCCGGCCTGCGTGAGCTCCTCGCAGATCTCCTCGAGCCGCGCAAGTTTGCCGGATCGGCCGTCCAGGCGCGAACCATCGCCGAGGAGGTGCGCCGGGTGGTTGCAGACTTGCTTGAGTTTGGCCATCGTGGCCAGCACGAGACCACGGCGCTCGATCCCCGGCTCAGCAGCCTCGATACGCGCCATCATGTCGTCGACGGTCGCCTGGTACAGCGATGCCTGCTCCGGCGTCAGGTTGCACCAGACCTTCATCTCCAGCTTGTCCGGAAGGTCCGCAATCACGCTCTTGTCGGTCTTCAGCCGGCGCAGGATGAACGGCCCGGTGATCCGCTTCAGTTGCTCCGTCGCCGCCGCGTCGGAATTGCGCTCGATCGGGATCGCGAACCGGCGCCGGAACTTCTCGGCCGGCCCGAGCAATCCGGGGCTGGTGAACTCCATGATCGACCACAGGTCCGCCAGCCGGTTCTCAACCGGCGTGCCGGTCAGCGCGATCCGAGCCGCGGCCGGGATCGCGCGGACCGCCTGCGCCTGCCGGGTGGACGCGTTCTTGATGTTCTGGGCTTCGTCGACCACCACCCGCGCCCACGGCACCTCCGCGAGCGCTGCGCGGTCCCTGGTGGCAACGCCATAGGTGGTGATGACCAGGTCAGCAGATGCGACGGCTGCGGCCAGCTCCGGGCCCGCGAGACGATCAGCGCCGTGGTGCACGTGCACGCTGAGCTCCGGAGTAAACCGGGCGGCCTCCCGCTGCCAGTTCCCCACCAGCGACATCGGGCAGATCAGCAACGTAGACCCGGTGGCGGTCCCAGCGTCTCGCTCGGCCTGGAGCAGCGCCAGCGTCTGCGGCGACTTGCCGAGGCCC